>NZ_JBMRBK010000074.1:0-18513 GCF_057351765.1 Trinickia sp. | reverse complement strand
TCAAGCTCGGATTCGCTACTGGAGCGATACTAATACCCCTCGTGGAACTTCGCAATATGGAATGGATTTCTCCGAAGCGAACCTGTTTGGTTTGCGAGGTAGGAATTCAACCAAAGCGTCATTTCGACCGATGTCAAGGATATCAATAAGAACGAATTGCTTGTCACCGGGCAGTAACGTTCCCGTGGCATGGAATAACAATATGACAACCCGGATATCGTCGTCATATATCGGATCTACGAATAAATGGTGGCGGAACTGTGATTTTTGCTGACTGCCGGCACGCGGATCTCGCGGTCCGGCATTTGCTGCGTTACACACGGCGGCTGGGCGCCGGTCTTTTAGGAGAACTGCTCATGCAAGACACCAACGAACCACATCCGGGAGACGAGGGCCCCCCGGACGCACCGGGTGTCGGCGAAACGCCGTGCCAGGCATGCCGCGGCACCGGCACTGTAGAGGGACAGCCCTGCACAGTCTGCGGCGGGACTGGCCGTGTGTTGCAGGGCATCGGTGGCGGATGAACGTATGCGGCTCAGACCGCCGCCGCAACGGCGGCGGTCCCAGGGCTGCCGACTACTCAGTGGTGAGGCTCGTCCCGGGGGACGGTGCCGCTCGGCATGTCGAGATCGCTATCCAGGTCGCTCACGCCCGAACCCCAATACGGCGCGGTCCCGTAATAGTCATGCAGTTCGCTGGCCCACGCCATGTCCGCCATGGCAGGCCAGTGGTCCTTGTCGAACCCCGGAGCATTCTTGACGGTGTCGGACGACACGGACAGTTGGAAGCACTTGCGGTCCGTATCGAGCGTGAGGGCCTTCCAAGGCAATGCGAGCAGCTTGTCGCCGATGCCGAGGAAGCCGCCCACGGACATCACGGCGTACGCAATGCGTCCCGTGTAGACGTCGAGCATGATCTCTTTGATCTTGCCGGCTTCGTTACCGTCGGAGCACATGACCTTGTCGCCTTCCAGGGTGCTGGCCGCCATCACATAGGGCCCCGGACCTTCGGCCGTTTCGCTGCCTTTGCCGACGATGCGCGTTTCACCTCTGCTGCCTAGTGGATCGGTTGAGATGGGCATAACTTTCTCCATTCTGTTAATCGAATCGATGTGCGGGCCGGCGCTCAGTGTTGCCGGCTGATTGCCTTCGATACCGCGGCCGGGCTGTCGTAATCCTTATCGGGCAGGTTATCGATCAGCTCGACGATCTCGCGATCGGCATGGTGGGATCGCGCCACTTCGGCAAGGTGCGCGCGGGTCGTCGGGTAGTCGACGCCGGCGAGCGCCTTTTGAATCTCGACTGGCGATGGTTGTCCCGAATGCCGCTGATGCTGCGAATGCGCTGGATGTTGCGCCATGTACGCCTCCTTGTGCGCGGGTTGGACATATCCGGTATCCAGCAACCGCCGTTCCATGAAACGCTGGACGCGCGACGCGGCGGGGCTCGGGGAGGCCATGAAAAACCTGCACCGGCGCTGCACACATTGCCGGACTGGGAGACGCGCGACGGGCGGCTGTCCGGGGCCGATAGGTACATGCGTTGCTGCACTCCTATGATCAGTCCGCTTACTGCCTTGCGAGGAAAACCCCCATGCAACGAGACCCGAGGCTCGATCGGTTGGCGATCGACACTATTCGCACGCTGGCCATGGATGCAGTGCAAAAGGCGAACTCCGGACACCCCGGCACGCCGATGGCGCTCGCGCCGGTCATGTACGAGCTCTGGCAGCACCATCTGCGCTACGACCCTCAAAAGCCGTTGTGGCCCAACCGCGATCGGTTCGTGCTGTCGGTAGGACATGCATCGATGCTGCTCTATGCGACTCTCCATCTCGCCGGCGTGAAGGCTGTCGACGACGAGGGCCAGGCGACCGACGATCCCGCTGTTTCGCTCCAGGACATCGAGCACTTTCGGCAATTGGACAGCAAAACGCCGGGACATCCCGAGTATCGAATGACGACCGGCGTCGAAACGACGACGGGGCCGCTCGGCCAAGGTCTCGGCAATAGCGTCGGCATGGCGATAGCGGGACGCTGGTTTGCCGCGCGTTTCAACCGCGACGACCTCGATCTTTTCGACTACCGGGTCTATGCGCTGGCCGGCGATGGCGACATGATGGAAGGTGTTTCTCACGAGGCGGCATCATTGGCCGGTCACCTGCGGCTCGGCAATCTGATTTGGATCTATGACAGCAATGGCATCACCATCGAAGGCCACACGGACCTTGCCTACAGCGACGATGTGGAAACGCGGTTTCGCGGCTACGGATGGCATACGCTGCATGTCGACGACGCCAATGACACGGCTGCATTCGACGCCGCATTGACGCAGGCAGAGTCGACGAACGACGCTCCGACGCTGATCGTGGTCAAGAGCGTCATCGCCTGGGGGGCGCCGAACAAGCAGGATACCGCCGCGGCGCACGGCGAGGCCTTGGGTGCCGAGGAAGTCGCACTGGCAAAACGCGCTTATGGCTGGCCGGAAGACAAGCAGTTCTACGTGCCGCCCGGTGTGCGCGAACGGTTTGCGCAGGGCGTCGGCGCCCGCGGCGAGGCGGCGCGGCGCGAATGGGAGCAGCGCCGCGAAGCCTATGCGCAGCGCTATCCGGACCTCGCTCGCGAGCTCTCGCAAATCGAAGCGCATACGTTGCCGGACGGGTGGGATGCCGATATTCCGACGTTCGACCCCGATACGAAAGGCGCTGCGACGCGCGAATCGTCCGGTAAAGTCCTCAATGCCATCGCGGCGCGCGTGCCGTGGATCATCGGCGGCGCCGCCGACCTGGCGCCTTCGACGAAAACGCTGCTCAAGTTCGAAGGCGCGGGCAGCCTCAGTCGCGACGATCCGGGTGGGCGCAATCTGCATTTCGGCGTGCGGGAACATGCGATGGGGGCGGTCTGTAACGGCCTCGCGCTTTCGAACCTGAGGCCGTTCGCTGCAACGTTCCTCATCTTCAGCGACTACATGAAGCCGCCGATCAGGTTGGCGGCGATCATGGAGGTACCGGTCGTCTACGTATTCACCCACGATTCGATCGGACTGGGCGAGGACGGCCCCACACATCAACCGGTGGAGCAACTCGCCTCGTTGCGCGGCATTCCGGGGCTGACCGTGCTGCGCCCCGCCGATGCGAACGAGGTCAGCGAAGCCTGGCGGATTGCGCTGTCGCAACCGTACCGCCCCACCGCGCTCGTCTTGTCGCGCCAGCCGTTGCCGACTTTCGACCGGACGCGCTACGCGCCGGCGGACGGTGTACGGCGCGGCGCCTATGTGCTCGCCGATCCGCCCGATGCGAGCGCCCCGCAGGTGCTGCTGCTCGCCACGGGCAGCGAGGTATCGGTATGCATCGAAACGTACGAGCGGCTGACACGCGAAGGCATTGCGGCGCGCGTCGTCTCGATGCCGTCATGGGATATCTTCGAGCGGCAGGACGAGGCCTATCGCGACAGTGTGCTGCCGCCAGAAGTGGAAGCGCGTGTGGCGGTCGAACAGGCAGCGACGCTCGGTTGGGACAGATACGTGGGGCGCACGGGCGCTCGAATCGGGATGCATACGTTTGGCGCATCCGCCCCCATGCAGGACCTTCAACGCAAATTCGGGTTCACGCCCGAATGCGTTTACGACGCCGCCAAGCGGCAGCTCGCACGTACGGTCGCGACGAGGGGCCTGCACGGGGAAAGCTGAGCTGCCGGGGAAATCGGTTTACGGGCGCGTCCGCACGGACGCGCCGGCTCGACGCCGGGGCCCGACGCATCGCGCGCCGGGCCTCCGGGAACTCATGCGTCACTCATGACCTTGATCCGGCGGGCTCTGAGGCGTCTTCGGACCATATGTGCCGTTGGTCGTGTCCGGGGTCTGTTCGTCGGTGCTGCGCGGTTGCATCGTCGAGTTGCTGCCCGCGCCCATGCCCGTCGTGCCAGGCGAACCGTAGCCGCCCCGGTCCCGGTTGCTTCGCATGTGTTGACGCTTGGACGGCGTATTGAGCGTGCTGCCGTCCGGCGAGGCGCCCGCACCCCGGCCGCCCACCGCGCCGGTCGAGTTGCCGCCTGCGCCGCCGCCCGTGCCCGCCGGGCCGCCGCCGGCTGCTTGCGCGTACACGCCGCTCGCGCATGCGATGGCGAGCGCCGAAGCAAGTAAGGTCTTCGTCGTGGATTTCATCGTGATTCCTCCATCGAAAGGTTTTTCCTATGCGCGTCGGATTTCGCACGCATGGGAAGACCCGCAAGCACCATGCCTCGAAGCGCTTCCGACGTACCCGGGAACGCCCATTGCAGCGCACCGACGACAGCGCAAGCTTGCAATTTTGCGTGTCCGGGCATGGATAGGCCGCTATGATCGCCGTAACCGAAACTGACGACGCTGTTCGAGTGGATACGTGAGAGACCCCGCTGCCGCCCGCGCCAGGCTCAAGCGGCGCATTGCCGGCGACCTGTGGCAGGCCGTCTGGCGTTACCGGAAAGAGACGCTCGGCGCCACCGCGCTGATGATCGCGGCGAAGCTCGCGGGCGTATCGGTCCCGCTGGCACTGCGCTCGCTCGTCGACGATCTCGGCCACCGCACGCCGCTCGCGCTCATTCCCGTTTTCCTGGTGCTCGCGTACGCGCTGCTGCGCTTTTTAGGCGACGCATTCGGCGAGGCGAGGGACGTCGTTTTCAGCACCGTCACTCAGCACACGGTGGCCTCGCTCGCCGAGCGCACGTTTGCGCGCCTGCATCGCCTCGGCGCCCGCTTCCATGCCAAACGCGAGACGGGCTCCATCGTGCGCGACGTGCAGAAAGGAACCGATGGCATCGGCTACCTGCTTGGCGTCGGCTTGTTCACGATCCTGCCGGCGTTGATCGAGATTGCCAGCATCATCGGCATCATGGTGCTGAACTTCACCGCGACGTTCATCTGGATCATTGCCGGCACGCTGGTGGCGTACTCGACCTACACGATGATCTTCACGCGCCGGCGCATGACCGTGCAGCGCGAGGTCAACCGGCTCGAGTCGGCAGCGGACAGTCGCCTCGTCGACAGCATGCTCAACTATGACACGGTGAAGTATTTTGCCGCCGAGGAGGTCGAGAGCGAGCGGTATCGTGGTGTGCTCGCGGGGTGGGTGCTCGCCCGCCTGCGTAATCAGCGCGCACTCACGGCACTGCACCTCGGCCAGAGTGCGATCGTCTGTCTCGGGATTGCGGCCACGATGCTGCTCGCCGTGCAGTATGTGGCGGCGGCGCGGATGACCGTGGGCGATCTCGTGCTCGTGAACGCATATATCGTGCAGGTCTGCATGCCGCTGAACACGCTGGGCTTCGTCTTCCGCGAAACCAACGACGCACTCGTCAACGTAGAGCGCATGTTCGCGGTGCTCGCGGGCGACGAGCACGGCGAACATGCGGACGAGCTGGAGGATCGCGATGCGTCCGGCGCGCAACCGATCGTCGTGGGCGCCGGCGAGATCGTGTTCGACCATGTCGACTTCGGCTATGACTCCGCGCGGCAGATCCTGCACGAGGTCAGTTTTCGGGCGACACCGGGCCGCACGCTCGCTGTGGTCGGGGGCAGCGGGTCCGGGAAGTCGACGCTGGTGCGGCTGCTCTTTCGGCTCTACGCGCCGGCCCGTGGGCGCATTTCCATCGACGGCCAGGATGTGGCGAACGTGACGCGCCGCACGCTCAGGGAGGCGATCGGCATCGTGCCGCAGGACACGGTGCTCTTTAACGAGACCATCGCTTACAACATCGGCTATGGGCGGGCGAGGGCGACCCGTGCCGATATCGTGCGCGCTGCGCGTGCGGCCCAGCTCGACGAGTTCGTCGAACGGCTGCCCGATCATTACGACACGCGAGTCGGTGAACGCGGCCTGAGGCTGTCCGGCGGCGAACGCCAACGCATCGCCATCGCGCGCGCATTCTTGAAGGACCCGCCCATCATCGTCTTCGACGAAGCCACGTCCGCGCTCGACACGCGCTCCGAGCGCGCGATCCAGAACGAGTTCCGTCGCCTATCCGAGGGGCGCACGTCGATCGTGATCGCCCATCGGCTTTCGACGATCGTCGATGCCGACAAGATTCTCGTGATGGAGCACGGACGCATCGTCGAACAAGGCACGCACAACGAACTGCTCGGGCGGCGCGACGGCGTCTACGCCCGCATGTGGGCGTTGCAGCGCGAACAGGGCGAGCTCGAACACGCGCAGCGCAAGCTTGCCGCGCACCCGCTGCCGATCGGCGAGCTCGCCGCCGCGATTGCGGCACGCGTCGCCACAAAGGCGGCAGCACGCGGTGTCGCGTTCGAGACGGACGTCGCCGATGCGACGCTGCCCGTCACCGGCGAGATCGAGGAGATCGAGCACGCGGTGGCGATGTTGTGTGCCAACGAGATCGAGCATGCGTCCGCCGGCGAACGCGTCGTGTTGCGCGCGCAACGCATGGAGAACGTCGTCTGGCTCGTGGTGCTCGGTGCCCACGCGGAGCCCGCGCCGCTGACGGACGAGCAGGCCATGGAGGCCGAGCGTGTGCTCGGGGACGCCGGCGGCACGTTCATGCCGAGGCCATTCGAGACGCGCGTGGCCTATGTCGCTGCATTGCCGCTCGTACCCGTCGTGCCGGCCGTCGCCCCTTGGGTCCTGACAAAGCCGGACACGGAGCGCGCGCCAGGCCCGGCCGCCGGAGCACGCCGTCTGCTTCCGCTCGACGGTATCGCGGTGCTTGCGATCGACGATGACGAGGAGGCGCGCGACGCGCTCGAAGCCGCGCTCGTCGCGAACGGCGCGACGGTCGAGTTGGCCGGGACCGGCACCGATGCGCTTGCGCGGCTCGAGCGCACGGCGCCATCGCAATGGCCGGGGGTCGTCGTATGCGATGTCACGTTGTCCGATGAGGACGGATGCGACGTGTTGTCGCGGATTCGCGAATTGGCCAGACGGCATACTGCGACGCCGCCGCCCGCCATTGCGCTGACGGGCCATGCCGACGGCGCGACGCGCGAGCGTACGCAGCGCGCCGGATTCGATGCGCATCTCGTCAAGCCCGTACAGATCGACGCGCTGGCCGAAGAGATTCAGCGGCTCGCTGCGAACGCCTGACGAAGACGTCGGTGCCTACTGAAGACCCATTGCCGTCGGTCAACTCGGCGTCACGCCCGACACCAGTCTTTCCCGGAAGTGCATGGCCGTCTTGCGCAATCCCGCGTCGAGCGTCGTCGTCGGTTCCCAGCCGATCAATGCGCGCGCCGCGGAAATGTCCGGCTGCCGATGCCACGGGTCGTCTATCGGTAGCGGCCGAAATGTAATCTCGCTCGACGAGTCCGTCGCGCGCAGCACGTGCCCGGCGAGCTCCAGCATCGTGACCTCGTGCGGGTTACCGAGATTGACGGGATGGCACGTCCCGTCTGGCGCATCCATGAGGCGGATGAACGCATCGATCATGTCGTCGACGTAGCAAAGCGAGCGCGTTTGCGAGCCGTCGCCGTAGACCGTCAGAGGCTCGCCCGACAGCGCCTGAACCATGAAGTTCGAGACCACACGCCCGTCCGCCGGGTGCATGCGCGGACCGTACGTATTGAAGATGCGGGCGATGCGTATTTCGAGCCCATACTGACGGTGATAGTCCGCGAAGAGCGTTTCCGCGCAGCGCTTGCCTTCGTCGTAGCAGGAACGGGGGCCGATGGGGTTCACATGACCCCAGTAGTCTTCCTTTTGAGGGTGTACGCGTGCATCGCCATAGACTTCGCTCGTCGACGCTTGAAAGATCTTCGCGCGTACGCGTTTTGCGAGCCCGAGCATGTTGATCGCGCCATGTACGCTGGTTTTCGTGGTGCGTACCGGATCGTATTGATAATGGACGGGCGACGCAGGACAGGCGAGGTTGTAGATTTCGTCGACCTCGACATACAGCGGAAACGTCACGTCGTGGCGCATCAATTCGAAGTTGGCGCGTGGCAACAGGTGCGCGACGTTTTCACGCGTGCCGGTAAAGAAGTTGTCCACGCAGAGCACGTCGTGGCCCGCGTCGACCAGTCGCTCGCACAGGTGCGAGCCGAGAAAGCCCGCACCGCCTGTCACGAGTATTCGCTTTCGATCGAGTTCCTTCACGTCTTTTCTCCGGTTAGGCGGTGACCTCGCGTAGCACGCGACACCAGTCTTCGACGAAGCGGCCGATGGAAAAGCGCTCGAGCGCGACGCGGCGCGCGCCGTCGCCGAGCCGCCTGGCTTCGCCGCGATCGCGCAGCAGGCACTGCATGTCTTGCACGAGCGAATCGACATCGGTCGAGATGAAGCCGCTCTCGCCATTTTTGATTACGGTGACGAGCTCGGTTGTCGCCAGCCCGACGATCGGCATGCCGATCGTCATCGCTTCGACGATCGCGAGCCCGAGGCTCGTCCAACGGATCGGGTTGAAGAAGAGCCGGTAGCGGGCGCAAAACGCGGCGAGATCGAGATTGCCGATTTCGCCGAGCCCGCCGGCGCTTTGCGCATCCATGCCGACGAGATCGAGCGGGACGCGCTCGGCCACGCTTCGGTAGATGTCGGCGCCGAGCCGGCGTCCGCGGCTCGCGAGATTGTTGATGACCACGATGCCGCGTTCGAGTTCGCCCGTATAACGGACACCCTCGGGCACGACGACGCCATGCTCGATGACCCGTGTCGGCGTATCGCCGCAATCCCACATCAGTCGATTGAACGGCGTCACGTGAACGATGAGCGTGCTCGGATCGTCGACCCAGTGCCGTTCGCAAAACGGATTGCGCTGGGGCGGATCGTGCTCGAGATAGATGCGCGGCAGCGCGCGCTGGGCGTCGGACAACACCTCGAGGCGGTCCGTCTCCCAGTGCTCGCGATGCTGATACAACACAACATCGAATTCGCGTGCGGCAACCTCCTGTGCGTCGACCTCATGAACGTTGTCACCCCAGGGCAACACGCCTGTTCTCCCGGCATGGCCCGGCGGATTGCCGGGGCGCGTGACGAGCCAGAAATCGTGAGGCGCTTGCGTCAGGTAATAGAGATAGTTGCCGTGCACGTGCCAGGTCAGCACACGCAGTCTGCGCTCAGTTCGCATGCCTTTCCTCCCTCGCGGGTGTACCGCGCATGTGCAGCACGCCGGGCGCGCCCCGGCGCGTGCGCATGCGATGCGCCAGTTGAGCGAGCGCCTCGCTCACGACGCTCTCGACGCTGACGTTGCGCGCGCACTCGTGCTCGTACGGACACTCGCGAAACGCGCAGGGACGGCATGGCGGATAGTCCGCCAGCACATGATGAAGCGCGTGATCGAGCGGTGCCCAACGGCGCGTGTCGCTGCCCGAGGCGATGACCGTGCTTGGCGTGCACATGGCGGCCGCCAGATGCGAAATGCCCGTGTCGTTGCAGACGACGAGCCGCGCATGCGCGACGAGCGCGGCCAGTCCGCCAAGCGACGTGGCGCCCGCGAGATGGAGCGCCGGGGCCGTCATGGCGCCCAGTACCGCCGCGGTGATGTTCGCTTCGTGCGACGTGCCCGTGATCGCGATTTGCCAGCCCTGTTCCGAGAGCGCATCGGCGACTTCGGCGAAGCGGGCGGCCGGCCATCGGCGCGACGGCAGCTGCGCCCCGGGATGCAGCAAGACGAGCCGCTCCGGCTCGATCCCGTGCAGTGCTTCAAGCGCGGCATACTCGGCGCGGTCCTGCGCGGTGAGCGGAAACCAGAGCGTATCGTCGGCCGCGGGAAGCCCGAGCGCCCGCACGAGGGCCAGGTATCGACGCGGCTCCGGTAGCGCGTCGGGCCATGCCAGGAGCCCGGGTGCGGGCGCTTCGTGCGGCTCGATGAAGCCCGCGCACGCTCTCGCGCCCAACTGGCCGACGATCGCATTGGCGGGGCCGCCGCTGCCATGCATCTGAATAGCCAGATCGAAGCGGCGCCGGCGCATGGCCGCAAAAAACGCCGGCAGGCCAGCCTCGCTTTCTTCCTGCTCGGGAAAGCCGGGTGCGCCCGGAAAGACGACGAGTTCGTCGACGAGCGAGCTGAAGCGCTCCACGAATTGCGTCGCCCAAGGCAGGCCGATCAGCGTGATATAGGCCTGCGGCCAGGCAGCGCGCAGCGCGCGCAGCGCAGGCACGGCGCACAACATGTCGCCCAATTGGAGCGCGCGGAATACCGCGACGCGGCTCGGCGCCGGAAAAATCGGCACGGCTGGCGCAGTGTCGTTCAGAGGAACCATGTTCGGTAGCTCAAGGCGCCGCGAAGACGCCAGTAGATCGATAGGAACGGAATCAGCGCCGATGTCGCGGCCATTTCGGCGATATGTGGCCAGGCGCGAGAGCGCCCCTGCATACGAAGGGCGAAAAACCGCGTCGTCAGCGCAAGCCAGATCAGCGCGGCACCGCAGGCGGCCCACGGCGCACCGGCCGCTGCGCAGCCCAGCGCGACGAGCGCTGCCGCCACCGTGGCGTAATAGTCGATGGGCGGCCTGGCGGCGATGCGGCGCTTGTACAAATCGCGATGCTTGTTGTAAAGAAGCGCCTCGAATCGGCTCTTCTTCTGCTGCGCGAGGCTGACACCCCAGCGTGCCGGGCGCACCGGATGCAGCACGAGCGCATCGGTTGCCTGAACGATGCGCGCTCCGATGGAAAGCAGCGCAAATTGCAGGTCGGAGTCCTCGCGCCATGCCGACGTGAAGCGCTCGTCGAATCCCCCGACGGCAACGAGTGCGTCGCGACGCACGAATGCGTTGGCGGTGGCGAATTCGGCTCGTTCGAGCCCGCTCGCATCGGCTTCGTAGTCGGTCGGCTGAGGCGGCAGTGGCACGACGATCTTGCCGGCCGCGGCGCCCACACCGTCGGTCAGCGCGGCGAGGCCGCGTTCGAGCCAGTGCGCGTCGGGTATCGTGTCGTCGTCGGTAAAAGCAACGACCGGCGCACGCGCATGTCGCCAACCCGCGTTTCGCGCGGCGGCCGGACCTTGTGTCGCGCGAATCGGCAGGTAGTCGATGTGCAAGCTGCGTTCGCTCTGCGCGCGCGCGAAGCGCTGCGTCAGCTCGAAGGTGGCGTCATCCGGACCGTCGTCGCAGACGACGATCTCGTAGCGGTACGGCGCCAGGGTCTGATGCGTGAGCGCATTCAGGCACCGTTCGAGCAGATCGGGTCGCCGCCAGGTGGGCACCACCACCGATATCTCGGGCATCGACGCGGCGTGGGCTTGCGGATCGCGCACGTTCACCCGGCCCTCCCGCTCGCAGCATCCTTGGCCTTCGTGATCAGAAACGGTCCGATCACGAGCGCGTCGAGCGGAGACGTCCAGAACGACTCGAGCGCGTCGCGCGGCGAATTGACCATCGGCTCCCCGCGCGTGTTGAACGACGTATTGACGAGAATCGGCACGCCCGTGCGTGCGTGAAACGCCGCGAGCAGGTCGTAGTAGAGGGGATGCTGCGTTCGGTTGATGGTCTGGATGCGGGCGGTGCCGTCGACATGACGGACCGCTGGAATCCGCTCGGCGCGATCGGGCCGGACATCGAAGATGAACAACATGAAAGGTGCCTTGCGTGCGCCGACGAACCAGTCGGCCGCATGCTCTTCCATCACGACCGGCGCGACGGGGCGGAAATCTTCGCGATCCTTGATCTCGTTGAGTTTTGCCTGCATGCCGGGATCGATCGGCGACGCGAGAATCGAGCGCGCGCCGAGCGCCCGCGGCCCGAATTCGGTACGGCCCTGGTACCAGCCGATGACGTTGCCGGCCGCCAACAATTCCGCCGTCTCGCCGGCGATATCGGTCAAGCGCCTGAACGGCAGTTTCGACCAGCGTAAAAACGCCTCGATTTCAGCATCGGAATAAGCGGGGCCCAGGTAGGCATGATCCATCGCCCACCGGCGTTCGTGGTCGCCCTGGCGGCTGCGCTCGCGCGAGTCGATCCAGAGCGCCGCGCCCAGTGCCGTGCCCGCGTCGCCCGCGGCCGGCTGCACCCAGACCTCCTCGAACGGGCCGCGATCGCGGATGAACGAATTCATCACGCAATTGAGCGCAACGCCTCCGGCCATGGCGAGGCGAGGCAGACCGGTGCGCTCATGCAGCCACTGCGCCAACTGCAGCACCGTCTCTTGCAACACGCACTGCAACGATGCCGCGATGTCGTAGTGACGGGCCTCGAGCGGTCCGCCCCGTTCGCGCGGCGCACCGAAGCGTTCGACGAGACGTGGCGCTTCGACGGTATAGCTGCCATCGCCGCGATAACGGACGATTTCACGGAACACGTCGGCATGGACCGGCTTGCCGAACGCGGCGAGCGCCATGACCTTGTACTCGTCGGAGGAGTGCAAAAAGCCGAGCCAGTCGGTCACGGCCTCGTAGAGCAGCCCGAGCGAATGCGGCAGCTCGACTTGCTTGATACGTTTGTATTGCCCGCCGACGTATTGGCCGAGGCTCGTCGTTACGCCTTCGCCGCGGCCGTCCATCGTGAGCACGGCCGTATCGCCACCCGGCGCGGCGAGAAACGCGCTGGCCTCATGGGCGAGATGGTGTTCGACGTAGTGCCAGGCGAAGCGATGGCCGCCCTTGGCTGCCCGGAAACGTTTGGCCAGGTGGTGCGGCGCGCCGTCGATGAGTTGTGCCCGCGCGTTGACGATGTAGCTCAGAAAGAGCGGATCCCATGGCGACGTACTCGGATCGCCCGGTTGCTCCAAACCGGGTTCGAGCGGCAGCGCGATCGAGGCGCGGCCGGCGCGCGTTGCCGCGGGCATGATCGGCAGGAGCGCCGGATCGTAAGAGTAGGCCACATGATCCACGTCGGCCAGTGAGATGCCGGCTTCCTTCAAGCAATAATCGATTGCATCGAATGGGAGTTGCCAGGTCGAGAACGGTACTGGACGCTTCCCATGCTTCACATGAGTGAAGCGTTCGTCTTCGGCCGCGGCAAGCACTACCCCGTCGCGCACGATCACCGCGGCGCTGTCGTGATAAACGGCATTGATTCCCAGAGTATGCATGGCTGTCACTCGTCAATCGTCAAAAATCCGATGACACACGTTCGGGGGGAGGGGGAGTCGCTATCGACCGAACGGCATCAGGGGCGAGCATCGAAGCAGTGCGTCTGGCCGCGAGCTCGAGTGCGGCCGCGGCGACCTCGGCGGCCGGCACGCCGAGCAGGCAGGCATGATGGCCTTTCGGGCAGACGCTGCGATAACACCAGCGGCAGTCGACGTCGCGAAAGAGCACACGGTGTTCGGTTTGCCACGGCGTATGCTGCGGGTTGGTCAGTGCGTACAGATCCACGACGGGCGTGCCGAGCGCCGAGGCGAGATGGACGGGGCCGCTGTTATTGCTGACGAGCACGGCAGCGCGCTCGACCAGTGCACCGAGTTCGCCGATATTCAGTTGTCCTGACAGATCGTGCAGACGCGTCAGCGCCGCGGGCCCTGCAGCCGAAATGACCGACCGGATCAGTTCGCGTTCGTCGGCGCTGCCGGTCAGCAGGATCGGCAGTGCGCTCATGCGTGCCAGCCGGGCTACCGCTTCGCCGTAGCGTTCGGGCGGATAGCGGCGCGACGCGGCGCTCGCGCCTGGGTGAACGACGAACCACGGGCCGCGTGCCGCGATGCCGCGCGCCGCGAGCCGGCGCGTGAGCGTGCGTCGTGCCTGGGCACTCACGTCGAAGCGCATGCGCGTATCGCCGCAGCTCGCGCCGACCTGAGCGACCAATTGCAACTGTCGTTCCGCTTCGTGCCGCACGCCGTGTTGCGGCTCCGTTTCGCAGACCCAGTCGGTCAGGAGGCCATACGGGTTCTCGCGGCAATGCGCCAGCAGCCGCGGTATGCCCGCCAGGTAGCAGAGCATCGCGGCCGGCAGCGGATTCTGGCTGTAGACGGTGAAGATCGCCGCCGCGTCGAAGTGGCGCGCGCGCAGCGCGTCCACCATCGCGAGATCGGGCTCGGGATCGAGCGTGTCCTTGCAGCCGTGCCAGGGCGCATCGTAGCCGAGCACTTCGTCGACATCGCCGAGGAACGGCGCGAGCCCCGCGTTCGCCTTCGATGTCAGCAGCGTCAGATGCCGCCCCGGCACCGCCGCGCGCAAAGCGTGCAGAGCGGGCGTGGTCATCAGCACGTCGCCCATGCGATCGAGGCGCACGCAGAGAATGCGCTTGACCTCGGGGCCCCAGCGCGACGCGGTCGATTCGCGCGCATGCGCGTGCGCCGACGAGGGAGCCACCGAAAACGGCAGTGCGTTCATCCTGCGGCCCTCGCTGGCTCGATGGAGGCATGCGCCCGGGAGTGTTGTTGCTGAAGCGAATCGACGATGGCAAGCGCCGCTTCGCGCATGTCGTGCACACACAGCGTCGGCCGCCGCAGCGGGCCATCGCGCCATTCGGTCTCGTGGCCGTTGTCGATCAATACCGTTCGGCAGCCGGCCCGCGTGCCCGCTTCGACGTCATCTAGGATGTCGCCGACGAACCAGCTCGCACTGAGATCGAGACCGTGCTCGCGCGCGGCGCGCAGCAAAAGTCCGGGCGCCGGCTTGCGACAGGTGCAGGGGCCGGCATAAGGGGCGACGTGGCCGTGCGGATGATGAGGGCACCAGTAGGCGCCGGCGAGCACGGCGCCGCACGAGGCGAACATATCGCGCAGATGAGCTTGCATCGTATCGAGTGCACTGTGAGGAAAACGTCCGAGCGCGACACCGCCTTGATTGCTGACGACGACGAGCGTCACGCCGTGCGCCGCGAAAAGCCGCAGCGCGTCGGCCGCGCCGGGTGCAAACCGCATCGACGCGGGATCGACGTTATAAGGCACGTCTTCGAGCAACGTGCCGTCCTTGTCGAGCAATACTGCGGGCTTGAGCATGGCGGCGTCATGCTCAAACGCGGCCCGCGGCTGCGCGTGCGCCGCGTTGCTGCTTCTTCGCCCGTTCGCGGCGCAGATCCGTTACCGGGAGGTCTGCCGGGATGCGCGCCACGCGGCGATAGACGGCTTCGAGTTGGGCCGCGACGTGAGCCCACGTGAACTCGCGGTGAGCGCGAGCGAGCCCCGCTTCGCCCATGCGTGCGCCGAGCGCCGGATCGGCGGCGAGCTGCGCGAGCCGTTCGGCCAGCGCCATCGGGTCGCGCGGCGGCACGAGAAAGCCGGTTTCGGAATCGACGACCGAATAGCGGATACCGCCCACGTCCGCGCCGATCACCGGACGCGCGCATGCCATCGCTTCCAGTGGCGTGATGCCGAACGGCTCGTACCATGGCGTCGTCACGAACACATCGGCCGCGCCATAGTACTGACGCAGCTGGGCTCGCCCGCGCCGCCCGACGAACGTCACGTGCTCGGCCACGCCGCACTCCGCGGCCACGCCACGCAGGCGCGCGATTTCCGGTGTGGCGATTTCGTTGGGAAGATCGGCGTTGCCCCCCACGACGTACAGGTGAGCATCGACATCCCTGCGTTTGCGCAACAGCGCCAGGGCGCGAACGACATTGTCGATGCCCTTGCGTCGCACGATCCTGCCCAGCTGCAACACGGCGAACTGGTCATTCGGCCAGCCGAGGATCTTGCGCGCGAGCTCGCGCTCCATTGGCGCGAACTCGGCGGTATCGAAGCCGCAGGGGACGATCTCCACGCGTGACGGATCGACCGCATAGTGTTCGCGAAGGTCCGCGGCATCCTGCGGGCATTCGGCGATGACGACGTCGCTCTCCCGCACGAGTTGCGCTTCGATCGCAAAGCGCTCGTCGGGAAAGCCGTCGTCGGCGCCCTGATGGAGCCTGCGCACTTTGCCGAGCGCGTGGAACGTCATGACGAGCGGGATGCGCTGCGCGTGTTTCGCTTTGAGCGCCGCCAGACCCGACATGAAGAAATTGGCGTGAATCACGTCGTAAGGCCTCGATTCTCGTCGGCAAAAGCCGAGCAGAAAGTCGGCGAAGGCCGGCATATAGGGGAGGAGCGCTTCCTTCGGCATTTGCGTCGGCGGACCGGCCGGCACGTGGATCACCCGCACGCCGTCCATGTCCGAAATAGCAGGCAGCAAGGCGCGATCGCGCCGTGTGAACACATCGACGTCGTGCCCGGCACGCCGAAGTTGTCGAGCGACGTTGGCGACATAGATGTTTTGGCCGCCGCTGTCGACCCCGCCCGCGATGGCGAGCGGAGAGGCATGTTCACTGACCAGTGCGATTTTCATGTGATGTCCTTCATACGGAGACGGTGCAGGGCATTTCGCCGATGGCCTCCCTGGCAGGTACACACGCGAGGCCGTCTCCCGCCCCCGAGCATGCCCTGTGCCAATCGCATCCGGTCAAAGCTTCAGAAGCGCTGGTCAAGCGGCGCATCGCTTCTGTGTTCTTTACTCAACGAACGGCCACCGCCGCTCTTACCGGAACGATGTAATTAGGACGCACCTTTGCCGGCCGCCGCTTGGCGGGAATCGCTGGAGCACTTCTTGCTGCCGCGATGTCGTTCCCAGCCGGAACCGCAATGAGCGAGAGCCGAGATGAACGACCGAATCTCCGTAGTCGTGTTGACCCACAACCGCCTGCCCGAAGTGACGCGCACGGTGTCGCATCTGCTTTCGCTACCCGAAGCGCCGCCCGTCATCGTGGCGGACAACGGTTCGACGGATGGCACGGCGACCGCACTGCGCAAGCGCTTTCCCAACGTGCAGGTGATCGAGTGCGGCGCCAACCTCGGCGCGGCGGGGCGCAATCGTGCCGCGAAGCTCGCAAGAACGGACTACATCGCCTTCAGCGACGACGACACGGAATGGCAACCCGGTGCGCTCGACGAAGCGGTTCGCATACTCGATTCAGCGCCGCGCGTGGCGGTGATTTCGGGGCGTGTGCTCGTCGGCGAATCGCGCGAGCTCGATCCGACCTGCGCGCGCATGCGGGCAAGCCCGCTCGATCGGGCCGGCTTGCCCGGACCGGCGCTCGTGGGTTATATGGCCGGGGCCTGTGTATTCCGCGCGGCAGTGTTCCGGAAAGTGGGCGGGTACGAGCCGCGGCTTTTCATCGGCGGCGAGGAAGCGCTCGTTGCGCTGGATGTGCTCGATGCAGGCCACGCGATTGTCTATTGCGATGCCGTCGTGACCGTGCACCGGCCATCGGCTGCGCGTGACGCACCGTTGCGCCGGCGCATGCTCGCGCGCAACGCGGCGCTCGTGGCATGGCTGCGCCTGCCGCGCGGCGAAGCGTTGACGGCGAGCTTGCGCGCACTCGCCGCACTACGAGCAGGCGAACGCAATTTCCTCAGACATGCTGCCGCCTTGCTGCGCGATATCGGATGGGCTATGCGCAGGCGCCGTGCGGTGGGCGCCGCCGTCATGCGAATGTGCGAGCAGGTGCGGCAGGCCGAGCTGGCGGCGTTCGGCCGACGGGAGGCGCTTCAGCGGCTGCGGTCGGCGCGCCGATACACGCTGCGCGCGAGCGATAAACGCCAATAGCGCTCGGGTTCGACGAGATCGTTCGGATGGGCGTCGCCGAGCGCGCGCAGCTGGCTTCGATAGGCTCGCACGCTGCGCCATTTTTGCGCGGCGGCGCGCGCGCTTCGGACGGGCATGAGAATCTCGTCGGTGGCGGGTGTCGTCAGGATTCCCCTCGACGCGAGCGAACCGCGGCGCTCCAGCGCGATACGTCCGATGTGCCGATAGATTGCTTCCTCGTATGCGATGAGCGGGGCAACCTTCGCCGAGTCGAGCAATGCGCAGCAGGCGTCGGCAACGAGTACGTGGTCGGAATGATAGAGGCCGATCGGCGCGACGAAGGCGAGATGGCCACTTCGTTGCCATGCCTCGTCAAGCGCCGCGCTCACGGTCTCGATTGCCGGGCTTTGGCGGTATTGGCTGTCGGTAAACGCCAGCCGGATCGGCCGGGCATCGAGCAATGCGAGCGCGCGATCGTCTTCGCGCCTGCGCGCTTCCAATGCGGCGTCCGAATCGGCAAAGCCCGAGGCCTGGTCCCATGGTGTCGATAGAGCGGGCCGCGGTGCGCCCGCGAATACGGTGCAGACGATCGAGCCCGGGTGCATCGCGAGCAGCATGCCGCAGCTGAAAACGGCATCGTCGAGATGGGGCGAAACGACGAAAAGCGGCGAGGGACTCATGCGGCGGGAGTAGCGAGCCGGCGGTGGCAACGCAGGCTTGCGCCGCAAGTAAAATGCCCGCCGTTCCCGCTCAGGCCGCCAGGGCTTGGCGGATGGCGGATGCCAGATCGCCCGCCTGGAACTTGGCCACGTACCCCGTCGCACCCGCGTTCTTGACGTGCGCCTCGTTGGCCGTGCCCGTCAGCGACGAGTGAATGATGACGGGGATGTCGCAAGTGCGTTCGTCGGCCTTGATCTGCCGTGTCAGCATGAACCCGTCCATTTCCGGCATTTCGAGGTCGGTCAGCACCAGCGCGATCTTGTCGCGTGCGCGCACGCCTTCGTCCTGCGCTTCGCGGGAGATCTTGCTGAGAATGTCCCACGCCTCCTGACCCGTCTTGGCGATGATGTATTCGGCGCCGAGCGCGGCCAGGCTTTGCTCGATCAGCTTGCGGGCGAAACCGGAATCGTCGGCCGCCAGAATCTTCGCTCCGG
>NZ_JBMRBK010000073.1:0-74355 GCF_057351765.1 Trinickia sp. | reverse complement strand
GCGAGGGCCTCGTCGCGATCGGGCATCGACTCGAAGAACTCGCCGATGCGGTTGGCCATCTCGATCAGGTGCTGCTCGTTCATCGTCGGTCTCTCACTGTGCTCATTTGCCCGTGCCCGCATGGGCCGCGCCGCGCTCGCGCTCGTTGAGCAGCGTGAGCTGCTCGTCGGTAAAGCGCGAGTACGCCTGCTGCCACGCCGAAGGCTGCTGCACCGGCATCACCTGCACCGCCGTCACCTTGTACTCGGGGCAGTTGGTCGCCCAGTCCGAGCTGTCCGTGGTAATCACGTTCGCCCCCGACTCGGGGAAGTGGAACGTCGTGTAGACCACCCCGGGCTGCATGCGCTCGGTCACCAGCGCGCGCAGCACCGTCGTCCCCGCGCGCGATTCGATGCCCACCCAGTCGCCCGTCTTCACGCCGCGCTCCTCGGCATCGTGCGGATGCAGCTCGAGCCGGTCCTCGTCGTGCCAGCGCACGTTCTCCGTGCGCCGCGTCTGCGCCCCCACGTTGTACTGCGACAGAATCCGCCCCGTCGTCAACAGCAGCGGGAAGCGCCGCGTCACCTTCTCGTCGGACGCCACGAACTTCGTGATCACGAACTTGCCCTTGCCCCGCACGAACTCGTCCACGTGCATCGTCGGCGTGCCCTCGGGCGCCTGCGCGTTGCACGGCCACTGCACGCTGCCCAGCTCGTCGATCAGCGCATACGAGACCCCCTCGAACGTCGGCGTGAGCCGCGCGATCTCGTCCATGATCTCGCCCGGATGCGCGTAGTCCATCTCGTAGCCCAGCGCCTTCGACAGCTTGAGCGTCACCTCCCAGTCCGCGAAGCCGGCCATCGGCGGCATCACGCGCCGCACCCGCGAGATGCGCCGCTCCGCGTTCGTGAACGTGCCGTCCTTCTCCAGGAACGACGAGCCCGGCAGGAACACGTGCGCATACTTGGCCGTCTCGTTCAGGAAGATGTCCTGCACCACGATGCACTCCATCGCCGAGAGCGCCGCGGCCACATGCTGCGTGTCCGGGTCCGACTGCACGATGTCCTCGCCCTGGCAGTACAGCCCCAGGAACGTGCCGTCCAGCGCCGCATCGAACATGTTCGGAATGCGCAGCCCCGGCTCCGCTTGCAGCGCCACGTGCCAGGCCGTCTCGAACTGCGTGCGCACCGCGTCGCCGCCCACGTGCCGGTAGCCGGGCAGCTCGTGCGGAAACGAGCCCATGTCGCACGAGCCCTGCACGTTGTTCTGCCCGCGCAGCGGATTCACGCCCACGCCCTCGCGCCCCACGTTGCCCGTGGCCATCGCCAGGTTCGCGATGCCCATCACCATCGTCGAGCCCTGCGCATGCTCGGTCACCCCGAGCCCGTAGTAGATCGCCGCATTGCCGCCCGTCGCGTACAGGCGGGCGGCCGCGCGCACATCGGCGGCCGGCACGCCGGTGACCGCCTCGGTGGCCTCGGGCGAGTTCTCCTCGCGCGCCACGAACTCACGCCACTGCGCAAACGAGACCGGCTCGCAGCGCTCGGCCACGAACGCCTCGGCCACCAGGTTTTCCGTGACCACCACGTGCGCCAGCGCATTGATCAGCGCCACGTTCGTGCCCGGGCGCAGCGGCAAGTGGTAATCGGCCTTCAGGTGCGGGCCGTCCACCAGATCGATGCGCCGCGGATCGGCCACGATCAGCTTCGCGCCCTCGCGCACGCGCCGCTTCAAGCGCGAGGCGAACACCGGGTGCCCGTCCGTCGGGTTGGCCCCGATCACCACGATCACGTCCGAGTGCGCCACCGAGGCAAACGTCTGCGTGCCCGCCGATTCGCCCAGCGTCGTCTTCAGCCCGTAGCCCGTGGGCGAATGGCACACCCGCGCGCAGGTGTCCACGTTGTTGTTGCCGAACGCCGCGCGCACGAGCTTTTGCACGAGGTACGTCTCCTCGTTCGTGCAGCGCGACGAGGTGATCCCGCCGATCGAATCGCGCCCGTACTTGGCCTGGATGCGCTTGAACTCCGAGGCCGCGTAGCTGATCGCCTCGTCCCAGCTCACTTCGCGCCACGGGTCCGTGATCTTCGCGCGGATCATCGGCTTGGTGATGCGGTCTTTATGCGTCGCGTAGCCCCACGCAAAACGCCCCTTCACGCAGGCGTGGCCCTCGTTGGCCTGCCCGTTGCGGTACGGCACCATGCGCACCACCTGGCTGCCCTTCATCTCCGCCTTGAACGCGCAGCCCACACCGCAGTACGCGCACGTCGTCACCACCGAATGTTCCGCCTGACCGAGCACCGTGACGGACTTTTCCATCAAGGTGGCCGTCGGGCAGGCCGCCACGCACGCGCCGCACGAGACGCACTCCGAGTCCATGAACGGCACGTTCTCGCTGGCCGCCACGCGAGAGTCGAACCCGCGCGCGGCGATCGTCAGCGCGAACGTGCCCTGCGTCTCCTCGCACGCGCGCACGCAGCGGTTGCACACGATGCACTTGGACGGATCGTAGGTGAAGTACGGGTTCGATTCGTCCTTTTGGTCCTTGAGGTGATTGGCCCCGTCAAAGCCATAGCGCACCTCGCGCAAGCCCACCACGCCCGCCATGTCCTGCAGCTCGCAGTTGCCGTTGGCCGGACACGTCAGACAATCGAGCGGATGGTCCGAGATGTACAGCTCCATCACGTTGCGCCGCAAATCCTGCAGCCGCGGCGTTTGCGTGGCCACGCGCATGCCCGCTTCGACCGGCGTCGTGCACGAGGCCGGATAACCGCGCCGGCCTTCGATCTCCACCAGGCACAGCCGGCACGAGCCGAACGGCTCCAGCGAATCGGTCGCGCACAGCTTGGGCACGTTCACGCCCGCTTCGATCGCCGCGCGCATCACCGAGGTGCCCGCGGCCACCGTCACCTCGCGATCGTCGATCGTGAGCGTCACGTCCGTGTCGGCGTGCCGGCGCGGCGTGCCGTAGTCGATGTCATCGAGCGGGTTCAGGTTCTGCGCGGCGCTCTTGCAGGCGCAATTGCCTGAGCCGCAACCACCGGTCTTCGGGGAAACAAGTGCGTCGGACATGAATCAGTACTCCTGAGGGTTGCGTGCGCGCCAGCGGCTCAAGCCGCGGCCGCTTTGGGCTCGGCACGCAGACCGAAATCTTCCGGGAAATGATCGAGCGCGGAGCGCACCGGGTACGGCGTCATGCCGCCCATCGCACACAGCGAGCCCGACACCATCGTGTCGCACAGATCGCGCAGCAGTTGCACCTGCTTCTCGGAGGTGTCGCCATTGCGCATGCGCTGGATCACCTCGACGCCGCGCGTGGAGCCGATACGGCACGGCGTGCACTTGCCGCACGACTCGATCGCACAGAAGTGCATCGCGTATTGCGCCAGCTCCGCCAGGTTCGACGTGTCGTCGTGCACCACCAGCCCGCCGTGGCCCACCACCGCGCCCACGGCCGCATACGCTTCGTAGTCCAGCGGAATGTCCCACTGGCTCTCCGGCAAGTACGTGCCCAGCGGCCCGCCCACTTGCACCGCACGCGCGGGCCGCCCGCTGGCCGTGCCGCCGCCGTACTCGTCGAGCAGCTCGCGCAGGGTCACGCCGAAGGCCAACTCCACGAGCCCGCCGCGCAAGATGTTGCCCGCCAGCTGAAACGGCAGCGTGCCGCGCGAGCGGCCCATGCCGAAGTCGCGGTAGTACGCCGCGCCGCGCGCGAAGATCACCGGCACCGTGGCCAGCGTGATGACGTTGTTGATCACCGTGGGCTGGCCGTACAGGCCCGCGAGCGCTGGCACCGGCGGCTTGGCCCGCACGATGCCGCGCTTGCCCTCGAGCGACTCGAGCAGCGCCGTTTCCTCGCCGCACACGTACGAGCCCGCGCCCTTGGCCACCTCCAGCTCGAACGCGCGGCCCGAGCCGAGCACGCTCGCGCCGAGCCAGCCCGCCTCGCGCGCGCGTTCGATCGCCGCGTTCAGCATCGCGATCGCATGCGGGTATTCGCTGCGCACGTAGATGTAGCCGCGCGTGGCGCCCGTGACCACGCCCGCGATGATCATGCCTTCGATCAGCCCGTACGGATCGCCCTCCATCGACAAGCGGTCCGAGAACGTGCCGGAGTCGCCCTCGTCGGCATTGCACACGATGTACTTCTGGGCGGCCTGGGCCGCGCGCACCGTGCGCCATTTGATGCCGGCCGGAAACGCCGCGCCGCCGCGCCCGCGCAGGCCCGATTCGATCAGCGCCTCGACGGCCGCGTCGCCGTCCATCGCCAGCGCCGCTTTGAGGCCCACGAGGCCTTCGTGGGCCAGGTAATCGTCGATCGACAGCGGATCGGTGAGCCCCAGGCGCGCGAACGTGAGCCGCTGCTGGCGCTTCAGATACGGAATTTCCTCGACGAGGCCCACCGCCCGCGCGTGCGTGCTGCTGCCGCCGTCGAGCCAGCCCGCGTCGAACAGCGCGGCGACATCGGCCGCCTCGACGTTGCCGTAGCCCACGCGGCCCGCGGGCGTTTGCACTTCCACGAGCGGCTCGAGCCACAAGAGCCCGCGCGAGCCGTTGCGCACGAGCTCGATGGCCACGCCGCGCCGCGCGGCTTCGGCCTCGATCGCCGCGGCCAGTGCATCGGCGCCCAGCGCGAGCGCCGACGAATCGCGCGGCACGAAGATGCGCACCGCCGACGGGGGTGTCCCGACCTGCGAATTCATACGGACTCCTTATGAGCGGGCTCGATGCCGGCCTGCGTGCAGGCGGCTTCAAACAGCGCATCGAACTTGGCCGGCGTCACCTTCGCGTGCAGCGTGCCGTTGATCGTCATGGCCGGCGACAGCGCGCATTGGCCCAGGCAGTAGACCGACTCGAGTTCGACCGGCTCGCCTTCGGCAGTGGGGCCGTGGTGGGTGCCGTCGGCATGCTTGGCATCGAAGCGGCAACCGGTGCGTGCTTCGATATGCGCGGCCAGCGCTTCGGTGCCCATGCTGCGGCACGATTCGGCCCGACACAGTGCCACGCCCACGCGCGGCGGCGCGCTCGTGCGGAAATGGTGGTAGTACGTCAGCACGCCATGCACTTCGGCGCGCGAGAGGTTCATCGCCCGCGCCAGCGGCGTCACCACTTCGGGCGGGATGAAACCGGCTTCGTCCTGTATCGCGTGCAGCACCGCGAGGAGCGAACGCCCTTCGCAGCAGTGCCGCGCGATCAATCGATCGGCGTCGAACACGCGTGTCTCCTTCAAGCGGTACGTTTTGTTGGAGTGCCAGGGCGGGCTGCCCGAGCGTGGCACTTCGTCAGCTAGCTTCTGATTCCTGCAGCTCACGCATTGCAGGCCGCTTGCATGGACAAATAGTGCGGGAGTCGATCTATTAGGAAAAGTTAAAGTTTTTTATCGTCAACATTGATGATGATGAATGGGTCGGCGGCGGACGCCCAAAGCCGGTCCGTTATGCAGCGATGCCCTCTGGCGTACGCATTTGGCGGTAGAGCCCCCAGATCAAATCGAGTTGGCTGATCGCCCCGACGAGCCGGCCGCCGCCGTCGAGCACGCCCACGCGATCGCACGCGTGATCCTTGAAGTGCGGCGCCAATTCGCTGATCGGTGTATCGGTGCGGACGGTACAGTCATAGTGACTCGGGTTCGGCACCCTGGGCGAATGCGGCAGGGCGGACATGATGTCCGCGCAGGTGAGTTCCCCGCACCCGCGGGAAAGGGCGAAGCGGTCTCCGTCGCCGTGCAGTAACGCTTCAATTCCGGGCGAATGGCGGTGCGCACTCGCGCCCGGCATCGAGGCATCCTCAGCGCCGCCGCGCCGCTGAACGACCGACGACAGGCGTTGCCAGAGGCTAGCCCAGCGTCCGGCCGCCGCACGGCTGGCGTCGCCGCTGAACGAGCGCGGATAGCGGTGCCCCATCGTCAGGTGAAACGCGAGCGCGGCGCTCAGGAGTGCCGCCGATTGCAGTGCGATCGGCACCAGGACGAAGCGATAACCGAGCTCGTGAACCGCGGGGCCGCCGAGTACGGCAGTCAGGGCAACGGCGCCTGAGGGCGGATGTACGCATCGAAATGCCAGCATGACACTGATTGCCAAGGCCACCGCCGTTGCGGCCGCAACGATCGGAGTGCCGATCAGCTTCGCACACACCACGCCAACGATCGCCGCGCAGATATTGCCGCCCATGATCGACCACGGTTGGGCAAGCGGGCTTTCCGGCACGGCGAACAGCAATACCGCCGACGCGCCCATCGGCGCAACGAGCAACGGCGTTTCCATGTCCATACCGAGGACGGCATGCGCCGCCCAGCCCGTAAAGGCGATGCCGAACAACGCACCCAGACACGATCGAATGCGCTTACCTTGCCCGTCTCCGTTTTTCATCCGTATCGCTCGCTATCGACACAATATTTCGGGGCATCTCATGCACCAATGTGTGGCGAGAATACGGGCGGACGCACCAAACCCGACAGTCAATATTTCTTTGGATATCGATAACGCTTTGGTTATCGTCGGCGAAGCCCTCGGCGAGGCAAAATCGTCGCATTCAGGCCATGGGTCGATTGCCGGTTCGTGCGTCGCACGACGAACCATGACTTCGCATTCGTGCATTCGGCCCGTTCGCTGCCGCGCGATCATGGAGCTTCATCTCACTCGACGGCAACATCCACGAGCCCATGCCCCACGTGCTTCCCAAAGCTGCCTTGGTCGCGCTCCTTGCAACGTCGGCTTCGCTCGCACCGGCGCAGCCCGTCTCCGCTGCCGGTATGCAGCCCGTCGACTGGTACACGAACGCCGTTACCGCGGACCAGGTTCGCAGCCGCGAGGACGCCGACCGGGATTACTACAACCGCCAGTACTACGACCGGCAATACGAGAACCAGCGTTATAACAACCAGCTTTACAACCGTCAGTACTACAACAGGCAGTATTACAACCGCCAGTACTACAATCGGGAGTACTACAGAAACCACCGATGAGCGCCGCTGCCGCCGGCCGCCGCTCAACCGGTATCGCCGCCGGCAACGGGCAAAACGGTGCCGGTGATATAGCTCGCCTCATCCGAAGCCAGAAACAGAATCGGCGCGACCTGTTCTTCGATCGTGCCGTAGCGCTTGAGAAACGTGGATTCGTTGACCTGCCGCACGGCCTCGCTCATCCAGATGCGTTCCTGCGCACTATCGCCTTCCGGATTGCGTGCGACGCGCCGCGCGGGTGCCTCGGTCCCGCCGGGCGCCGTCGCCACCACCCGTATGTCGTGCTCCGCATATTCCATTGCCAGCGACTGAGTCAGCGCATTGACGCCGCCCTTCGCGGCCGAATACGGCACGCGTCGAATGCCACGCGTCGCATTCGACGAAACGTTGACGATGGTGCCTCGACCGCGCCGAAGCAGATGCGGCAACACCGCATGGCACGCGTACAGTGTGGGCATCAACGAACGACGAATCTCCGCATCGATCTGCGCCGGTTCGAACTGCGCAAACGGACGCATGCGGATGGCCCCGCCCACACCGTTGACGAGCACGTCGATGCCGCCGAACCGTTGCGCCGCAAACGCCATCGCCGCTCGAGCGCCCTCGTAGGTCTCCAGATCCGCGACGAAGCCTGCCGCGCTCGCCTCGGGCGCTTGCGCAGCAACTTCCGCAACGAAATCGGCGCGATCGACCAGGACGACTTTGCCGCCTTCGGCAGCCACACGCAGCGCGACACCCCGACCGATACCCTGCGCCGCGCCCGTCACGACCACCACTTTGCCTTCGAATCGCTGCATGGTCATACTGCCCTCGCGCTTGCGTTGGGCGTGAACTTCTCGTAATGGAAGCTGCTGGGCCTCACACCGTTGTCGTCGAAATGCTTGCGTACCGCGTCGACCATCGGCGGCGGCCCGCATAGATAGACGTCGACGTCGCCGCCGTTGAGCGCGTCGGCCGGAATGTGTTGCGTCACCCATCCCTTGCGCGGATGGCTCGACACCGCATCGGCCACCACGGTCGCATAGCTGAAATGCGGCAGCCTTGCCGTGTACGCCTCGATCGCATCCACCTTCACCAGATCGAGATCCCGCGTGACCCCGTAGACCATATGTACCTTGCGCTGTGAATCGCCGCGCGCCAGCACCTCCAGCATCGAGAGAAACGGTGCGAGGCCCGTGCCGCCGGCAAGGAAGAGCAGCGGCCGCTGCGGCTCCCGCAGATAAAAGCTGCCGAACGGCCCGATCAGATCCAGTCTGTCGCCCGGCCGTGCGGATTCGAGCCACGTGCTCATCACTCCACCGGGAATCTTTTTGATCAAAAAGCTGATCGTCGATTGGCCCGGAGCCGACGAGAATGAATAGGAACGGTTCTGCCCACTACCCGGCACGTCGATATTGACGTACTGCCCCGGGAGAAACACTGGCGCGCTCACGCCCGCATCGAGTTCCAGTACGACCGCGGCATCGTTGTGAGGCTCGACCTTCGCCACGGTCGCGGTGAACCGGCTCTGCTCGGTCTTGCATCCCGAGGAAGACGCGGGCACCGCAATCACACAATCGCTCTCGGGCACCATCTGGCAAGCCAGCACGAGCCCATTGCGCTTTTCGTCCTCGCTCAACGCGTCTTCGATGTAGTCGTCACCGAGGTCGTAACGGCCGCTTTCGGCGCGGCATTTACAGGTGCCGCATACCCCGTCCGCGCAGTCCATCGGCAGATTGATCTTCGCGCGAAAGGCAGCATCGAGCACTTTCTCGCCGGCCTTGCATTCGATGAAGCGGGTTACGCCGTCTTCGAAGTTAAGCGCAATGTTATAGCTTGACATGGAACCTCCTTCACTCCCATGTTGTTCGCCAGGCTCTGAATCTCAGACGTGATAGACGTCGAGCACCTGACGGATATAGTCGTTCTTCAATACGATCTTCTTGGACGAGATCAACAGTTGCCCGTCGACCTGTCTCAACGTGACGAACATCGTGCCGAAGAACTGATCGGTGACCTTATAGCGATGGCTGAGCGTGTGAAAGTTGTAGCGCACGTCCAATTCATCGCCGCGCTCGGCCAGCACTTCCACGTTGGCAACGTAATGGCTGGTCCGCGGTTCGGGTGTCGACGCACCGCTGCGCTCGGTCTTGATGCGGAACACGCGATCTTCCAGACCGCCGCGGTCCCCGTAATACATCAACGAAATCTGACGCTCGGGGTCGTCCGTGATCTGATCGTCATCGTCCCATGCCGGCATCCAGTAGGTCACGTCGCCGGTATAGCAAGCGAGCCACTCGTCCCACTGGCGGTCGTCGAGCAAGCGCGCCTCGCGGTAAAGCACGTCGCAGACGGTACGGTAGTCGAAGCTCATACCGATGCCTCCTCTCGTTCCTTGTTCAATGCATCGCGCATGACCCGCACCCAGTATTCGTGCTGACAGACAAAGAGGCCCTCGTCTTCGCTGCGCTCGCCCGAGATACGCGGCATCAATCCCATCTTCTTCGCGTTTTCGTCGGGGCCTTCCACCCACAACGGCGCGCCGCGCGAAAGGTCGTTCCATTTCGCAGTTGTGCCCGCATAAGCTGTCTGGCAGGCACGAAACTCTTCGAGATCGTCGGCGGTGCCCATGCCGGTGACGTTGAAGAAATCCTCGTACTGGCGAATGCGCGTTGCGCGATCGGTCGAGTCCTCGCCCTTCGGTGCGAAGCAGAAGATCGTGACCTCGGTCTTGTCCACGCTGATTGGCCGGACCACACGGATCTGCGTACTGAACTGATCCATCAGGAAAACGTTCGGATACAGGCAGAGATTTCTCGTCTGATTGACGATGAACTCGGCCTTCGCTTCGCCGACGCGCGCCTTGATCTCGTCGCGGTGCCGATAGACGGGGCGTACCTCCGGATTCATCGTTCTGGTCCACAGCAGAATATGGCCATGGTCGAACCCGTACACACCTGCAATGGATTTGCACCAGCTGTTTGCATCGACGGCCTGCGTGCCACCCTCCTTGCGCCGCCCCATCGTCGCCGCGTAATTCCAGTGCACGGTGCTGACGTGATAGCCGTCGCAACCGTTCTCCATCTGCATCTTCCAGTTGCCTTCGTAGATGTAGGACGAATTGCCGCGCAAGACCTCCAAACCGTTCGGCGCCTGATCGACGATCTGATCGATGATGACCGTGGCCGCTCCGAGGTAATCCGCGAGTGGCTGAACGTCCGCGTTGAGGCTGCCGAACAGAAAACCGCGATAGCTCTCGAGCCGCGCCACCTTTTTCAGGTCGTGGGATCCCGCGATGTTGAACTGCGGCGGATATTGCGTGGTCTTCTCATCCTTCACCTTCAGCAGCTTGCCTGTGTTCGAGAAAGTCCAACCGTGAAACGGACAGGTAAAGCTGCCCTTGTTGCCGTGCTTGCGCCGGCACAGCATTGCACCCTTGTGTGCGCACGCGTTGATGACTGCGTTCAGCTCGCCATTCTTGTCGCGTGTAATCACGATGGGCTGTCGGCCCATCCAGGTGGTGTAGTAATCGTTGCTGTTCGGGATCTGGCTTTCATGAGCCAGATAGACCCAGTTGTTTTCGAAGATATGCTTCATCTCCAGTTCGAACAAACCGGCGTGGGTGAAGATATCGCGGCGGCAGCGGAAAATGCCGGCCTGCTTGTCGTCCTGTACGGCGGTGGACAGCAGGCGATCGAGTTCGTTGGCGGTATCGACGATGGCGGACATATTGGCTCTCCCTGCGTTCACGCCGTGGCCGCGGCCCGCGGGCGTTGGACGATCTGATTGTCCTTGCCGCTCACCAGCGGGGTGAGCACGAAATCGAACTCGATTTCCTTGTATGAGTCGGCCTTCAGGCCCAACGCGAGCCCGCCTGTTCTTTCGACGACGTGAGGAATCAACTCCTCGCGCGTGGCATAGGCGAAGTCGTCCCAGATCAGCGGGTCGCCCTCGATGTTGAACTGCGTCGTCAATTTGCGGCAGTGCTCCGAGGTCACGAAAAAGTGCACATGGGCCGGACGGTTACCGTGCCGCGCCAACGCATTCAACAACTGCTGCGTCGCACCGTGCGGCGGACAGCCGTAGCCCACCGGCATCAGCGTGCGGATTTCGTATTTGCCGTCGGCGCCCGTTCTGACCGCGCCGCGCAAGTTGAACTCGCTTTGCTCGCCGGTCGGGTCGAAGTGAGAGTAAAAGCCCTTCGAGTTGGCGTGCCAGCATTCGACCAACGCGCCTGGAACCGGCTTGCCGTCGGCGCCGCTGACCGTGCCTCGGATGACGAGCGGGCCCGCGCCCGAATCGGGATCGATGTCGATTCGGGCAACGCCATCGCGCACCGGAGCACCCGCAACATAAAGCGGGCCCTCGATCGTACGGGGTGTGCCGCCCGCGATGCCCACCGCCTTGTCCGCCGCGTCCATGCGGATGTCGAGATACTTCTCGAGGCCGATGCCCGCGGCGAGCAACGCCGCTTCGCCGTCCTGCCCGAGCTTGTTCAGATAGTTGACGCCGGCCCACACTTCGTCGGGCGTGATATCGAGGTCGTCGATGGCCTTGAACAAATCGCTGAGCAGGCGCTGGAAGATCTGCTTGAAACGGGCATCGCCGTTCTTGCCGTCCCCGTTGGCCGCGGCTCGCAGCAAGTCCTGTACTTCCTTCGTATCGAACACTTTGGTGGTCATGACGGTTGTCTCCATCCAGATAGTTTTCGGGTAAGCCCGGTTTCGCACGCGCCCGCCCTTGAAAAAAACGTCAAGCGTCGCCGTCGCGAATCGACGACGGATGCCGGCACAACGGTGTCACGCAAATCTTCATGTAGGGGAAAAGCGGCAGGCCGATCAGGATGTCGTGCAGCTCGGCGTTGCTCTCGACATCGAAAACGCTGTAGTTCGCGTACTCGCCGGCGAGGCGCCAGATGTGCCGCCATTTACCGCTCGATTGCAACGTCTGCGAATACGCCTTCTCGCGGGCTTTGAGTTCGCCGGCCACATCGGCCGGCATATCGACGGGCAGACTCACGTCCATTCGTACATGAAAAAGCATGTTCAACGTCCTCTTGCCAGATGTGGGGTGTCAGGATGATTTCGTGACTTTCATCAACCCGTCGCGCGTGAAGCGCTGAATCGCGGCTTCGTCCAGTTCGATGCCGAGGCCCGGACCGGTGGGCACGGTCAGTTCGTAGTCGCTGTAATCGAGCGGTTGCCGCAGGATCTCTTCGGTCAGCAACAGCGGTCCGAACAGCTCGGTTCCCCACTGCAGATTGTCGAAGCTCGCGAAGAGATGGGCCGATGCGATTGTGCTGAACGCACCTTCGAGCATCGTGCCGCCATAAAGCTCGATACCCGCGGCATCGGCGATCGCGGCCACGCGCTGTGCCGCGAAGAGCCCACCGCATTGCTCGATCTTGATGGCGAACACATCCGCGCCATCGTGTTTGGCAATATCGAACGCGCTTTTCGGCCCCTGGACGATTTCGTCGGCCATCAGTGCGACGGGGAACCGGCGCGTGAGACGCGCCAGCGCAGCGGCGGAAGACACCGGCTGTTCGACGAGTTCGCAACCGGCGTCGGCAAGTGCGGGAATGGCGCGCGCCGCTTGCGTTTCGCTCCAGGCCATATTGACGTCGACGCGTACCGCGGCGCGCTCGCCCAGTGCCCGCTTGATTTCGGCGACGTGCTCGATGTCAGCGTCGATCGCCTGCGCACCGATCTTCAGTTTGAAGACCCTGTGCCGACGCATGTCCAGCATCTTGTGCGCTTCGTCGATGTCGCGCGCGGTGTCGCCCGATGCCAGCGTCCATGCGATCGGCAGGCGTTCGCGCCGACGTCCGCCGAGCAAATCGCCCACGGATACACCGAGACGTTTGCCATGCGCGTCGAGCAGCGCCGTTTCGAGCGCGCTTTTGGCGAAATGGTTGCCTTTGACGAGCTTGCCGAGATACGCCATCAGCGCCTCGATGCGTGTCGCGTCCTTCCCGATCATCGCCGGCGCCAGATAAGCGTCGATGGCCAGTTTCATCGACTCCGGGCTTTCGGGGCCATAGGCCATTCCGGCAATGGTCGTCCCCTCCCCGATGCCCACCACGTCATCGCTGCAATAGAGCTTGACGAGCATCAGCGTCTGCCCATACATCGTGGCAACCGAGAGCTTGTGGGGGCGAATCGTCGGCAGATCGACAAGGCGGGTTTCGATGCGTTGGATCGTCGGAACAGACATGGCGGATGCAGTGCGAGTGGAGTTCATGGAGTGGTTTTATACGCCCCGCCCCTCGACAGCGTCCAACACCTTTTTTATCGACTTCGATACCTTTAAGATATGGAACATGCGCTGCGGGCTATTTATTCTGGATATTGCGGCGCAACATACCCGATCGGTATGGACAAGTTGGACCGACTTTGAGGCTCCCCATGGACCTGCGCCAGCTCCGTTATTTCATTGCCGTTGCGCGCGAGCGCAATTTCACGCGTGCCTCCGAACAACTGCATATCGCGCAGCCTCCATTGAGCCGGCAAATTCAATTGCTCGAGGAAGAGCTGGGCGTTTCGCTGTTGATTCGCCATAGCCGCCCGGTGCAGATGACCGAGGCCGGCCGTCTGTTCTACGAGCAAGCGATGCAGGTGCTGGGACGTGTCGAGCAGATGCAGGCCGCGACAAGACGTGTGGGTCTCAATCAGCGCAGCGTTTTGTCGATCGGCTTTGTCGCCTCCACGCTTTACGGCGGGTTGCCCACCCTGATGCGCAAGCTGCGCGAACACGCACCCGAGCTCGACATACAGGTGGTCGAACTGATGTCGGTCCAGCAGATCCAGGCGTTGAAGGAAGGCCGCATCGATATCGGCTTCGGTCGCGTGCGCCACAGCGATCCGAACGTGACGGGCATCGTGCTGCGCGAGGAGCGTCTGGCGGTGGCGCTACCGATGGGCTCTCCCATGGCGCACACGTCGATGCCGCTGCCCCCCACGGAACTCGATGGACAAAAGCTGATCGTCTATCCGAAAGAGCCGCGCCCGAGCTTTGCGGACCAGGTATTGAGCACGCTGAACGGTCACGGCGTCCAACTTGGGGAAGTGCTTGAGGTGCGCGAAATCCAGACCGCGCTGGGGCTCGTCGCAGCTGAATTCGGTGTTTGCGTGATTCCCTCGTCGGCGCGACAAATGCGCCGCGACGTGCATTACCGGCTGTTGGACAGCGATCGCGCAACCTCGCCCGTCATTTTCAATCACCGCGTCAACGACAACTCGAAATACCTCGTTCTCGTCAAACAATTGATCGAGGAAATGTATGCCGAACGTCCGTCATGGCTGGATGCCCATAACCTGCCCACGACGGCGGAAGGACTGAATGACGGCAACGGCCAGGAACAGGAACACACCGTCAAGCGCAAGCGGCCACGGCGCACCGCAAAGCCCTGACGGTTAAAGATCGTTCGCTTGTCTCAGCATCTGCCCGAGCGCGAGTGCTTTGGCGGAGATGTGGTCCGAAGGCGGAAAGACCGCGCGAATGTCGGCCGTCGGCGTCTGCCAACCCGGCAACAGCCGCACGAGCCTGCCCGCGTTGATGTCGGCGCCGATCGAGAAATCCGTCAGCACCGCGAAACCGCCACCCGCCAACGTTGCGGCACGGCAGGCCGGTGCCGTATTGGCGGCGATCGCACTTCGGCAGCGGATATGCTTTTTCACGCCGTGGCTATTGACGAGGTCGAACGTCAATGGCCGCCTCAGCGCCGACGCCGCGATCAACGGCAATCGTGCGAGATCCTCGGGTTTTCGTACCGGGCCGTGCTCCGCCACGAATTCCGGCGAGGCAACGGGCCAGCATACAAAACTGCCGACCCGGATCGATCGGTAACTGGAATCCGCCAGCTTTCCGAGCCGAATGGCGACATCGATGTTCTCCGCAACCAGATCGACATAGCGGTCATCGCTGAGCAGTTGAATACCGAGCTGCGGGTGGGCGCGCCGCAGCGCGACCAGAGCGGGCGCGACCACCAACGCGCCATAGTCGACAGGCGCACTGACGCGCAACGTCCCCCGTAATGCGGCGTTGTCGCTTGCGATCTCGTCGATCGCCGTCTCGGTCGCGCGAAGTATGTCGCGAGCGGCGTCGTAAAAGCGGCGGCCCGCCTCGGTGAGGTTCAGGCTGCGGGTCGTACGCGTCAACAGACTGACGCCGAGCTCGGCCTCCAGCCGCTGAACGTGCGTACTGACCATCGTCTTTGCCATGCCCAGGCGCGCCGCAGCCCCCGTCAGCGACTTGGCATGGACTACCGCCACGAAGACGACGAGGCGGTTCAAGTTCACTTCACGAAGATTCGCCATCGCCGTTCGCTTTAAGTGGACAGAGAAACCGTGATTATCCATCTTATCCAGAAAAGTCGGCTGCGTTACGCTGGGCATATTCCGTCGAAGCCGACGTCAATACGAAACGGAGTGAATTCACATGTCCTCTGCACAACCGCATCCCGAGCGGCCCATTCGGCTTTACACGACCTGGCTTTCAGGCCATGGGCACCGAGTCCGTCTCTTTCTCGAACTACTCGGTTTGCCGTACGACCCGATCGAGATCGACATGTCGGCCGGCGAAAACCGTGGCCCGGCATTTCTTGCAAAAAACCCCTTTGGGCAAGTGCCGGTGATCGAGGACGGCGAGTTCGTTCTGTTCGATTCGAACGCGATCCTCGTCTACCTCGCGAAGACCTACGGCGACGAGTCGTGGCTCCCCAGCGACCCGAAAGGCGCCGCGGCCGTGCAACGATGGCTTTCGCTGGCTGCGGGACAGCTCGCCTACGGGCCATGCGCCGCGCGGCTGGTCACGGTGTTCGACGCGAAGCTGGATTGGGAAGCCGCAAAAGCGGTCGCCGTCAAACTATTCGATGTCATCGAAAACGAAATGGCGTCGAAGCCCTTCGCAATTGGCGATCACCGAACGATCGCCGATATCGCGGCCTATTCGTATATCGCGCATGCGCCGGAAGGCGGCGTGTCGCTCGATCCGTATCCGCATCTACGCGCCTGGCTACGCCGCGTCGAGGCATTGCCAGGATTCGTTCCGATGCCAACGACGCGGGTGGGGCTGTTGGCGAACGCGGCGCCCGAGCGTTCGTGATTGCCTTGGAGCCGAGCGATGACTGCAATTGATAGCGCTGCGGCGCCAGGAGGATCCGGCGGCGGGTCGCCGTTTCACGAAGGCGAGCTCGCGGCTCAAAGCCGCGCCGGCGTTCGCGAGGCAGCGGATGCTGCCGGCCGACGCGGTATCCGCGATCATATGCCCGACCAACACCGTCAGTTCTACGAGCAGTTGCCCTTCATGATCGTCGGTGGCACCGATCGGTTCGGGCAACCGTGGGCGACGATGCGAATCGGGCACCCCGGCTTCGTGTCGTCACCGGATCCACGGACGCTTCGCATGGCCGGAACCACCCTCCCCGGCGATCCGCTGGACGGCGCGTGGTACCCCGGTGCCTTCTTCGGCGGCCTGGGCATCGAACTGCCGACGCGCCGTCGCAATCGGATCAATGGCGTCGTTGTCGCATTGGCAGACGTTGCGTTGACCGTGAGCGTCGGTCAAAGCTTTGGAAACTGCGCCCGATTCATCCAGGCTCGCACACCTGAACGAATCGATATCGGCAACTCACCGCCGCGGCAAGCAGTCGTTCAAACGAAGGGCTCTGCACTTTCGGACTCGGACCGCGCGTTGCTCGAACGTGCCGACACGCTATTCATCGCGTCGGCGCATACATCACCGAACGCCGGCGCTGCGCGCGGGGTGGACGTTTCGCATCGCGGCGGGATGCCGGGTTTCGTTCGCGTCGAGAACGACGTGACGTTGTGCATTCCGGACTACGCCGGCAATCGACTTTTGAACACGATAGGCAATCTGACAGCTTCGCCGCTCGCGGGACTACTCGTTCCCGACTTCGAATCCGGCGATTTGCTCTATATCGCGGCAAAAGCCGAGATCGTTTGGGAAGGCGCGGTGCTGAACGAATTCGAGGGCGCGCAGCGGGTCATCCGCTTTCACGTGAGAGAAACGAGGCGCAGCCTCGGCGTGCTGCCGTTTCGCTGGACGCCTCCGCAGTACGCGCCGCAATTCGGCACTGCCACGCCTGGCACGGCCAATCGCGTCCAGCCGGTCACACCGACGACATGACACGCACGATTTCCTTCCAAAGAAAGTTTCCGGCGGGAGGAAGACGGCGCCCGGCGCGCATCACGATGAACCGGTCCAACGAACGCGCGATCGGATGATCGATCGGAATCGCGCGGACCTCACCGTTCGCGATCGGCCTAGCGGCTGCCCGCCGTGTCATGAACGCGATGGCCAGCCCCTCGGCGGCCATCGTCAACGCGGTCACGAACCGATCGCATTTGAACCGCGGTACGAGCATCGGGCGGATATCGTGGAAGATCGCATCGATGTACCGCTGTACGGCGAAGGTATCCGGCATGACAACGAGGTTTTCGTCCACCAGTTGAGCGGGCGAGACGGTGCCGAGGCTGGCTAGCGGGTGGGCGGGAGAGACGATCGCGCATAACGGTTCGCTTTGCAGCCGCCGCATCACGAGCGAAGGGTCCTTCTCTATTCCGGCCATCAAGCAAATATCGACCTCGTCGTCCCGAACCATGCGCAACATGTCGGGCAAGATCGGACTGCATAGCTCCACCGTGATCTGCGGGAATTGCGCGTTGAACCGCTTGAGCACGCCCGCGACGAAATCATTGACGAACCCTTCGGCGATGCCGAGCGTCAGGCGGCCGCGGCGCAATTCCCGATACTCCTCGAGCTGCGATCTGAAACGGCGCGCATTACGCTCGCATTCGCGAAAGTAGTCGACTACCGCATGCCCCGCCTCGGTCAATGTCACTGCGCGCCCCTTGCGCGATACCAGGGCGAGTTGCAACTCGCGCTGCATCGAAGCGATCTGCCGGCTGATCGTCGACACGTTCACGTCCAGCGATTCCGCCGCCCCCCGCATTGTCCCGTGGACATCGATCGCCTCGAGATAGGACATCGTCCGGTCGCTGATGGCGGGTTCGAGAGTGCCCATCGCACGATCCTCCGTTGCATCGAATGCAACAGTTTCGCACGTCTGAGCGCATGGATCGCTTTTATTGCCTTGGGATAATGCCGGCTCGGGCACGACAAGACCGAACGCGCACAGCGACGCGGGTCGCGTGCCCGCGTGCCTGGGTATAGGTGCCTAAGAGCGAGGAGAACGACCGATGCGTGAAACGCAACCATCCCGATACTGTGAACTGGCCGATCTCGCCGATGCGAGACCGCAACTCGACGAAATCCGCCATCACATTCACCGGCATCCCGAGCTGACGTACGAGGAAGCCGCAACGTCGCGCCTTGTCGCCGAAAAGCTCGAAGCGTGGGGCTACGTCGTGACGCGCAATGTCGGCGGACACGGCGTCGTGGCATCGCTGAGTGCGGGAAGCAGTCCGCGTACCGTGGGCGTGCGCGCCGACATGGATGCGTTGCCGATTCAGGAACTGACTGGCCTGCCCTATGCAAGCATCCACGACGGCAAGATGCACGCCTGCGGTCACGACGGTCATACGACGGTGCTGCTCGGCGCCGCACAGCAGCTTGCGAAGACGCGCAACTTCGACGGCACCGTGCACTTGATCTTTCAGCCGGCCGAAGAGGCCGGCTCCGACAGCGGCGCGCAACGCATGATTGCCGACGGACTGTTCGAGCGGTTTCCTTGCGAAGCGATCTTCGGTCTGCACAATCATCCGGGCGTGCCGGCGGGCACGTTCGGTTTGCGCGCCGGCCCGCTGATGGCCGCGTGCGACACGGTCAAGGTGCGCATCGTCGGGCGTGGGGGACACGCGGCTCGGCCGCACCTCGCAATCGACCCGGTGGTGGTGGGCAGCAGCATCGTCATGGCGTTGCAATCGATCGTGTCGCGCAACGTCGATCCGACCGAGGCCGCCGTCATCACAGTCGGATCGTTCCGCTCGGGCCATGCGCCGAACGTGATTCCCGAAGACGCCGTGCTGGAAATGAGCGTGCGCTCGTTCTCGCCGACGGTGCGCGAAACGTTGGAGGAACGGATCCGGGGGCTGATCGCCTCTCAGGCGCAGGCTTACGGCGCGACGGCCGAGATCGACTTCATTCGCGGCTACCCCGTGCTGATCAACAGCGAGAACGAAACGGCATTCGCCCGCCGGATCGCGGAGGAACTCGTCGGTCCGGAACACGTGATTTTCCCGTTTCCGGCCATCGCCGGCAGCGAAGACTTCGCCTACTACCTGCACAAAGTCCCCGGCTGCTTCATCCGCCTCGGCAACGGCGAAGGCCGCCCGATGCTGCACAACGCGCACTACGACTTCAACGATGACAATCTCACGATCGGCGCAGCCTTCTGGACGCGTCTCGTCGAGCGCTTCCTGAGCAAGGATCGGGCATGAACACCGCCGCGCAATCCGTTTCCCAGGCAAGCGCACGCAACGATGCGCAAATGACGCCCGCGCAGCAGCGCAAGATCGTATTCGCGGCAGTCATCGGCAATCTGCTCGAATTCTTCGACTTCACCGTCTACAGCTATTTCGCGCTGACGATCGGCAAGCAGTTCTTTCCATCGAGCGATCCGATCATGTCGTCGCTGCTCGCGTTCGCGGTATTCGCCGTCGGTTTCGTGATGCGCCCGCTCGGTGGCTTCGTGCTCGGCCGGTACGCCGATCGGGCGGGTCGCAAGCCCGCGCTGACGTTGACCATTCTGCTGATGGCGGTGGGTTCGGCTGCCATCGGTATCGCGCCGACGTACGCGCAGATCGGAGTGGCAGCGCCGCTGCTGATCATCGTCGCGCGGCTGGTCCAGGGCTTCGCGCAGGGCGGCGAGTTCGGCGCGGCTACCGCGACGTTGCTGGAAATGGGCGGCGCGCGCAGCCGCGGTTTTCGCGCGAGCTGGCAGTTGGCGAGCCAAGGCGCGGCGGCCCTGCTGGGCTCCGGTCTCGCGGCGAGTCTGGGCTTCCTGCTCTCCGACGCAACCATGCACAGCTGGGGCTGGCGCATCCCGTTTCTCATGGGTACGCTGATCGCGCCGGTCGGCATCTACCTGCGCCGGCATATCCGCGAAGAAGCGCCCGCCGCGAAAGCCATGGCGAGCCGCGACGATCCGAAGCGCGGCCTCTACGTGCGCAACTGGTTCTTGACGATCTTCGCGATCATGGGCATGTCCGTCTCGACCTACGTGATGATGTATTACATGCCGACGTACTGCATCCAGTATCTGGGTCTGCCGCCGAAAATGTCGATGCTGGCGGGCGTCGCGTCGAGCGTCATCTCGCTCGTGATGTGTCCGATCTATGGCGCATTGTCCGATCGAATGGGCAAGCGCAAGCCGCTGACACAGATCGGCCGCATCGCGCTGATCGTGCTCTTGTATCCCGCGTTCTGGGTCATGACGCACTTTCCATCGCTGCCGGTCGTGCTGGCCGCGCTGATCACGCTGATGCTCTGCTACACGATGGGCTCCGCGCCCGCCTATGCGCTGATGCCCGAGAACTTCCCGAAGCATCTGCGCGCGGGTTACATGTCGAGCGCCTATGCGATCGCGGTCTCGGTTTTCGGCGGCACGGCGCAACTCGTCGCCGCATGGCTGATTCGTTCGACGGGCAACAAGATGGCGCCGGCCTGGTACATGATCGGCTGCGTGCTGATTTCGTTGATCGCCGTATCGATGTTCGAGGAAACAGGCGGCAAGGCGCTCGACGACTGACGCGCACGCGGCCGCGGCAAGGCCTCTTCGTCGCGCGCGTCGACGGCGCGGCGAACAGGCCTTTTAGCCCAAAGCCCGCACTGAAGAACTGATCGCCCGCGCGCATTGCAACAGCGGCGGGCCGAGTTTGGCTTCCATCTCCTCGAGGCTCCACCGCCCCGTCGGTGCCACGAGATGAACGGCACCCAGCGGGCGACCGTTGCCACTGACGATCGGCGCCGCGATGGTCATGTCGCCCAGGAAAAGTTCTTCGCGATTCGTAGCGTAGCCTCGCTGGCGTGCCTCGCGCAGCGCCTGCATGATGTCTGCCACCTCGATCCGGGTATGGGTCGTATGCGCGATGCGGTCCGACGACTCGACGATCGAGCGTGCTTCGGGCTCGGCCAATGCGGAAAGATAGGCACGTCCCGATGCCGTGCAATACATCGGAATGCGGCTGCCGATCGGCATATGCACCGGCACGAAGTGCGCGCTCACGAAGCGGGCGACGTACACCATCTCCCCTTGATCCGGTTCGGTCAAGCACGATGTTTCCGTGGTGAGCTTGGTCAATTCGGCCAAGAAGGGATTCGCCACGTCGATGAGCGTATCGGCGGCCAGATAATTGAAGCCGATCTTCATCACTGCGGGAGTGAGCTGGTAGCGGCGCGTTTGCGGATGCTTACGCAGATAGCCAAGCTGCTCCAGCGTGAAGATCATCCGCTGAGCCGAACTTTTGTTGATGCCCACCGCGGCAGCCACCTCGGCAATCGTCATCGTGCGGCGCTGTGCGTCGAAGCTGCTCAATACGGCCAGCCCCTTTTCCAAAGACTGATTGAACAGCAGGTTGGGCGCGTCGTCGGATGCAGTCATGTCTGAAGAAAATGGGTGGGCTCGGCTCTATTACGGAAGGAAGAATCGCATATCGATTCGCACGAGTCGATATATGGTTTTCAATTATGGTTTATCGATCTTCTACAATCGATCATCGGATCTCGCCAGGCGAACTTTCTTTTCCGCAAGGAGGTGTCCGATGTCTCTCGTCTCTTTTTCGCGTCGCGCCGCATTGGCGCTGGCCCTGCTCGGCACCGCAGTCGTTGCCTGGGCGCAAGGTGGCGCAGCCACCTACAACGTCGGCGCCACGGCGACCGGTGTGCCGTTCACCTTCCTCGACGTCAAAAGCAATTCGATTCAAGGGATGATGGTCGACACGGTCACCGCCGTCGGCAAAGCGGGCGGTTTCAACGTGAACGTGCAGCAAACCGTGTTTTCCGCGCTCATTCCCTCGCTCACGTCCAACAAGATCGACATCATTTCCGCGGCCATGTTGAAGACACCGGCACGCGCACAGGTGGTGGACTTTTCCGATCCGGTTTATTCGTACGGAGAAGGCTTGCTCGTCAAGGCCGACGACAACAAGGCCTATACCTCGCTCGACGACCTGAAGGGCGAAGTAGTGGGTGCGCAAGTCGGCACGGTGTTCCTCGACATGCTCAACAAAAAAGGCATCTTCAAGGAAGTGCGCAGCTACGATTCCATCGCCGACATGACGCGTGACTTGGCGCTCGGGCGCATCAAGGCCGGCCTGGGCGATCAACCCATCGTCGCTTACCAGATCCGCCAGAACACGCTGCACGGCGTCAAGCTCGTGTCGAGCTACAAGCCCGTCAATGTGGGCGATGTCTGCCTGGTCGTCCGCAAGGGCGATAGCGAGTTGCTCGGTCGTATCAACAAGGCCATCGCCAAGATCAAGAGCGACGGCACGTTGTCGTCGATCGTGCAGAAGTGGGGCATCTGATTCGCCATGAGTGCCGCGGCGTTTCTCCAGCAAGCGATAGCGTTCCTGCCCATCCTGTTAAAGGGCGCGGTGGTCACGGTGCAAGTGACCGTGTTGTCGTTCATGTTGAGCAGCGTGGTCGGACTGGCCCTCGCATTGATGCGGCTCTCGCCCGTGCGTGCCGTGTCGGCCATGGGCGCAAGCATCGTCAATGTCATCCGCGGGCTGCCGATCATCGTCCAGCTCTTTTATATTTATTTCGTACTGCCTGACGTTGGGATTCAGCTGAGCGCGTTTCAGGCCGGCGTGATCGGGCTGGGGATCGCGTACTCCGCCTATCAGGCTGAAAACTTCCGTGCCGGCATCGAAGCCGTGGACGCCGGCCAGCACGAAGCCGCTCGAGCGCTCGGTATGCGCGGTGCGCTCGTCATGCGCCGCGTGATCCTGCCGCAGGCCTTCCGTATCGCATTGCCGCCATATGGCAATACGCTGGTGATGATGCTCAAGGATTCGTCGCTCGTTTCCACCATTACGGTGGCGGAAATGACGCGCGCCGGGCAGCTGATCGCCTCCTCCACTTTCCAGAACATGACCGTTTATACGCTCGTCGCGTTGCTGTATCTGTTGATGAGTTTGCCGCTGGTATATGGACTGCGCAGGCTCGAGCGCCGTATGGGCGCCGGCAGGAATAAACCATGATCGAGATTCGCGGGTTGCACAAACATTTCGGCGATCACCATGTGCTGCGCGGCGTGAACCTCGCGGTCGACAAGGGCGAAGTGGTCTGTCTCATCGGCCCGTCCGGCTCGGGCAAGTCCACGGTCCTGCGGTGCATCAACGGGCTCGAGTCGTACGACGGCGGCGAGATCGTGGCATTCGGCGAACGCGTAGACCAGACCAGCAAGACGATTCATACGCTGCGAAGCCGCATGGGTATGGTCTTCCAGCGGTTCAACCTGTTCCCCCACCGCACCGTCCTCGAAAATGTGATGGAAGGCCCCGTCTATGTGAAGCGCGAACAGCCCGGCGCTGCGCGCGCGAAGGCGATGGCGCTGCTCGACAAAGTGGGCCTCGTCGCCAAGGCACCGGCTTATCCCAATCAACTCTCCGGCGGTCAGCAGCAACGCGTCGCCATCGCGCGGGCGCTGGCGATGGAACCCGAGGCCATGCTGTTCGACGAGCCCACTTCCGCGTTGGACCCCGAGCTCGTGGGCGATGTACTCGAAGTCATGCGCAGGCTCGCAAGTGAAGGCATGACGATGATCGTGGTGACGCACGAGATGGGCTTTGCGCGCGAGGTGGCCGATCGCGTCTGCTTCCTCCATAGCGGCACCATCGTCGAGGCGGGCACCGCGGCACAAGTACTGGGCGCGCCGCACGAGCCGCGAACGCAGGATTTCCTGCGCCGCGTGCTGCACCGGCCTGCTGACGTGGCAACGGGAGATGCGGGTCGATGACCGTTCCGCGCACCGCCTCGGGAAAGACGAGCGAGCCGCTGCCGCCTTCGCTGTGGGCCGCCACGGCCCCTGCCGCGCCGCCCGCCCCCCCGTTGCTCGAATCGACGGCGACGGACGTGCTCGTCATCGGCGGCGGCTATACCGGCCTTTCGACTGCGTTGCATCTTGCGGAACGCGGTGTCGGAGTGACGGTGGTGGAGGCCAATGAACCCGGCTGGGGCGCGTCGGGCCGCAATGGCGGACAGGTGAACCCGACACTGAAGCACGACCCCGACGATCTCGTGCGCATGTTGGGTGCCGAGCGCGCAGAACCGTTGATCGATGCGATATCGCGTTCGGCGGATCTCGTCTTCGATCTGATCGACCGGCATGCCATCGACTGTCAGCCCGCACGCGCGGGCTGGCTGCAATTGGCGTATTCGGAGAAAAGCGTTCCGGCCATGCATGCGCGGGCGCGGCAATGGGGGCGGCGCGGTGTGCCGGTCGAGTTGCTCGACCGGGCCGCCGTGGCTCGGCGCGTGGGCACCGAAGCGTTTGCGGGCGGTTGGCTCGATGGCCGCGCAGGCGCCATTCAGCCATTGGCATATGCACGCGGGCTCGCGCGCGCGGTGCAACAAGCCGGGGGCGCCGTGCATGCGCAAACGACCGTCGCGAAGCTGGAGCGGCAAGGCTCGCGCTGGATCGCGACCACTTCCGATGGCAACGAAGTGCGCGCCGAGCATGTGGTGATCGCCACCAACGGCTACACCGGCTCGTTATGGCCGGGCTTGGCGCAGACAGTCCTGAGCGCCAACAGCTTCATCGTCGCCACGCGGCCGCTGAGCGCAGCGCATGCGCAAGCAATCCTCGCTCGCGGCGAGACCGCTTCGACCTCGCAGCGGCTGCTGCTGTATTTCCGTAAAGATGCGGCGGGCCGCTTGTTGATGGGTGGACGCGGTTTCTTTACCGAGCCGCGCGGTCCGGGCGATTTTGCGCATCTCGAGCGCTCGCTCGAATTGCTCTTCCCGCAGTTGGGGCCGCTCGATTACGAGTATCGCTGGGCCGGGCGAATTGCCATTACGCGCGATTTCATGCCGCATATTCACGAGCCGGCGCCGGGCGTGACGATGGCGCTCGGGTGCAATGGGCGCGGCATTGCGCTCTGTACCAGTCTCGGTCGGCACATCGCGGAGCGGCTCGCGGGCAGCGGCAACCGGTTTCCGTATCCGCAATCGCCGATGACTCCAATTCCGTTGCATGGGCTTCAGCGCTTTTACATTGCGGCGGGGGTCGCGTGGTACAGCCTGCTCGACAGGTTCGGCTGAGCGGGATTATCCAAGCGGCGAAGGCGGCCCGCCTCATGCACAATGGCGTTTTCGACACAGTGAGCGCGTACGGTGGCCATCCACTTGGATCTCAACGATCTGCAGGCGTTCATCGCGGTGGTCAAGCTGGGCAGCTTCCGCAAGGCCGCCGAATCGATCAACATCTCGCAACCGGCCCTGAGCCGACGCGTCGACAAACTCGAAGAAGCGCTTGGCGCCCGGCTGTTCGAGCGCACCACGCGCCGTGTGTATCTGACGACGGTTGGCCAAGCCTTCGCGCCGAGCGCCGAGCAGTTGCTGGACGATCTCGATGCGGCGCTGCTCAGCATCCGCGAAGTGTCTTCGAGCCGACTCGGGCATGTGACGATCGCGTGCGTGCCGTCGGCTGCGCACTATTTTCTGCCGGCTGTCATTGCGCAATATCGCGGCCGCTATCCACGTATCCGCGTCAAGCTCTTCGATGCAAGCTCGAACGAAGTGTTGAACGCGGTCAAGAATGGCGAAGCCGATTTCGGCGTCGGTTTCGTCGGCAGTCAGGACGCTGACGTCGAATTCAAGCTGCTCCTGCAAGATCGCTTTGTCGTGGCGTGCCGGCGCGATCATCCGCTCGCGGGCAAGAAGCGCGTTTCGTGGAGCGAGTTCTACGAACACGAGTATGTATCGGTCGACAAGACGTCCGGAAACCGCCTGCTGCTCGACCAAGCGCTCGCGGCCATCGCACCGCGCACACAGAGCGTCTGCGAGACGCGCCACGTAACGACGGCGCTCGGGCTCGTCGAAGCCGGGCTCGGCGTCGCTGCCGTGCCGTCGATGGCGATGCCGCAGTCAGAGCATCCGTTGCTGACGAGCGTACCGCTCGTCGACCCGGTCGTCACGCGGCGCGTCGGTCTCGTACACCGGCGCGGCCGCCAGATGACACCTGCGGCACAAGAGTTCTACCGCATGGTCGTCGACACGCAGCGCACGCGCGCCGCACGCGGCGCCACGAAACGAACCGCGCAACGGAAATCGTGAACCTCGCAGCACGGCCCTGCCCGGCTGAAGGCCGGCTCAGTGTTCGCCGACCGGCTGAAGCCCTGTCGATTCGACCGCCGGCCGCGCGTCGGGCGACGCGAGATAGTCGAGAAGCTGCCTGGCTTCGCGAGGATGCGATGCGGCGGCCGGGATGCCCGCGGCAAAGCGCGTGACGGACTGCACCGATTCGGGAATCGTGCCGACGAAGGTGACGCCCTTCACAGGCAGCAACTCGCTGACCTGTTGAAAACCGACTTCGTAGTCTCCGGTGGCGACCACCGATGCAACCGGAATCCGTGGGATCATCTTCGCCTTCGGCTTGACGTCCTCTTCGATGCCCAGCTTCTTGAAAAGCTCGCGTTCGATATATACGCCGCTTGCGCTGTCTGAATAGGCAATCGACTTCGCGTGCAACAAGGTTTGCCGCAACGCGTCGAGCGAACCGATGTCCGGTTTCGGCTCACCTGCGCGCACCACCATGCCGATGCGCGAATCGGCGAGTTCGACGCGCGAGCCGGGGATGACCTTGCCCTGCTTGATCAGATCGTCGAGTGCATAGCCGACCATGATCACGACGTCGGCGGGCTCGCCGCGCGCAAGCCGATTCGGTATGGCGGCGGCGGACTTGCCCATCGACGGGCCCTGGACGGTTTCGAGCGTGTTTCCGGTTGCCGCGGCAAAGCGCGGGCCGAGCAACTGATAGGCCGCCGTGAAGCCGCCAGAGGTCATTACATGCAGTTCCGCGCTTTGCACGTTCGCCGCAGCAAACGTGCCGGCCAAAAACGCGACAGTAACGAACTTCCGCAAAACGGATCGAAGGGTGTGCATGATCGGACGGCGCCTCTTATTGGGATTGGACTGCGCCGAACGCTGCCGGCAAGCGACGGTACAGCACGAACGTTGCACAGCATGCGCAGGCGGCGGCGAGGCTCAGCCAGTACCCCGGTGCGGCCTTGTCGCCCGTCCAATGAATCAGCGCCGTGGAAACCGCGGGCGTGAACCCGCCGAATACGGCGGTTGCCAAACTGTATGCGAGCGAGAAACCGGCCACGCGGACCTCGGCTGGCATGATCTCCGTGAGCGCGACCACCATCGCCCCGTTATAGACGCCGTACATGAACGACAGCCACAGCAGCACACCGAGCATGCTCCCGAAGCTCGGCGCGTGCGCGAGCCAGGACAGCACCGGATACGCGGTCAGCACGGTGAGCATACTCATGCCGACCAGCAGCGGACGGCGGCCGAAGCGGTCCGACAGCACACCGCCGATGGGCAACCAGATGAAATTCGACACGCCGACACACAGCGTGACAAGCAGGCTGTCGGCCGTGCTCAGGTGCAGTACCGTCTTGCCGAAGGTGGGCGCATAGACGGTGATGAGATAGAAGCTCGTGGTCGTCATCGCGACCAGCATCATGCCGGCGAGCACGGTCGCCCAGTGGCGAGCCAACGTGAGGAACACCTCGCGCAGATGGGGCCGATGCTGCCGCTGCTGGAACGCTTGCGTTTCGGCGAGGTTACGGCGCAGCGCGAAGATGAAAGGCACGATCAGGCAGCCGACGAAGAACGGCACCCGCCATCCCCATGCGGCGATCATGCCTTTGCTGAGCCACTGGTTCAGCGCGAAGCCAAGCGTGGCCGCCACGACGATCGCGACCTGCTGACTTGCCGATTGCCAGCTGGTATAGAAGCCTTTACGACCCGGCGTCGCCATCTCGGCCAGGTAGACGGAGACACCACCGAGCTCGGCACCGGCCGAGAAGCCCTGAAGCAGACGGCCCAGCAGCACGAGAGCGGGCGCGGCGAGACCGATGCTGGCGTAACCGGGCACGAAGGCGATGAGAAGCGTGCCGAGCGCCATCAGCGAAAGCGTGACGATCAGGCCTTTGCGGCGGCCGACATCGTCGATATAGGCGCCGAGGACGATCGCACCGATCGGCCGCATCAGAAAGCCGGCGCCGAACACCGCGAAGGTCATCATCAAGGAGGCGAACTCGCTCGAGGACGGAAAGAAAACCGCGGCGATTTGCGTGGCATAGAAGCCGAACAGGAAAAAGTCGAACTGCTCGAGGAAGTTGCCGGCGGTCACGCGCAGGACGGTTGCGCTTGTGCTGCGTCGATTGGAAGCGACGGCTGCTTGTGGCATGGAGTGTCTCCGGATGGTTCGGTTCTAGTCGATACGCCGCTCGCGGGTCATGTGTTTGAGCTGCCGGGCGATCGCGCATTGTTCTTCGGAACCGTCTCCGATGTGAAGTGCAACTTTTGGATCGATTGATGCGTGGCGTCGATCAATCGATGGAAGTGAGCGGATGGCACGTGACCCGCGAATCACCGTCCCAAAAGAAGTCGCTTCTTTTATCGACTTAACGCTGCGCCAATAAACTTACGGCGAATCGCCGTGCATCCGCGCCGGCGGGTCCTTCCTCCCGAATCCACGTCCGGTCGATTTCGCATTCTCTTGGATCAACCTTGTCATCATCCGAAGCCGTTTCCGGTATGAGCAGCGAGCGCACGCTGTTGGCCGTCCTCTCGATGTCGGTGTTCTGCGTCGGCGCGAGCGAGTTCATGCTTTCTGCGATGCTCAACCCACTCAGCATCGAATTCGACACCGACTCGGTTCGCATCGCCTGGCTGATCTCGAGTTATGCGTTCGCCTACGCTATCGCGGCACCGATCCTCGGCTGTTTGTCGGATCGGATCAATCGGCGCCGTCTGCTTCTGATCGCGCTGCTATCGTTCGCGATCGACGGCGTCGGCATCGCCTTCGCGCCAACGCTCGGCGTAGCGATCGCGTTGCGGATTTTCGGTGGTCTCGCGTCCGCAGTCATCATTCCGACCTCGTTCGCCTTGATCTCCGAGGTCGTGCCGCGTGAGCGCCATGCGTCCGCGATGGGGGCTGTCATGCTGGGCATGACGTTCGGCATCGCGCTCGGTCCCGCGATAGCGGGCCTGCTGACGACCTGGCTCGGTTGGCGAGCACCGTTCCTGCTGATGTCGGCCGGCTGCATCGTCTCCTTCCTGATTGGTGCCGCCACGATGCCGAAACGCCACACCTCCGTCACGACGCACGAAACCCAAGGCTTCAAGTGGCTCGGCAACCGAAGCGTCACGCGTCCTCTGCTCGCGAAAGGCCTATGGAACGGGACGGGCGTATCCGCTTTCCTATTGTCGGGAGAAGTATTGCGTCAGCGTTACCAGCTCGATGTTGCCCATGTCGGGATGAGCGTGACCGCGTTCGGCATCGGGCTCGGGATCGGCAATCTGTCAGCGGGGAAACTGCGGCGCCTGATGCGCAGCGAGGAGCGTTCGCTGATCGTCGCGACGGGCCTTTTGATCGCTTCCGTCGCGGCATTCAATCTGCTATCGCTGCCGTTGTTCGGCGCGCTCCTATGCCTCACGGCGTGGGGCGCGGCGCTAGGGGCCGGCGCCCCACTGGCGACCACGGTCCTCGCCGCACGTTCGGGTCGCGACAAGGGCGCGGTTCTCGCAACCGCCGAGACGCTGAACAACGTCGTCATCCTGTCTGTCGTCCCCATCGCATCGGCGATGCTCGCGAGCGGAACGACCGCCATGGCAACAGCGGTTTTTGCAGTGGGCTTGGGGATAGGTGCCGCGCTGACGTTGCACGACGCGCTGGCGGAACTCTCTACGGACCGTAGAAAAAGATAAAGCCCCGATTGCTCAGGGCTTTTCTGACTACTGCGGCTGTCTGCGGACCATGTTTTGGTGGAGGTAAGCGGGATCGAACCGCTGACCTCTTGCATGCCATGCAAGCGCTCTCCCAGCTGAGCTATACCCCCTTGCAGAACAGAAACGAGATTTTAGAGGTCAATTCCTGGTTTGTAAATACCCTTCGCGAACCGACGCGCAATTTTTTATCGCAGCGCTCGAGCACGCCAGCCAGACGTCACGCTCACACGTGCTTTTCGATCCGACTCACCACGACGTCCCGACCGAACAGCGCCAACACCGCGTCGATCGACGGCGTATGCGTCGTCCCGACAACAACCAGCCGCAGCGGCATCGCGAGCTGCGGCATCTTGAGTTTGTGCGCGCCGAGCGTCGCCTTCAACGCGGCCGCGATACCCTCTTTCGTCCACTCGGCCGCACGCAGCGCTGCCGCCAGATCGGCAAGCGCCGGACGCACCGTATCGGTCAGATGCTGCGCGAGCGCCTCGGCCTCGGGCGCCGGCTCGCGATAGAACATGAGCGCGTTTTCGACGATCTCCTTGATCGTCGTCGCCCGATCCTTCATCAGCGCAATCACGCTCGCAAGCAACGGCCCTTTCGCCAGCGTCGCGTCATCGACGCCGAACTCCGCAAAAAACGGCAGCGCGAGTCCGGCAAGCCGGGCGTTGTCGGCTTCCTTGATGTAGTGGTTGTTGAGCCAGTTGAGCTTGTTGTGATCGTATTGCGCCGGCGATTTGCCAAGGTGTTCGAGATCGAACCACTCGACGAACTGCTCGCGCGAAAAGATCTCCGCGTCGCCATGCGACCAGCCCAGACGCGCGAGATAGTTGAGCACGGCCTCCGGCAGATAACCGGCATCGCGATAACCCATGACGCTCATTGCACCGTGGCGCTTGCTCATCTTCTCGCCCGCCTCGTTGAGCACGGTCGGCAAGTGCGCATAGACCGGCGGCTCCGCCCCCAACGCACGCAGAATGTTGATCTGACGCGGCGTGTTGTTCACGTGATCGTCGCCGCGAATCACATGGGTGATACACATATCGAGATCGTCGACGACGACGCAGAAATTGTAAGTCGGCGTCCCGTCGGGGCGCGCGATCACGAGGTCGTCGAGTTCCTCGTTCGAAATTTCGACCCGGCCCTTCACGGCATCGTCCCAGGCCACCATACCGGTGAGCGGGTTCCGGAAACGGATGACGGGTGCCACACCGGCAGGCGGCGTCGGCAAAGTCTTGCCGGGTTCCGGTCGCCAGGTACCGTCGTAGCGCGGCTTCTCGCCGGCCTCGCGCTGACGTTCGCGCAACGCATCGAGTTCTTCCGTCGACATGTAGCACGGATAAGCGAGACCCTGCTCGAGCATTTGCGTGACCACTTCGCGATAGCGGTCCATGCGCTGCATTTGATAGAACGGCCCTTCGTCGTAATCGAGGCCGAGCCACGCCATGCCTTCGAGAATGGCATCGACGGAAGCCGACGTCGAACGCTCGACATCGGTGTCTTCGATCCGCAGCACGAAGGTCCCCTTCATCTTGCGCGCAAAGGCCCACGGATAGAGCGCCGAGCGGATGTTGCCAAGGTGGATGAAACCGGTGGGGCTGGGTGCGAAACGGGTGCGGACGTTGGACATGGGCGGATTTCGCGCGATGGATACACGCATTGCGAGCAAACGGAAGGAGACCGCGATTATACCCGGCGATACCGAAGCCCCGCAGCGACGCGCTTCGCCGGGACGTGCCGCGCACGTCCCGCGCTTTGCCTTATGATGTGCCCGCGCACGACATTGCGCACGCCGTGCCCCAAGTCGCGCACGGTGCGCATCATGGCCGCAGGAGATATCGTTGAAACCCGCTTCCCCCCGCTCTACTTTGCCGCAACCACCGCAATCGTCCGGCTTGTCACGGCGCAACTTCTCGCTGGCCTGCGCCTCGATGCTCGTCGGCGCTTGCGCATCGGCACCGCCGAAAACAAGCGAGAACCCGCCCGTCGCATCGGCGCCCGAGCGGCCGCTTCGCATCGGTCTCGCGCTCGGCGGCGGCGCCGCGCGCGGCTTCGCCCATATCGGCGTCATCAAGGCGCTCGAAGCGCGCGGCGTGACGCCCGATCTGCTGTGCGGAACGAGCGCGGGCTCGGTCGTCGCCGCGCTCTATGCGTCGGGTATGAATGGCATCGCGATCAACAAGCTCGCATTGACGATGGATCAGGCTTCGATCAGCGATTGGGCGATGCCGTTTCGTACGCGTGGCTTCTTGCAAGGCGTTGCATTGCAGAACTACGTCAACACGACGCTCGCCAACCGGCCGATCGAGAAAATGGCACGCCCGCTCGGCATCGTCGCCACCGATTTGCGCACGGGCCAGCCGATTCTCTTCCAGCGCGGCAACACAGGTGTGGCCGTACGCGCTTCATGCAGCGTTCCGTCGATTTTCGAACCGGTCAAGATCGGTGGCCACGAGTACGTGGATGGCGGACTCGTCAGCCCTGTGCCCGCGTCGTTCGCGCGGAGAATGGGGGCCGATTTCGTGATTGCCGTCGATATTTCCGCCAACCCCGAGAGTGCGCTTACGCAGAACTCGTTCGACGTCCTGCTTCAGACCTTCACGATCATGGGGCAGACGATCAAAACCTACGAACTCGAAAAATACGCGGATTTCGTGATTCGTCCGAATCTGGCCGCGATGAGCGGCAGCGATTTCGGGCAGCGCAACGCGGCGATCCTCGCGGGCGAGGAAGCGGTCGCCAAGGTCTTTTCGCAACTGGAGCAAAGGCTCGCAGCGGGCCACGTCCGGGCCGTTTCCGTGCCCGCATCATAAAACGCGCGGCGCATAGGGCCCGAACCGAACGACAAAAACCGCTGCCGGCTTACACCTGCAGCGGTTTTGGACAATCGAAGAGCCCGTCCGCCGCAGCTGCGGCAGCGCGGGCCGATCGTACTCAGTTGCCGGCCGTCGCGTCCATCGTCGCGCTCACGCGCTGACGCAACTCGTCGGCCTTGACCGGGAAGCGCGATTCGATGCGGCGAGCACCGGTGAAGCGCTTTTCCCAGTAACGGTCGTCCAGATCGTCGACGCGGATCGTGCTGCCGGTGGACGGCGAATGCACGAACTTGTTGTCGCCAATATAGATGCCGACGTGGGAGAACGTGCGACGCATCGTATTGAAGAACACCAGATCGCCGGGCTTGAGGTCGCTGATGCGGACCTTTTCGCCGACACGGCTCATTTCTTCGGCCCGGCGCGGCAGCGCGAGACCGAGGGTGTCCTGGAATACGTAGCGGACGAATCCGCTGCAATCGAGCCCGGAATCCGGGGAATCGCCGCCCCAGCGGTAACGTACGCCGATCATGTTCAGCGCGCCGACGACGACATCACCCGCCTTGCCCGCCATGCCGGAGAAAAAGGCTTTGGCGCGGCCGGCACGGGTCGTGGGCTCTGCTGCTTGGGAATCGGGGGACGAAACTGAGGAAAGCGAGGTCGACTCTGCGCGAATCGGGTAGGCGGTGCTTTGCGACAACGTGTTCGCTTCGTCCGCGAACGCACCGGCTGCTGCGCTCATCAAGACGCCAACGAACATTCCGGTGACGACGCGCGCGCAAGCCTGGGCAAAGTATCGGTGCTGCATCGGTCGGTAGGATTTGCTTAAGAATCAGGGATCTGCGAGGGGTTCTGCGGAAAGTTTGGACGATACTAGCCAGGATGTAACCAGTTGTCAAAACAAATTAAAAAAAACAATCGGGGTACCGTCATAATTGCCGCGATCATCCTTGCATGCTGGCTGCGAGGAGCTTTTGCGTATACGGATGCCGCGGTTTCGAGAATATCTTTTCGACATCCGCCGTCTCGACGATCGCGCCGTCCTGCATGACCGCCACGCGATGGGCCATCGCCCCGATGACGGCCAGATCGTGGCTGATAAAAATAAACGCAAGGTTGTATTTCTGTTGCAATGTGCTCAGCAGCGCCAACACCTGCTGCTGAATGGATACGTCGAGCGCGCTCGTCGGCTCGTCGAGTACCAGAAGCCGCGGCTCCAGTACGAGGGCGCGAGCAATTGCGATCCGTTGCCGCTGACCGCCCGAGAACTCGTGCGGATAGCGCGCGAGCACGGTCCGGTCCATCCCCACTTCCCGCAATATCGCCACGATCTTTTCGCGTCGCGCGGCGGCGCCGAGCTCCGGCCGATGGAGCGCGAGCCCTTCGCCCACGATGCGTTCGATCGTATGGCGCGGCGAAAGCGAACTGAATGGATCCTGAAAGACGACCTGCATATTGGAGCGCAGCTCCGTCTTTGCCCGCCCTCGATAGCTTGCGAGCGGCTGGCCTTGAAATTCGATCGTCCCGAACGCGGTGCGTTGCAAGCCGAGCAATGCCATCGCCAGCGTCGATTTGCCCGAACCCGATTCGCCGACGATGCCGAGCGTCTCGCCCTGGCGCACAGCCACGCTCGCATTCGATACCGCCGCAAAGCTGCCCGAATGAAACCAGCCGCGCATGCCGGGCAAGCGGGTCCGGAATGCCACCGATACGTCGCGCGCTTCGAGCACCGCGGGCGAGATCGGCAGTACGGGTTGCACCGAACGACGCGGGCGGCTTTCGATGAGGCGGCGCGTGTAGGCGTGCTGAGGCGCTTCGAAGATCCGCTCGACGGGGCCGCATTCGACGAGCACGCCGTGCTCCATGACGGCAACCCGCTCCGCGAACCGCCGCACGAGGTTCAGATCGTGCGTGATCAACAGCACGGCCATCCCGCGCTTGGCCGCTTCCTCGCGCTGCAACTCGAGCAGCAGATCGACGATCTGCGCGCGAATCGTGACATCGAGCGCTGTCGTCGGTTCGTCCGCGAGCAGCAGGCGCGGACGGCACGCGAGTGCCATTGCGATCATCGCGCGCTGCCGCTGCCCGCCCGATAATTGGTGCGGATAACTGAGAACGCGCTTGTTCGGCTCGGCAATGCCGGTGCGCGCAAGCAATGCCACGGCGCGCCGCCGCGCTTCGGCGGGCGCGACGCCGTCGTGCGCGACGATCGTCTCGGCAATCTGCTCGCCGATCGTGTAAAGCGGATTGAGCGCCGTCATCGGCTCCTGAAAGATCATCGCGATATCAGAGCCGCGCAGTGCGCGCATGTCGCGTTCGCTCTTGGCGTTGAGATCGGCCCCGGCGAACCGGATGGCGCCGCTCACGTGCGCATCGCGCAGCAGTCGCAGGATCGCAAGCGCCGTGACGGTCTTGCCCGAGCCCGATTCGCCGACGAGCGCGACGCGCTCGCCGCGGCCGATCGCAAGCGTGATGTCGTTCACAGCGACGGTCTCGCCGAAAGCGATGCTGAGTCCTTCGATCGACAGCAGCGGCGCCCCGTTCGCATCCATGGCTTGATTGCTATGCGCCGCGCTCATTGGTTGCCTCCCGCTCGCATGGCATCGGCGAGCCGCGTGTCGAGCGCGTTGCGCAGCGCATCGCCCATGAACGTCAATAGCAGCAGCGTGGCGACGAGCACGCCGAATGTCGATAACGAGATCCACCAGGCGTCGAGATTCGCTTTGCCCTCCGCCAGCAACTCGCCAAGGCTGGGCGTCGGCGGGGGCACCCCCAGGCCGAGAAAGTCGAGGCTCGTCAGCGCGAGAATCGAGCCGCTCATCCGGAACGGCAAAAACGTGATGACGGGCGTCAGGCTGTTCGGGAGTATGTGACGCCAGATGATCTGCCGGTTGCTCAGGCCCATGGCGCGCGCCGCACGTACGTAGTCCTGCGTACGGTTACGCAGAAACTCGGCGCGCACGTAATCCGACAGCCCGATCCAGCCGAAAAGCGAAAGCAGCACGATGAGCAGCACGAAGCTCGGCTCGAAGATCGACGCGAAGATGATCAGCAAATAGAGCTCGGGCAGCGCGCTCCAGATCTCGATGAGCCGTTGGCCGAGGATATCTGTTCGGCCTCCGAAATATCCCTGGACCGCGCCGGCCAGAATGCCGAGCACACTGCCGATCAACGTCAGGATCAACCCGAACTCGACCGAAATGCGAAAGCCGTAAAGCAGCCGCGCGAACACGTCGCGCCCTTGCTGATCCGTGCCGAGCCAGTTCTCGCGCGACGGCGGTGCGGGATTCGGCTCCTTCGAAAAATAGTTGAGCGTGTCGTAGTAGTAATGGTTCGGCGGATAGATTGCGAAATTGCCGGGCAGATCGAAGCGGCGGCGCACGTACGGGTCGAGATAATCGGCGGGCGTCGGGAAGTCGCCGCCGAACGTCGTCTCGGCATAGGTCTTCGCGAGGGGAAAATAGAATTGGCCCTGATAGCGCACGACGAGCGGTTTGTCGTTCGACCATAGCGGCCCAGCCAGGCTCGCGACGAACGCGATACAAAAGACGATCAAGCTCCAGTAGCCGAGCCGTTGCGTTTTGAAGCGCCGCCAAAGGCGCCGCATCGGCGTGGGCGAAACGAAGGCTTCGGCGATCTCGCTGCGCGGCTGCGCGTCTTGCCCGATATGAGGACGGACTCGGCCCACGTCAACGCTCCAGTTGTTCGAATTGAATACGCGGATCGACCCAGACGTAACAGAGGTCGGAGATCAGCTTGGTTGCAAGCCCGATCAGCGTGAAGACGTAAAGCGTACCGAGCACGACGGGATAATCGCGCCGCACGACGGATTCGTACGACAGCAGACCCAGTCCGTCGAGCGAAAAAAGCGTTTCGATCAGCAAGCTGCCCGTGAAAAACGCACCGATGAATGCAGCGGGAAAGCCGACGACGAGCGGCAGCATCGCATTGCGGAACACGTGTTTCCAGAGCACGCGTTTCTCGCTGAGGCCTTTCGCCCGCGCGGTCAACACGTATTGTTTCTTGATTTCGTCGAGAAACGCATTCTTGGTCAGCATCGTGACGACGGCAAAGCTGCCGACCACCGATGCCGTGACGGGCAGCGCGATGTGCCAAAGATAATCCGCGATCTTCGCGCCGAACGAGAGCTGGGCGAAATCGTCAGAGACCAATCCCCGCAGGGGGAAGAACTGCCAGAACGAGCCGCCTCCGAACAGCACGAGCAGCAGCACGCCGAGCACGAACCCCGGGATCGCATATCCGACCAGCACGATCAGGCTCGACACGACATCGAACGGCGAACCGTTGCGGACGGCCTTCGCGATGCCGAGCGGCACGGAAATCAGGTAGGTCAGAAAAAATGTCCAGAGACCGATGCTGATCGATACGGGCAGCTTCGAAATGACGAGCGACCAGACGCTACGGTGATGGAAGTAACTCTGCCCGAGATCGAAGCGCGCAAACCGCGAGAGCATCAGCCAGTAGCGCGTCAAAGGCGGCTTGTCGAAACCGTATAGCGCCTTTAGTTGCGCGATCTGCTGCGCGTCGACGCCGTTGTGCGCGCGCAAGCCGAACGGCGGCGGCTGCCCCTCCTGGGCCGCTCCCTTGCGCAATTCATAGGCGGCCTGCTCGACGGGCCCGCCCGGCACGAATTGAATCACGGCAAACGTGACGGTGAGCACCCCGACGAGCGTCGGAATCATCAACAGCAACCGCTTGAGAATATAGGCCCACATAATCGGTTATCCGTCAGCATGTATGCACATCAACGCGTTTTAGCGGCGCATTCAGCGCGCGCTATCGGCACTCGATTTGGCGCCTGCCTGCTTGTCGGGCTCGCGCCACCACGTCGATACGATCCAGTCCTCGGCGGAATAGTACAGCGGCAGCGTCTGCGGATAATGCAGGTCGCGCCGGTAGGCGATCCGATGCGTGGTGCTGAACCATTGGGGAATGATGTAATAACCGTGCATGAGCACCCGGTCCAGCGCATGCGCCGCATTCACGAGTTCGTCCTTGGTCTGCGCATGCACCAGCGCATTGAGAATCGCATCGACGGCGGGCGATTTGAGTCCGCCCATATTGTCCGAGCCCTGCTCGTCGGCCGAGCGGCTGCCGAAGCGCGAGACCTGTTCGACGCCGGGAATCTGCGTGCCCGGATAACGCACGATCGTGACATCGAAATCGAAGGCGTCATAGCGTTTTTGGATCAGCGCGAAATCGACTGTTCGATAGATGGCGCGAATGCCGAGCTTCGCGAGGTTGCGGATATAGGCGGCAATGACGGGCTCCATCGACGCCCCCTGCCCCGAATCCTCGAGGATCTCGAAGACGAACGGCTCGCCCTTGGCATTGCGCAAGGCGCCGTCGCGATAAGTCCAGCCCGCTTGCGCGAGCAATTCGCGCGCCTTGCGCAAGTTGCCGCGCAACGAGTTCGGCGGGTCCGTGCTCGGCTGCACCGGCATCGGCCCGAACACAGCGGGATCGAGTTGTGCGCGCAACGGTTCCAGCAGCTCGAGTTCGCCGGGGCCAGGCACTCCCCTCGCCTGCAGCTCGCTATCGGCGAAGTAGCTGTCGAGCCGCGTGTACGCGCCGAAGAAAAGGCGCTCGTTCAGCCATTCGAAGTCGAATGCAAGGTCGAGCGCCTTGCGTACGCGCAAGTCCCGGAACAAGGGCCGCCGCAGGTTCAACACGAAACCCTGCATCCCCGCGCCATTGTGCTGCCGGAATTCGCGCTTGATGAGTTCGCCGTCGTCGAAGCGTTTGCCGACATCGCGCCGCGCCCAGTTGCGCGCGATGTATTCGACGAGCGCGTCGTATTCGCCGGCCTTGAAGGCTTCGAGCCTCGCCACGCTGTCGGCGTAGAGCTTATAGGTGATGCGCTCGAAGTTGTTCGTTCCGACCCGGACCGGCAACGCCGCGCCCCAGTACGACGGATCGCGCCGATAGGTAATCGTATGGCCGCCATCGTACTGCTCGATCAGATACGGTCCGCTGCCGATCGGTTTGTCGAACGCGAGTTGATCGAACGGTATGTGCGTGCCGTCGGCGCGCAGGCCCCACTTGTGCGAAAACACGGGCACGCCGCCGGCGATCAGCGGCAATTCGCGGTTGGCCTGTTTGAATTCGAAGCGAACGGTCGACCGATCGACGACGATCGCGCGCGCGATGTCGGCATAGAAGGCGGCGAACTGCGGAGCGGCTTGCCGGCTCTTGAGCGTATCGAACGAATACTTGACGTCCTCGGCGGTCACCGGATCGCCATTCGAAAAGTGCGCTCGCGCATCGATGTGAAATGTCACCGAGCGGCGGTCGGGCGCGATGCGGATATCGTCGGCCAGCAAGCCATATGCCGAAGCCGGCTCGTCGAGGCTGCCCGTGGTCAGGCTCTCGAACAGCATGCCGATGCCGGGAGCCGCGTTGCCGCGCATCGTGAAGGGATTGAACTTGTCGAAGCTCGTGAGACGGCTGGGATTGGCAAGCACGAGCGTGCCGCCTTTGGGTGCCTCGGGGTTGACGTAGTCGAAGTGCGTAAAGCCCTGGGGATACTTGGGCGTACCGAATTGGGCGATGGCATAGGCGGCCTCGACCGGGGCGGACACACCGAGCGCGCATGCGAACCCGAACAAGACCAACAGCCAACGCAGCGCGGCGGTCCGTCGCAAACCTGTCGTCATAAGCACCTATGGTCGAGCGGGGATGGCGATATGAGAGAATTGCGCAAATTGTACTGAAAAACCGTTCGCCGGCCGCCCGATCGCTTACGCGCCGCCGTGCAAGGCACACCTGATATAGGAGAATTCATGGGCTTTCTCGCTGGAAAACGCATTTTGCTGACCGGTCTGCTGTCGAACCGCTCGATCGCCTACGGCATCGCGCAAGCCTGCAAGCGCGAAGGCGCCGAGCTCGCTTTCACCTACGTCGGCGAGCGCTTCAAGGATCGCATTACCGAGTTCGCCACCGAATTCGGCAGCGAACTCGTGTTCCCTTGCGATGTGGCCGACGATGCGCAAATAGAAGCGCTCTTCTCGTCGCTGAAGCAACACTGGCCCAGTATCGACGGTCTCGTGCATTCGATCGGCTTCGCCCCGCGCGAGGCAATCGCCGGCGATTTTCTCGATGGTATGACGCGTGAAAACTTCCGCATCGCGCATGACATTTCGGCTTACAGCTTCCCCGCGCTCGCAAAGGCCGCGTTGCCGATGCTGTCGCAGGATGCCTCGCTGCTGACGCTGTCGTATCTCGGCGCCGAAAAGGTGATTCCGAACTACAACACGATGGGTGTCGCCAAAGCGGCTCTCGAAGCGTCGGTGCGCTATATGGCCGGTTCGCTCGGCGCGCGCGGCGTGCGCGTGAATGCCATTTCCGCCGGCCCGATCAAGACGCTCGCGGCAAGCGGGATCAAAGGCTTCGGCAAGATCCTCGAGTTCGTCGCCGAAAACGCACCGCTCAAGCGCAACGTGACGATCGAGCAGGTCGGCAATACCGCAGCCTTTCTGCTGTCCGATCTCGCAAGCGGCGTCACGGCCGAGATCATGCATGTCGATAGCGGTTTTCATGCCGTCGTCGGCGGGATGGCATCGTTCGCCAGCGAGTGACGCCCCTCGCGCTGGGATTCGTTGCTGCCACGAGACCGTTCTAAAGAAAAACCGCCCGCCAGAGATGCTCCGGTGGGCGGTTTTTTCACACGTGCTTAGTGCGGGAATCCGCTTGTCTGTCTGAGATGCGGGCCCGCTCAATCATCACCACGGGCCACGACCGTGGCCGCGACCATGGCCACGCCCGTGATCGTGATCGTCATCCCAATCCCGGCCATGACCACGGCCATGATGGCGGTACCAGTCGTCACGGTCCCAATAACGGCGCCCATCCCAGTAACGATCGCCGTGCCATCCGATCACGACCGCCGGCGCAGGTGCATAGACGACAGGCGGTGGCGGGGGCGCATAAACCGGTGCGGGGGCGACATAAACGGGCGCGGGCACCCCGATGTTCACCCCCACGCTGACATCCGCGGCCATTGCGGCGCTCGACGCACCTGTGATAAGTGCAACAACTGCAAGGCCCGAAACAATGCGCGTTTTATTGATAGTCATGACATAACCCCTGTCCGTCATACGGTAATTCGATGAGGGGGACTATACCGCAGGGCTTGCCGCCGCATATTTCATACTTGTAACTGTTGCTGCACGATATGTGCCGCCCGAATCAAGGCGCCGGTGCGACCCCGCTCGATGCCGGCTTCGTGGTAGGGATGCCGTTGCGCGCGTAGGCCCAGCTCAACGCTGTCGCGGCTCCCAATACAGCCGCTTCAAGGGAAAACTGTCCCATGCTGAGAAGCGCGGCGCCGAAAGGCAGTGGAGTGTATATGGCGTAGAACAACGCCATCAACAGTTGCTTTTTGAGCGCGAGCGTCAACAATATGAATTGCGCAATTCGCCCCGCCCCGTTCTTGCATAAAAACGGCGAGGCCAAGGCGCAACACATCAGACAAGCGAACGCCGGCTCGACGAACGTCAGATAAGCCGGCGCCAAGACGTTGATCCCATAGGGAAGCTGGCACCATCCACCGCCAGATACCATCTCGCCGAACGCTGCGAACACCGCGCCCTTCCCCCACGACACCAACGGGAACGCAACCAGTCCAATCAGAACCGACGCGGCGAGCGCGGCGCAATGAAACATGCGTCGCGGCTTGGCGAAGCGCTCCACGAGCGCCGCAGCCACTGCGGTCGCGGCATAGAAGAGCATCGCGGGTACCGCCATGATCGCGAAAAACAGCCAGCCTCGCGCGCTCGTGCAATAGCCGTTCATGAACCAGCCTCGCAGCGTCTCGTTGAGCCCGCATAAAAGCAGAAAGACAATGCCGGCATGAACGGATCGCGACCGATGCGGCCACGTCCGCCTCATGTGCGCGAACAACCAGATGGCTACCCACACTGCAATGGCGTTATTGACGATATCGGGCAGCGGACTCGAGATCTTTGCCGATGGATACGGCACATCGAACGCCTGAAGCATGACGGCATGAACGCTGAGCGACAGGACCGCGGTCAGGCAAAACGCCACGAGCAGGCGCCCCCGATGGGCATGGAAATGCGAACGAGGCCGGATCGAGGGGCTGAGGTCGGAACTGCAAGTCATGAGCGAAACTCCTGCACGGAAGCGAAACGGTGCGGCGCATTGCGGCACGCGTGGGCTCGCCACTATGCGCATGCGGGAGCGTCATCGCCATACGATTTTTCTCAATCGAACCGATCGCGACAGGCGTGTACGCCAATTCGAGCGCATCAGCCGCCTACGGCAACGCGGCGCTCGGCGAAGCGATCGGTGCGGCCTCGCGATAAGAGGTCTAGACTGAGCGAGCGGTCTATCGGCAAGGAGAGACGATGCGCGAAAAGGCCCTCGCAGCGGCGGCAATCGCGTGCGCAACGGCGGTTGCGCCTCCCGTGGGCTTCGCCGAAGCCGGCTCGTCCGATTCGCCTCTAGCCGCACCATTGCCCGCCAACGCTGTTGTGGCGGGCGCACGGCTCGCCGCCCTCGGCAATTGCGCGGTCTGCCATACCGCGGCGGGCGGCGCCCCATTTGCGGGCGGCCGCCCCTTCCATACGCAATTCGGCACCCTTTATTCGACCAACATCACCCCCGACCCCGAAACGGGCCTCGGCCGGTGGTCGTTTGGCGATTTCTCGCGCGCCATGAAAAGCGGTGTCTCCCGAGATGGACATCGTCTTTATCCGGCGTTTCCCTATCCGCATTTTCAGGGCATGACCGACGTCGATCTCGAATCCGTCTATCGCTTCCTGATGACGAGCGAGGCTGTCAGGGCCGTCCAGCCGCCAAACCATCTGGTGTTTCCGCTTCGGCTTCGTCCACTGATGGCAGGGTGGAACCTCCTGTTTCTTCGCCGTCCGGCCGAGCCGAAGCGCATTCCCGACCGCCCCGACGAACGACGCGGCAAATATCTCGTCGATACTCTCGGACATTGCGCCGCCTGCCATACGCCTTTGAACGCCCTCGGTGCGGAAAAAGCGGGCCATGCGTTCCAAGGCGCTGTCGTCGAAGGCTGGGAAGCGCCGGCATTGACCGCATTGCTGCACAGACCGAAACCGTGGAGCGTCGATCAATTGAGCGCTTACCTGCGTACAGGCCTCGCGAGCGAGCACGGTATGGCGGCCGGGCCCATGCGCGATGTGACGCAGGCCCTGGCCTTCGCGGATCCGGCCGACGTGCGGGCGATGGCCTCGTATCTGATGACGTTACAGGTACCCAGTGCACCCACACGAACGGTGGCGACGGTCGCCGAGCAAGCCGATTCCGCTCAGCTGCAGCGCGGCAATACCCTCTTCGCAGCGGCGTGCGCATCGTGTCACGACGATGCCGCTCCCATGTCCGCGTATGGCGGCCGCCCATCGCTTTCGCTCGGCACGGCGGTCAATGCGCAAAGTCCACGCAATGCGGTCCGCTTCGTCTTGCACGGCATCCGCGACCAGGACAGCGCGGGAGCCCTTTACATGCCGGCTTATTCCGCGACATTGACGAATGCGCAAATTGCCGACGTAACGGCATTTCTGCGGGCACGCTTCAGTACCGGCGCCCCATGGCGCATCGACGAAAGCTACGTCGCCAAGCTTCGCAAGGAGAAGAGCGAGCCATGATCGATCTGACGGTGAACGGCGAGCGTCACACGCTCGACATCGACCCCGCGATGCCGCTGCTCTATGCGCTGCGCAATTCGCTCGAGTTGAACGGGGCCAAGTTCGGCTGCGGTCTCGGACAATGCGGCGCGTGCACAGTCATCGTGGGAGACGAGCCGGTGTTCTCATGCTTGCTCCCGGTCGCGGCGGTAGGCGAGCGCAACGTGCGGACCGTCGAGGGTCTCGGCGATGCACAGCATCCAAACCGGCTGCAGCAAGCCTTCATCGATCGACAGGCCGCTCAATGCGGGTACTGCATCGCCGGCATGATCATGCGGGCGCAGGCCTTGCTCGATCGCGTCCCCTCGCCCACCGAGGCACAGATTCGCGAGCATATGGCGCCGAACCTATGCCGTTGCGGCACGCATATGCGCATTCTCGCGGCGATCCGCGACGCGGGACACAGGCCATGAGCGGCCGCGTCGTCATCGAAAGTCCGTCGCGCCGACGGTTTCTCGCGGCGGGCAGCATCACGGTCGGCTTCACGCTGCTGCCCGCCGCCAGCATATGGGCGCAGACCACGACGGAAGCCGGGACTTTCAACGCGTCCGAACCGGATTTGCCCGGCAGTCTCAAGACGACTCCCGTGCTCGACGCCTGGATCAAAGTCGACGCCGACAGCCGTATCACGGTATTCACCGGCAAAGCCGAACTCGGCACCGGCATCCGAACGGCGTTCCTGCAGATCGCCGCCGAAGAGCTCGGCGTGTCCCCCGAGCGCCTCACGCTCGTGACGGCCGACACTTCGCTCACGCCCAACGAGGGATACACGGCCGGCAGTCATTCGACGGCCGACAGCGGTACCGCCATCGCCCATGCCGCGGCCCAAGTACGGCAACTGCTCATTCAAGCTGCCGCGACCAGGCTGGATGCGGACGCCGCCTCGCTCGTCGTCGAACAAGGCGTAATCGTAGCGGCTGACGGGCGGCGGTTGTCGTTCGGCGAAGCCGTGAGCGGCACCGATCTGCATCGCCATGCGATGCCCGGACAGCCCACGAAGGATCCGGGATCGTTCGGGATCGTGGGGCGGCCCTATCCGCGCGTCGACATCCCCGGCAAGGTCACAGGCGGCGCGAGCTACGTGCAGGACATGCGGCTGCCAGCGATGGTCCACGCCCGTGTGGTCCGGCCACCGTCATATGGCGCGACGCTTGCCTCGGTCGATCTTGCGCGCATCCGGTCGCTGCCCGGCGTGGTCGCCGTCATTCGTGACGGCAGCTATCTGGCCGTCGCCGCCGAAGACGAATGGCAAGCCATCGTCGCGATGCGTGAGCTGTCGGCCAGCGCCACGTGGAAGGCAGCGCCGCCGTTACCCGATCCAGCGACGCTCTACGACACGCTGCTGAAGCTGCCCGCTCAGGAAATTTCCGTCGCGAACCGGAAATCGACTTCAACGATCGCCGCAAAGACCCTGCACGCACGGTTTACGAAGCCCTATCTGACGCACGGCTCCATGGGTCCTTCGTGCGCGCTGGCGCAATTCGACGGAACGCAGATGACCGTCTGGACCCATACACAAGGCGTCTTCCCGCTACGAAAGGGCATCGCCGAAATGCTTTCGATGAGACCGGAGCACGTTCGCTGCGTCCATGTGGAAGGGGCCGGTTGTTATGGGCACAACGGTGCCGACGATGTCGCAGCCGATGCCGCACTGATTGCACACGCGTTGCCGGGGCGCCCCGTACGCGTCCAATGGATGCGGGAACAGGAACACATGTGGGAGCCGTTCGGGCCTGCGATGATCACCGATGTGACAGCATCGCTCGACGATACGGGACATATCGTCGACTGGCGCTTCGAGATCTGGAGTAACACGCACAATAACCGCATCGAAAACGCCGGACGTCTGATGCCAACCTGGTTTCTCGCCAAACCGTTCACACCGGCTCCGCCGAAACCCATCCCGATGCCGGAAGGCGGCGGTGACCGCAACAGCATTCCGCTCTATCGCATCCCGAACGTCTATGTGCAGCATCATTTTCTGCCCGAGATGCCGATCCGTGTCTCGGCGATGCGCTCGCTCGGCGCCTATCACAACCTGTTTTCCATCGAGAGCTTCATCGACGAACTGGCAGCCGCTGCCGGCGCAGATCCCGTCGACTTCCGGCTTCGCCACCTCGACGATCCGCGCGCGCGAGACGTCATTCGTCGGGCCGCCCAACGGTTCGGTTGGGAACGCCAGCCCGCCTCGACGCGCTGGCGGGGCCGAGGCTTCTCGTTTGCCCAGTACAAAAACCTCATGGCGTATTGTGCGATTGCCGCCGAGGTGAGCGTCGAGCCCGACACCGGGCGTGTCACGATCGAACGGATCGTGAGCGCCGTCGATTGCGGGCAGATCGTGAATCCCGACGGCGTGCGTAACCAGATCGAAGGCGGCATCGTGCAATCGGCAAGCTGGACCCTGTTCGAGGAGACGACGTTCGATCGACACACGATCACGAGCTTCGATTGGAGCACCTATCCCATCCTGCGGTTCGAGTCCGCTCCGCGCGCGGTCGATGTCGAATTGATCGACCGCCCGGGGCAACCGTTCCTCGGCGTGGGCGAGGCCGCGCAAGGGCCGATGGCGGCAGCCCTCGCCAATGCGATCGCTCATGCAACGGGAGTCCGGTTCAGAGCGCTGCCGATGTCCCCGGCGCGGCTGCGCTCCGCGCTCGAAGCGCGCGTATGAGCGGCCGCTTGCTGCGATGCGGTCGGCTCATGCGGCCGATGCTGCACTGCAATTTGTATCGAATGCTCTCGCCGCTGGCGCACCGCCCGAAACCGCATCGCGGCCGCGGCTCGGCGGGCGCACGCCGATCGCGGCCTCCCGCCTGTTTGCTTCCGGATACAAACGGTAACGACATTGCATTGATTTGGGGACGGGAAATCGCACAATGCGAGCGCAGGCACTCGATCAGGGGGATTCAAATGAAAACTAAACGTTGGGCGCTTTTCGCCGTCACCAGTATTGCTTTGGCCGTATCGTCCGTCTCGTTCGCTGCCGGTGGTGGTGCGGGCGGTGGTGGCGGTGGCGGTGGCGGTGGTGGTGGCGGTGGTTCGGGTGGTGGCGGCGGCGCTGGTGGCGGACATGGTGCCGGAATGGGCAGCGCGATGGGAAGCGCGGCCGGCAATGTCGGCGGCTTGTCGGCCAGCCATATGAGCGCGGAAGGAATCAAGAATTCCAACAGCCCGATTTCGGGCGATCGCGACAAGGGCCTCGCTCGTGCCGCCGATCGCTCCGATACCCAGGCGGATCGGGTCGGGGATACCGCTCGATCGACCGCGACCTCGCCGCATCATGGCAAGGCCACCAGGACGGCAGTCCATCATCACTCCATCGTCCGCAAGCCGACGGCGCCCCTCGAAGGATCCTGACGCACGTACGCACGTCATCGTTCGTTTGAATGCGAGTGGGCGCCGTGCGCCCGCTCCGTTCCGGCACCCGCGGAATTGAACGTCACTTGCCAAATAACAGCGCCGTGTATTTTTTCGAGATCGCGCCGCTGCGCTTGCCATTTTCGCCGTAGTAGCGATTGATGCGGCAGACACGCTCCTTTACATCGCAGAAAATACCGTTGGCGAACGTGAATTCGGTGAGGCTGAAATCGCCCTGCGAAAAAAGCCTCGCCGCGGCGTGCGCACCGAGGTAGCGCTCGGTCAACGAGCGTGAAATGCCCTTGTCGTCCGCACACATGAATCGATCGCAGAGCACGCCTGGTGCCCGCAGTTGTACCGAGCCGGACGTGCCCGCATTCGCGCACATTGCCCCTGCAAACCATAACGGCGCCAGGCAGGCGAGATAAATTCGTTTGTTCATAAGGACAACCGCCCTCGTCTTGCTATACCGATCCCGCTCAGGGAAACAAAGGACACCATCAGCAGGGCAACGATGCGTTTCATGTCCGATGGCCCGGCGAATGAGAACCTCTCGATTCTAACGATGCGCATGCGCGCGCCGACCCATGGATATTTATAGGTTTTCTGGACTACCCAGAGCAAGCGGCAACGCTGCACACATTCCGTCTCTAGAACGGTTCCACAATCTGGGCCACCTCGATCGGTTCCGTCCGCATGAATGGCGACCTTCCTGCCATGTTCACCGTTTTCCGCCGCTCAGGCAATCTGACGAACCTTTCTTTACGAACCCACTCGCGCTCGCGCTAGACTTCGATTCGGCCGATAACAGGAATTGAGTCGTGGAAACGTTTGAATGGATCATCGTACTGTTGATCGCGGCGGCGTTTTTGGCGGAACTGGCTCGCAGAATCGGTGCACCGTACCCGACGCTGCTCGCGCTCGGGGGCGCGGGCGTGGCATTCCTGCCCGCCAGCCCGAGATGGACGCTCGACCCGCAACTGGCGCTGGCCCTGTTCGTTGCCCCGGTTCTGCTGGACGCCGCCTATGACACATCGCTTCGGGACCTTCGTGCGAACTGGCGCCCGGTAGCCGGGCTCGTGATCGCCGCGGTGGGTACCACCGTCCTCGGCGTGGCGCTGGCCTGTCACTGGCTGATGCCGGGCATGCCGTGGGCCATCGCGGTTGCCGTGGGCGCCATCGTGGCGCCGCCCGACGCGGCAGCCGCAACTGCCGTCATGCGCCAGGTGGGACTGCCGCAACGGGTGCTGAATGTGCTCGAAGGCGAGAGCCTGCTCAACGATGCAAGCGCTCTGTTCATCTACCGACTCGCGCTGACCACCCTTGTTGCGGGACCGCTGAGCTTCGGCGATTACATGCCGATGTTCCTGCTGACGGTATTCGGCAGTATCGCGGCCGGGATCGTTTTGGCAATCGTCTTGCGACCGATCACGACCGCCTCGGACCATGTGGCCATCTCTTTGATCCTGCAGTTCGCTTTCACCTTCGCCGTTTGGATACTCGCGGAAAAAGTCGGCCTCTCCGGCATTTTGACGATGGTGGCGTTCGCGATGACAATGGCGCGCGGCGGCGGTCCGCGCATCCCTGCGCGCATGCGTGTGCCGATCCTTGCAGTCTGGGAGGCTGTGGTCTTCGTCTTGAACGCACTCGCATTCGTATTGATCGGCATGCAGCTGCGACCGATCTGGGAGCGCCTGGGCAGTGGGACGGGCACCCCGCGCATCGATGCCGTCGTTGCCGCGATCGTCGTACTCGGCGTGGCCATCGCGACGCGGTTCCTGTGGGTCATGGGCTACAGCGCGCTCGTGATGTTTCAGAACCGGAAGGCCAGTCCCGTGACGCGCAAGAACCGCTCGTGGGGAGCCGGGCTCGTTGTCTCATGGGCGGGAATGAGAGGCATCGTGACGCTTGCCGCGGCATTCGCGGTTCCGCAGACGCTGCCCAACGGTTCACCGTTTCCCTACCGCGACATCATCTTGCTGTGTGCGTTCGTGGTCGTCTTCGGGACCCTCGTGCTTCAAGGCCTCACGATGAAACCGATCATCCGGCTGCTGAAGCTGTCCGACGACGATCCCGTTGCCAAAGAGGTGCGAACCGGCCGGACCTTGATCTATCAGGCACTGCTCGATTCGATCGAAGCGGACGACTCCATGCACGCGAAATTGCTCAGAAAGGAGTATCAAGCCGTCGTCGAGCTCAACGCGAGCCACGATCACGGCAAACCGCTGAACGAGGTGCCCGGTGGCCCACTGAGGCGCAAGGCGATCGACGCTGCGCGCCGCAAGGTTATCGACCTTCGCAACGAGGAAGTCATCGGCGACCAGGCCTACCGCACGCTCGTGCAAGAGCTCGATTGGGCCGAATTGTCGGCCGGCGGCAACGGGTAGTGCGGCAAACAGGCAGTTGTGCGATGCTTGCTTCAAAGGGAAGACGAGCAGGCGGCCCGGTATGAAAGTACTCATTGTCGAAGACGATGCGGCGATCGCCGCCAACCTTTACGACTATCTGGAAAGCGACGGGTACGACGTCGATATCGCGTCCAATGGCAACACAGCGTTGCGCATGGCGCTTGACGAAGTGTGGGACGCAATCCTGCTCGACCTGTCGCTGCCGGGCATCGACGGGTTGACGCTGTGTCGCAAGTTGCGCACGGAGGCCCACCGCGACACGCCCGTCCTCATGCTGACGGCAAGAGACACGCTCGAGGACAAGCTGCAGGGGTTCACGGAAGGCACCGATGACTACCTCGTCAAACCGTTCTCGCTCAAGGAAGTGGGCGCGAGACTGAGCGCCCTCGTCAAGCGTTATCGAGGCCAGGTCGCAACGATGGAGCTGAGCTTCGCCGATCTGCGTCTCGATCTGTCGACGATGACCGTCCAGCGCGCCGGCAGGCCCGTCCGGCTCCCGCCCAAATGCCTGCACCTTTTGCGCATCATCATGCAGGCCCCCAACCGTGTGTTCAGCCGCAGCGAACTCGAAATGGAAGTATGGGGCGAAGCGCTTCCTGACAGCGACACGCTGCGCGCACATATCTATATGTTGCGTAAAGCGTTGAGCGAACCTGGAAAAGTCGATCTCATCGAAACGGTCCACGGCCTCGGGTACCGACTTTCCGCGAGCGACAGTCATGCGGCGTAGCTTGCGCTTCAAGGTCGCGCTTGCTTTCTCGGCGCTCATCGTCGCATTGCTGTTCGCGCAAGCGTTCGGCGTCAGGACGCTCGCCGAAGCTCAGGAAGAAAGGCTGATCTCGGCACTGATCCGTGACGACATGGCCAATGTCCTCAAGAGCTACGATGCCGATCCAACGCTACTCCCGCCCTTCGATGCACGCCTTGACGGATACGTATCCGCGCCGGATCGCTCTTCTGCCGCCCTGACGGCTCCGATGAAGGCTCTGCCGATCGGCATTCATCAGATCATCGTCGATGGGCGGGAGATCCATATCGCGATCGCGCCTTTCGGTAGGGCCCGTCTTTACCGCATCTACAACTTCAGTATCTACGAGCAGCATTTCAAGGAAGCGATCGACTTCCTGATGGCGGGCACCGGCCTCTTCGCGTTGCTGACGATCTGGCTGTCGTATGGCCTGTCGGGACTATTGGTACGGCAAGTGGCAGGCCTCGCACGGCAAGTCAAGACGCTCAAACTCGGTCGCTCGGCGCCGATCCACCCTGGTAAATACGACGAAACGGAGCTCGTCGGATTGGTCGACGCCTTCAACGACTATCATCGACGCATGGCCGAGATGATCGAACGCGAGAAGGCATTCACGGGCAACGTGAGCCACGAACTGCGCACGCCGCTGACGTCGATCAAGACGAGTTGCGAGTTGCTCGAACATGACGCGTCGATCAGCGGCAAATCGCGCACGAGGCTGCAGCAAATCGAACGGGCCGCGGACACGATGCGCGAAACCGTCAACGCCTTGCTGATGCTCGCCAGAGAAGAAACGGAGCAGGACGCGGAGCCGGTGGCCGTGGCGACGCTTATCGAGTCGACGCTGATGCCATTTGCCGGTCGCCTGGCCGAAAAGGAATTGAAGACAGTCATCGATGTCGATCGGCGAGTTCGCCTCCTAGCCAATCGGTCGGCCTTCGCGATCGTGCTTTCCAACGTGGTGGACAATGCGGTGCGGCACACCGAGCATGGGCGCATCCGGTTTTCGTATGGCGACGGCTGGCTGCATATCGACGACACCGGTTGCGGCGTCCCGGCACAGGCACTGCCGCACGTGTTCGATCGGTTTTATCAGGCCGCCGCGCAGGAACCCACTGCGCGCGGCGCCGGAATCGGCCTGTCGATCGTCAAGAAGATCTGTGACCGGTACCGCTGGTCCGTCGAACTGACGAGCGAGCCGGGGCGCGGCACCCGCGTGTCGTTGCGTCTGCCGCAAGCCGACTCCGCAGCGATACAGCCAGGCGGCGATGCAGCCCTTTATTGACAAAAACTTCACAAGGCGCCGCGTAGCATCGACATCCGTAGCCGCGGTTTGAATCCGAGCGGCAGCACCGACGGATGCACGAATGCGCCGAGTACTACTGATGACGTTCGCGATGCTGAGCGGCTGCGCGGCGTATCACGCACAGCCACTCGCACCGGCCGCGCTCGCCCGGCAGTTCGAGCAGCGCTCGCTCGCAAGCGAACAGTTGCACGCATACGTCAGCCGCGAGATGGGCCGTGATATCGCTCCGTGGCCGCCCACGCGTTGGACCCCCGAAACGCTGACCCTCGCGGCGTTCTATTACAGCCCCGCGCTCGACGTGGCGCGCGCGCAGTGGGAAACGGCGAAAGCCGGCATCGAAGTGGCCGATGCAGTGCCCAATCCCGTGCTCCAATTGCCGTTTCAGTACAACGCGCCCAACCCGGGTCCCGGTTCTCCCTTTACCCTCGGCGCCGCACTCGATATCCCGATCGAGACTGCCCATAAACGCGGATATCGCGTCGATCAAGCGTCGCACCTTTCGGAAGCTGCGCGGCTGAATATCGCCAATGAAGCATGGAAGGTCAGATCGCGTGTATGGGCAGCCCTCGTTGCGCTTTATGCCGCACGCGAACAGAGCGGCTTCCTGAACAAGACGGCCGCAGCTGAGCGGCAAATCGCCGAAATGAGCACGAAGCGCCTCGCGGCGGGCCAGTTCTCGCAGCCGGACGTCGATGCAGCGGTTCTCGCCGATACCAAAGCGCAAGCTGACCTGGCCGCCGCACGCAGCGCCGAAGAGGACGCGCGCGCGCAGCTCGCGGCGGCCATCGGCCTGCCGATCGCAGCACTCGACGGCGTCGAGGTCGATCTCGAAACCTTCGGTACCGCACCGGCTGCCCTGCCTCCGGCCGAAGCGCGGCGCGACACCATCTTCCATCGCGCCGATCTGCTCGCGTCGCTTGCCGACTACGCCGCAGCCGAATCCGCGCTTCAGCTCGAAGTAGCTAAACAGTATCCCGACATTCACCTCGGGCCCGGCTATACGTACGACACGGGCACGCACAAGATCGCCTTCGGCCTGGCCGGCATCACACTGCCGATCTTCGATCGCAATCAAGGCGGCATTCGCGAAGCCGAGGCCAAGCGCAAGGAAGCGGCCGCCCGCACGGCCGCGGTGCAAGACACGCTGCTCGGCGATCTCGACCACGCTCTCGCGCATTACCAGGCGAGTCTCCAGGCGCTGCGGCTGTCCGACGCGCATCTGGCCCACGCCCGCAAACAGCTCGAGGCTCGGCACGCGGCGTTTTCAGCCGGCGACGCAGACCGTCTCACCTACACTCAGGCGCTGGCCGACTATCAAGTCAGCGAACTCTCCCGCCTCGATGCGCTCATCGCGGTTCAGCGGTCCGTGGGCGCGCTCGAAGACGCACTGCAGCAGCCCCTCGCGCACGCAGCGGCAAGCCGCAGTCCGAATGAAGCGATGCCGCCATGAAACCCAAACTCGTACTTATCTTACTGATTTCACTCGCGTTGGCGGGCGGCGCCGGATGGTACATCTCCAGGACGCTCGCCGCTCAGGGTGCCTCCATGACCGCTCCCTCCAAACAATCGGCCGAGCACCCTACCGTGCAGATCGTGAATGGCGAAACCGTCGTGATCGTTCGGCCCGCCATCCAGCGAGCAAGCCATATCGCGGTCTCCCCGCTTGCTGCTGTCACCGAGCGATCGTATATCAGCGCTTACGCCACGGTCATCGATTTGCAACCGCTCTACGATTTGCATGATCGCCGCGCAACCGCGAAGGCGGACCTCGACGCGCTCACGGGACAGGCGGCCGCGTCGCGGGCGCAATACGAACGCAGCCGCGTCCTGTTCGCCGACGATCGCAATATTTCGCAAAAGAGCCTGCAGGATGCGCGCTCGGCCATGCAGGCCGATGAAGCCAAGCTGCAGTCGGCCAGGGCGGCCCTCGCGGGGCTCGATGCAACGTTGCGGCAGCAGTTCGGCGACGCGCTCGCAAACGCGGCAGCCGCGCCGGCATCGGCGTTGTTCGAGCGATTACAGTCAGGTCGGGCGGCCGTGCTGCGCGTGACTTTGCCCGCAAGCGGCGGCGACACCGCACCGGTCGAGATCGCGGTACAGCTTCCCGATGGGCAGCCAGTACAGGCGCACAGGCTGTCCGCCTCCGCGCTTGCCGACCCCGCCGTGCAAGGCAGCCCCTGGCTCTACGTCACCGAGCGGATGCTCCCGGCCGGTCTGCACACGAGCGCAAACGTGTCGATGTCGGACCATACGGTGTCGGGCCTGCTGATTCCGGCACAGGCCGTGGTCTGGTATGGCGGCCAAACCTGGGCCTATGTGCGCACATCGCCCGATCGCTTCACGCGGCGCTACGTGTCGAGCGACGACGAACGGGACCAGGGCTTCGTGGTGACTTCGGGGTTTCGCGCGGGCGAGCAAATCGTCACGCAAGGCGCTCAGTTACTGCTCTCGGAGGAGCTCAAGCCTCAGGGCATCGCTACGGCATGCAAGGACCCGCCGGAGTGCGACGACTGATTGGCTTCTCCACGTTCACGGCCTGTCCACGCGACCTCACTTCCCATGCTCAATGCGATCATCCGCTTCTCGCTGCGCTTTCGCGGCGTCATCTATGCGCTCGCGGTCGTCGTCGCCGGCTACGGCCTCTTTAGTCTGACGCGCGCGAAGCTCGATGTGTTTCCCGAATTCGCCCCGCCGATGAGCCAGGTCCAAGCCGAGGCACCGGGCCTGACGAGCGAACAGGTCGAGGCGCTCGTGACGCAGCCGATCGAAAATGCCCTGGGCGGCATGGTCGGTCTGCAATCGATGCGTTCGCGATCGATGCAAGGCCTATCGGCGATCACGCTCGTCTTCAACGATCGTACGGATGTCATGCAGGCACGGCAGCTCGTCACCGAGCGTATCAACGGCCTTTCCGCCAGCCTTCCCGCCGGCGTTGGCCCACCGCGGCTTTTGCCGCTCACGACCACGACGAGCGTCGTGCGGACGATCGGGTTGACATCGAAAACGCGCTCCCTCATAGCGCTCTACGACGTCGCGCAATGGACGGTAACGCCGCAGTTGCTCAGCGTGCCAGGCGTGGCTGATGTCATCGTATTCGGCGGCGCACCTCGTCAAATGCAGATTCAGGTGGATCCGGCGAAGCTGATGCGCTACGGACTATCGCTCCAGGATGTCATTGCCGCGGCTCGGCAGTCGACTGGCGTACGGGGTGCGGGCTTCGTCGAAAACGACAACCAGCGCATCGCCGTGAATGCCGACGGTCAGATCGCCACGCCTTCCAAGCTGGCGGGTGTCGTGCTGCGCTCCAGTAACGGGGCGGCGATCCGTCTCGGCGACGTCGCCAATGTCGCCTGGGGTACCGCGCCGTCCGTGGGCGCTGCATCGATCATGGGCACGCCCGGCATCATGTTGCAGCTGGAAAGCCAGTACGGCACGAACACGATGGCAGTCACGCGCGATATCGAAAGCAAGCTCGCCGCGCTCGAACCCGAGCTGACGCGCGAAGGCATCAAGGTGACCGCAAACGTCTTTCGGCCTGCCGACTTCATCGAGGCCGCGATTGGCCATCTGCGTGCGGCGCTCATCGCCGGGGCTGTGCTCGTGATCTCTGTCTTGTTTCTGTTCCTGCTCAACGTGCGCACCGCCGCGATTTCCGCAGTGGCCATTCCGATTTCGCTGCTCGTTGCGGTCATCGTTCTGACCTCGTTCGATGTGAGCCTGAATACGATGACGCTCGGCGGCCTCGCGATCGCGCTCGGCGAAGTGGTTGACGACGCAATCGTCGACGTCGAGAACATTTATCGGCGATTGCGGATCAATCGCACCTTGCCGGTACCGCTTCCGGCGCATCAAGTGGTACTGCGCGCCTCGCTCGAGGTCCGCAGTGCCGTGGTGTTCGCGACTTTCATCGTGATGTTGATTTTCCTGCCCGTGCTGACGCTGACCGGCGTGGGCGGAAAACTCTTCGCTCCGCTCGGCGTGGCTTACATTCTCGCCGTCCTGGCCTCCCTTGCCGTGGCGCTGACGCTTACGCCGGCAATGGCCCTGGCGTTGCTGAGCCGCGGACCGCTACCTGAACGCGAGCCACGCCTGATCGCCCGGCTGAAAACGCGCTACACGACGCTGCTGAAAAAGGTCGAAGAGAATGTGAAGACCGTCACGGCGGTCGTGGCACTGTTGTGCGTCGCTGCTCTGGCGACGCTGCCGTTCATGAGCGGCAACTTCATTCCGCAATTGCGCGAGGGCAATTACACCGTTCATATGGGCCTTGCTCCCGGCACATCGCTCGAAGAATCGATGCGCGTCGGTACGCTCGTGTCCCAAGCATTGATGCAGGTGCCGGGCGTGCGCCTCGTGGCACAGCGGGCCGGCCGCGCCTACGGCGTCGTCGATCCGGCCGGTGTGCAGTTGTCCGAGTTCGAGGTCGATCTCGATCCCATGAGCGCAGCCAATCGAGATCGAACGCTCTCCCGGATTCGCCAAACCCTCACACGCTTCCCCGGTTTGACCACTTCAATGAACACGTTTCTCGTCGAACGCATCGACGAAACCATTTCTGGCACGACGGCACCGGTCGTCGTGAATGTTTTCGGCAACGATCTCGATGTCATCGATCGAACAGCGGAGGACATTGCACGCGTCATCGGAACGATTCGGGGCGTGGCGAACGTCCGGGTGGAATCGCCATCTGGCATCCCCCAGTTCGACGTAAGGCTGGAGCCCGACGAATTGAGTCGATGGAGCCTCAAGCCGGTTGATGTGCTCGACGCGATTCAGGCGGCCTATCAGGGCACCACCGTATCGCAGATCTATGAGGGCAGCCGAACCTACGACGTGGTCGTGCAACTCGCACCGGCAGCTCGCAGAACGGTCTCGGATCTCCGCATCATGAGGGTACGCAATGCAGAGGGACTGGCCGTGCCTTTGCAGGCAGTCGCAACGATCCGCGAGGTCTCGGGCCGCTATCAAATCGCGCATGACGGCGGACGGCGCATGCAAACCATATCGGTCGATCTCGGCAGCCGGCCGGTGAGCGATTTCGTGAAGGAGGCGCAGGCCCGCGTGAGCCGCGAAGTCAGGATGCCACCGGGCACCTACGCCGTGTTCGGCGGCGAGAGCGAGGCGCGCGCACGAGCTCAGCGGGATATTCTCGCCTACGGCTCGATTTCGCTGATCGGCATCACGTTGCTGCTTTTCCTCGCGCTCAAAAGCCGCCGCGCGGTGCTGCTCGTCATGATCAACTTGCCGTTCGCACTCGTGGGCGGTGTCCTGAGTGTCTTGCTGACGGGCGCCGATCTTTCGCTTGGCAGCATGGTGGGCTTCATCACGCTCTTCGGCATCTCGTTGCGCAATTCGATCATGCTCATCAGCCACTACGAGCACCTGGTACATATCGACGGCTTGCCATGGAACGTCGAGACCGCCGTGCGCGGCGCATCGGAACGGCTGGTTCCGATCATGATGACCGCGCTGGTCACTGCGCTGGCGTTGCTACCGCTCGCCGTCACGAGCGGCGCCGCCGGCAACGAGATCGAGGGACCCATGGCAATCGTGATTCTCGGCGGTCTGATTACGTCCACCGCGCTCAATCTGATCGTTCTGCCGATGCTCTCATTGCACTATGGGCGGTTCGAACGGGATGATATCGCGTGAAAACGCGCGCTCGAACCGATCCGGTCGCGCCCGGCGCGGCTGCTTCAACGCCCTCCTCGCGAGTACGGCGTACAGCGTTCGCCGAGTGCCGCGGCTTTTCGCCGGCTGCCTACCGCGGCGCAGCCGCGGGCACTACGCTGGCGGCACCGAAGATTTACTTCGAACCGTGCTCCTCCCGCCGCCAAGTGCGCGGCGATCGGCTCCTTTGGTATGAGTCGGCCCGCATAGACAATCGTAATGCCCATCGACCGCCCGACCCTGCCGACGACAACGGCACCCATGGATTCGCCCTCCGCTCACGGCTCTCATGGCGACGACCGCCCTACATCGAGACCATCCGGGGCACCCGAGCCATCCGGGTCATCCGGCAACCGCACGCCGCCGAGCGGACCGCTGGCCGTGCTGCGCACGCGCCCGCGCGAGGCGCACGCTACCCCGGGTGGGCATCAAGGCGGCGACGCATTCGGCAGCGGCAATGTTGGTTCGCACCCTGAGCTGCAACCGATCGCGCGTGGCCCGCGCTTTCAGCGAGCGCTGACTCGGCAATTCGACAGGTTGAGGTTGCAGGACCCGGCAGCCATTTCTGCATCTCGCGATACCGACGATGCGCATTCGTCATCGAGCGGCTCAATGACGTCGAGCCGGCGATCCGAGCGCAACACAGACGATGCGGACGACGATTTTCTCGTGCTGGCCGACTCCGCACTCAACGGCACGCCGAACTTCTGGTCCGGCGGCGCGCGTCGCGCCGAACGGCAGCAGATGTTGTCGGAGTGGGTTGCACTATCGAGCATTCCGGCCGATGCACACGCGCTCGCCGCCGGCGCGGAAGAATTGCGCAGGCAGGCGGAGACGCTTCATCCGATCACGTTCGCCACGGACTTCGGCGATGCCCTGCGGGCCTTCCACCCCCTGGAGCAGTTGCCCAAAACGGTATTCGAATGCGAGGATGCGGCACGAGCCTGGCAGATCGCGGCCGATCAATACCGCGCTGCAATCGATTTGACGCGCAAGGTCGGCGCAGCCGCCGCAGACGTCGGGAAGCTCGACGAAGCGGCCGCGCATTGCGAGGCTCAGACAGCGCGACTGATCGTCAAGGCTTCGCTGCTGACCGCCATGACCCACTTCAAGCGAAACCGGCATGCTTTCGCAGTGGGCAATCCGCGAGCCCTGGACGCGGTGCTGAAACCATTGCGCACCGCGCTCGAACACTGCGAGGCGGATTCGCTTCGCGCGCTGCCGCTCGATGTGGCACCGATCGAGGCCTTCGACGCCGAGCTTCGCGCAGTCGCCGACGCCTTCGGGCAGTTGTCGGCCGCCGCGGCACAGAATCCCGCGATGGCCCCGGCGGGAAACCGCAAGAACGTTTTATCGGAACTCGAGTACGTCCTGAGCGCGCTGCCGCTCGTCCTGCGAGGCGAGCCGAACGTGCCGGCGCTGCTGGCCGCGCTGCACTCGGCCCTCGAAGCTCCGTTGGTTCAAGCCGGCGGTCTTCTGGTCGCGGCACAAGCGCGTCGCAGCGACCCGTCGCGTTCCCTCGACAGCCTGGTCGATACGTTCGAGTCCTGGTATCAGACTGCGCGTGCCTACGACGATGCGCTTCACACGTTCGATGATTCCACGGCATCCTGGCCTGAAGCGGCACGCTCGGCTCCAAAAGCGCGGCAACTGTCCGCAGAGCTCGGCGAGTCCCGCAACGCGGCTGTCGGTCAAATGAACGAGGCGCTCGTCGAGCTCTTCTCGGCGATGTCGGCCACGATGCATGAGCCGCATGACGAGGATGCCGATCCGACCGCGGCGAGCACGAGTGTGACGGCCGCCGAAATATTGATCGGTTCGGATGTGCGGTGGCATTGCCAGACACTGCGGGCCAAGCTGGAAGCGACGCCGTTCCCGCGTGACGCGGCGGATATCGATGCCGCCCGCCTGGCGGCGCCTTTCGCCGCATTGGAACAGTACGTGGAAGCGATGCTCGATCGGGAGGCGGACCTGCTCGACGCCGCGGATCGGGTGCGCAAGGCCGCCGTGGCGGCCGGGGCCGCGGCGCCCGCATATGGTCGCGCCCTGGGCCCCGCCCTTCGCCAATTCACGAGCGCGTGTGCCCGACAGCGAACGAGACTCCTCAACGGCGCCTTTCAGAAGGCTCACGCCGCGACCGTCGCGTTCACCATCGAAGAGTCCGCCGCAATGGGGCCGGCGCTGAAATGCATGTACGACCTTCGGCAATCGCTTCCGATCGTGCGGTTCGGCGCTTCCCCCGAAGACCGCGCCGCGGCGCGAGAAGAGGAAACCGCCAACGAAGCGCTGATCGCGACTACGCGCGAAGCCGTCCAACGTATCGAGGCGCATCTTGCGCAAATGCCTTCGCCACCGGCGGATGCACCCGAGATCATCGCGGACAACCACGCCAACCTGCAGTTGAACCTGAACGCCCTAACCGTGGCTATGCGCTCGGTCGCCGAGCTGGTCGAATGCTACGGCGAGGCCCGTCGTGCGATCCACGATGGCGCTACGGCGGATTGCACGGTGAAGCTCCGGTTGCTGGCCGAAACGGCGAGGCAGGTGCGCGAGCAGGCCGCCGCCGTGCCGTCCGCGGGCCGAAGCAAACGTCTGACTCGCGGTGTCGCCGGCGAACGTGCTCAACGTACGTGGCAATTCACGCGGCGTGTGGCCCGCACGGCCAAATCGGTTCAGTACACACTGAGTGTGCTCGCCGACCTCTCGCACGGGTACCGAAACGCGGCGGAGCTCAGCCGCGAGCCGACACTCGACCCGTTGCGCTTTCAACAACTATCCGATCAACTGTCCGACGACGTGTCGCGTGCCGCGAAGGATATCGACGCGACTCGCAACCAGCTGATCGAGGACGTCGGCACTCGGCACCCCAGCGTGGATGCCGCGACGACCGCCGAACGCGAAATCGATCAAATTCAATCGTTCACCATCCGTCTCGAATGGCGCTACGTCGCCGACTTCGATACAGCGAAGCGTCAATGGCTTCGAGCGACCGTGCGTGCGCTGGCCGAGCGGCTCGAGGATCCGGCCGGCACCGTTCCGTTCGGTGCGGCGCCGCTGCTCGATATGATCGACCAACACCTCGCGGCCGGCACGAAGATTCTCATGATCGCCGCCTCCCGCATGGAAGACGTGGAAAAACGTCAGATCACAGACGCGCTGCGGGACAACAATGAAATCAGAGGTGAAGTGAAAGCGTGCCGTGAGCAGTTGAAACGCCTGCCGGCCAGCGCACGGACCGCTCCGGAGCAGCGTCCGGTGCCGCCCTCGCGGCCCGCTTCCGGCACGGGAACCTCCCGGGCCGATAGCCGCAACAAGAAAGCGAGCGGTAAGGGGAAGCGCCGCTGAGGCGAGCGGAGTATGCGTCCGAACGCCTGGGACTCAACCCTCCAAAATGTTATGCCGCCGATCGGAACACCGCACGGAGAGTATCAATGCAGGACCTTCGCAAGAAAGTCCCGAGCGCGCTCCGATCGAGGCGTATCGAAGAAGCTGTCCTTGACACAGTCCTCGACGATCACGCCGGCATCCATGAAAAGCACGCGATCGGCGACCTTGCGCGCAAAACCCATTTCATGCGTCACACAGACCATCGTCATACCGTCTTGTGCGAGCTCGATCATCAAGTCCAGGACCTCGTTGATCATCTCCGGATCGAGGGCCGACGTCGGCTCGTCGAACAGAATCGCCGCGGGGTCCATCGACAATGCGCGGGCGATGGCGACACGCTGCTGCTGTCCGCCCGACATTTGCCCCGGAAACTTTCGAGCGTGCGACTCGAGCCCCACCCGATCGAGCAGCATCATCGCCTTCACGTCGGCTTCTTCGCGGGATCGCCGGAGCACCTTCATCTGCGCCAATGTGAGGTTCTCCAAAATGCTCATATGCGGGAACAGCTCGAAATGCTGAAAGACCATTCCGACCCGGGTACGAAGTGACGTCAGATCCGCTTTCGAATGTCCCACGCTGACGCCGTCGACGGTGATCGAACCTTGCTGGAAAACCTCCAGCCCATTGATGGTCTTGATGAGCGTCGACTTTCCCGATCCCGAAGGCCCGCAGACGACCACGACCTCGCCTTTTTGAACTCGCGTCGTGCAGCTATCGAGTACGCGATGCTGGCCGTACCACTTTGAAACGTTATCGATGTCAATCATGTCGTGTTACCCGATCTTAAGGTTGCTTGCGGGCCGGCTGGCATCTAGTGACGGCTCTGCAAGGCGAAGCGCCCTTCCAAGCGATTCTGGACCCCCGCCAGCAGCGAACTCAGCACCCAATACAGCGCGGCCGCCGCGAGGTACAACGGCAACGGCTGAAATGTCGTTGCAATGACCTCCTGCGCGGAACGCAGCAACTCCGTCACCGTGATCACGGAAACGAGCGACGTGTCCTTGATCAGACTGATGAGCGTGTTGCCCATGGACGGCACCGCAAGGCGCAGCGCCTGCGGGCCGACGACGTACCGCAACGTCTGGAAATAGGTGAGCCCCAAACTGTGCGATGCGCTCCATTGGCCGCGCGGGATGCCCAGAATCGCACCGCGCATGCTCTCGGAAAGGTAGGCCCCCGCGTTCAACGTCAGTGTCAGAATTCCCGCCGTCGTCGGCGACAGCGATATGCCGATGTCGGGCAGTCCGTAGTACACGACGAACATCTGCACGAGCAGCGGCGTGCCGCGCATCACACTGACGTAGGCTTGCGCGACCCGATCGAGATAGCGATTGCCGCTGATTCTCAACACCGCGGTGAGCGCACCGACCAGGAGCCCGAATGCCATCGCCGCGACCGCAAATTTCACGGTCAAAAGCGCACCCATCAATAACACGGGGGCCGAGTTGACCACCAAATCGAATCGATCCATCTCTTCACACTCCAGCAAACAGCAGCGGCCGGCCAGGCGCCAATTCGTCAATTACCGACCGGATGAGCGACATCCACGCCGAACCACTTCTTGGAAATCGCAGCGAGCGTCCCGTCGTTCTTCATGGTCGTCAGTGCCTCGTTTACCGCGGCCGAGAACTTGGGATTTCCTTTTTTGAACGGAATACCGATTTCATCGCTGGTATTCTTCAGGAGCCCGCCTCCACGAATCGGCACGTGAGAAGTCTTGATCAGATATGGCACGAACAGGCGGTCATTCAGATACGCGTCGGCTCGACCGCCTACGAGATCGCTGAGCGCTTCGGACATTCCGGGGTACGTCTGCACGATGATGCCGGGAACCGACTTTGCCAGATCGGCAAAGTTCGAACCGAGTGTCACGGCGACGCGCTTACCCTTCAGTTCGTCGAGACTCTGATACTCGGTCTTGTCGTCCTTTCTTTCCAGGACTTGGACGGCTGAATAAGCGTACGGAGGACTGAAGTCCAGCGATTCGCGGCGCTTTTGCGTGATGGTCACCTGATTCACGACCACGTCGAACTTGCCGGCCTGCAGGCCGCCGATCAGCCCCGACCACTCCCCCGTATAGAAGTCCGGTTTGACGCCGAGCTTCGCGGCCAGCGCTCGTGCGACATCGACGTCGAAGCCCTGCAATCTTCCCTGCGAGTCTCGATAGTCGAACGGAGGATAGGTTCCCTCCATGCCGATCATCAACGTGCCCCGAGCCTTGACGGCATCAAGCAGGTCTTGCGCAAAAGCACCGAACGACATAGACGCCGCCGATATCGAGAGCGCTGCAAAAAGAATGGCTTTCCGGATCTTCACGATTTTGTCTCCAACGTTATATGAATAGCCCATGAACGACAGACGAATACGTTTCGATTCATCCATCCACAGGCGGGTACTACAAAACAACGCACAAAGCGCTCATGCGCCTTATCGACGTCAACCTCCGATCGATCGGGTCCTTACGCCTCAGCCTTACGCCTCAGCCTTCCGTCACCGCAGCCGCGAGCCGCACAATCGCTTCGTCGACCGTCGCGCGAGGGCAGCCGAGGTTCACGCGCATATAGCCGTGCCCTTCCCTACCGAACTTCTGCCCCTTGTCGAGCCAAAGCCTCGCCTTGGTCAGCATGAATTTATCGAGCGCGTCGGCGTCCATTTCCAACCCTCGGCAGTCCATCCAGGCCAGATAGAGAGAATCCGCGGGCAGCACCTTGAGCTTCGCCGTCATCTCGTTGACGGCGTTGCGAAAGTGAGCGTGGTTCGCGCGCAGATAGCTCAACATCTGTTCGAGCCACGGCTCGCCGTGCGTATAGGCTGCTTCCGCCGCGACCATTCCCAACGTGTTGACGAGCGGGAACATGTTTCTGTCGTACTGCCGGAGCAGTTCGGCGCGCAGACGCCGGTTCGGAACGAATACGTTCGCGCTTTGCAGACCAGGCAGGTTGAAGGTCTTGCTGGGCGCCGTGCAGGTGACGCTGTTCTGCGCGAACGTTTCGCCGAGCGAAGCGAACGGAATGTGCTTTTTCGCGGGGTTGACGATCAGGTCCTGATGGATTTCGTCGGAGACGACGAGCACGCCATGCCGAAGGCAAATTTCCCCCATGGCGCGCAGCTCGCCCTCGGACCACACATTACCGGTCGGATTATGGGGATGGCTCAGGATGAAGAGCTTCGTGTTATCCCGGATCGCCGCTTCGAACGTCTTTTCGTTGAAGCGATAACCCGTGTCCGTTCGTTCGAGCGGCGCGAAAGCCAGATGGCGTCCGTTCATCAGGACGTCGTTGTGGAAATGCGCATAGACCGGCGGCTGAATCAGCACTGTGTCGCCCGGCGACGAAAATGCCTGCACCGCAGTCTTCAGCGTGGTGATGATGCCGGACGTCTGCACCACCCATTCTTTGGGGACGTCCCAGCCGAAACGCTTGGCCTGCCAGCCGACCACCGCCTCGACATAGCTGTCGGTGGCGCCGCCCGGATAGCCGAAGATGCCGTGCTCGACCGCTTCGTGAAGCGCCTCGATCACGGGGTGGGGCGCGCGGAAATCCATATCGGCAACCCACATGGGCAACGGATCCGCAGCGAATTCATCTGCTGAAAGCAGCTTTTCGGCAATCGCCCATTTCATCGAGTTCGACTTCTTGCGATCGGCAACTTGATCGAATATGCAAGCAAGGTTTTCCGTCAAAGCGTCGTCTCTGATCTCTCTGGAACATGCCTTCACTATTTCTTCCTCGTTTCGATATGACGGCACGCGGTCACGCGGCCATGAATTTCGGTCAGAATAGCAACGCACGTCCATGAGCAGAAATGGTATGTTTTCATGGAACAATGAATGGAGATCATGGATGCTAGACCGCCAACAGCTCGCTATCCTGCTGGAAGTCGATCGGCTAGGCAGCGTCACCGCAGCCGCGGAACGGCTCAACGTCACACAGTCCGCGCTGTCGCACACGATCCGAAAGATGGAAGAGCAGCATGGCGTCAAGATCTGGACGAAGAGCGGGCGCGGGCTGCGCTTTTCTCAGGCCGGGGAGTATCTGCTCGCTTTGGCGCAGCGCGTGTTGCCCCAAATCGATCACGCCGAGCGCGTGTTGGTGGATTTCGCCGAAGGTCGGCGCGGCGCACTGCGCGTCGGCATGGAGTGCCATCCCTGCCAAAAGTGGCTATCGCGGCTCACGCCCCGTTACCTTGCCGCCTGGCCGGACGTCGACTTCGACGTGCGCACAGCGTTCCGCTTCGACGGCGTTGCGGCACTTGCCGGCCATGAGATCGACCTGCTCGTTACGCCCGATCCCATCGATTTACCGGATATTCGCTTCACGCCTGTCATCGACTACGAGCTCGTCCTGGTCGTGCACGAAGCGCATCCGTTGGCTGCGCGTGCCTTCGTTCAGCCTCGCGACCTGCGCGACGAAGAACTGATCACCGTTCCCGTCAGCGAAGACCGGCTCGACATCTATACGCGCTTTCTTATCCCGGCTCATTGCAAGCCGAGGAACCGTAGAACCGCGGAAGCGACCGATCTTATGCTCCAGCTCGTCGCCGCCGGGCGCGGCGTTTCGGTGCTGCCCGACTGGCTCGTTCACGAAGAGGGCGCCGATTTCCCGATTCGAGCCGTGCGGCTTGGCAAGCGCGGCATCGGCAAGAGCATCAATTTGGGTATCCGCCGCGGAGAAGAGGAAATCGGATATATCGCCGGCTTCGTGGCGATCGCGCGCGAGATGCGCGTCAGCCGAGCTTGATCGCCCGGCGTGTTCCGTCGCCGCATCCGAGGTTTGACGCACGTCCACACGGCAACACCGCCTACGCGTCAGTCTTCAGCGCGCCACCGGTGCCGGTTCCTTGAGCCGGTTCGCCACACGAATGGCGTCGAAATAAGCGGGATTCGGCGGCCGTTTCAGATAACGGCCCTGCCCGCGCCGCGCGCGCAAATCGCCATCGGCCCACGCCAACTCGCCGCGCGCGATCGTGTACGTAGCCACACCTTCGACCGTGATTCCTTCGAATACGTTGAAATCGACGTTCTGATGGTGCGTGGCCACTGAAATCGTTCGGCTCCCCTGCGGGTCCCAGACCACGAGATCGGCATCGGCGCCCTGCACCACCGCGCCTTTGCGCGGATAAAGATTGAAAATCTGCGCGGCGTTCGTCGACGTCACACGCACGAACTCATTCGGCGTGAGGCGCCCCATGTTGACGCCGTAATGCCAGAGCACCGACATGCGGTCTTCCACGCCCCCGCATCCGTTCGGAATTTTTGTGAAATCGTCCCGCCCCATCGCCTTTTGCGACGCACAGAACACGCAATGATCCGTCGCAGTCGTCTGGAGATGACCGGCCTGCAACCCGTGCCAAAGCGCATCGCGATGCGCCTGCGTGCGAAACGGCGGGCTCATGACGTGCGCGGCCGCACGTCCCCAGTCGGTATCCCGGTACACCGATTCGTCGATGACGAGATGCCCCGCGAGCACTTCGCCGAACACGCGCTGGCCCTCGCTGCGCGCGCGGATGATTGCATCGAGCGCATCCTTCGCCGACACGTGCACGATGTAGACCGGCACGCCCAATACCTGCGCGATCCGTATCGCGCGGTTGGCCGCCTCGCCCTCGACCTCGGGTGGACGCGAAAGCGGATGGGCCTCCGGTCCGGTAAAGCCGCGAGCGAGCAATTCGCGCTGCAGCCGGAACACGAGTTCGCCGTTCTCCGCGTGCACCGTCGGCAGCGCTCCGAGCTCGAGCGCGCGCATGAAACTGTTCACGAGCACTTCGTCGTCGGCCATGATCGCGTTCTTGTAGGCCATGAAGTGCTTGAAACTCGAGACGCCATGCTCGTGCACGAGCGTGCCCATGTCCCGATGAACCGATTCGTCCCACCACGTCACCGCGACGTGAAAGCCGTAATCGGCCGCGGCCTTCTCGGCCCAGCCGCGCCAGTCCTCGAACGCGCTCATGAGGGGCTGCTGCGGATTCGGAATCACGAAATCGATGATGCTCGTCGTGCCGCCCGCCAGACCGGCTGCCGTCCCCGTGAAGAAGTCGTCGCTGGCCCGCGTGCCCATGAACGGCAACTCCATATGCGTGTGCGGATCGATGCCGCCCGGCATCACATACTGCCCGCCCGCATCGATGACGGTCGCGTCAGCCGGCACATCGAGATCGAGCCCAATCTGCGCGATCGTGCCGCCCGCCGCACTGTCGTGGCACAGCACATCGGCCCGATAAGTGTCGTTCGCGTCGACCACGGTGCCACCGCGAATCAGGATTGCCATTTCGATGTCTCCTGTTCCATGCCATGTCGTCAATGGAAGTTGACGCTGATGTCTTCGTGCCGCTATGCCCGGGCGATGCGTGGATTCGCCCGATCGCCGAGCCGCATCCACACGCCGTAGACGAGCGCGGCCAACACGAGCCCGACGAACCACGCATACGTATACAGTTCCTTGAACATATCGGGCACATTCGGAAATGCCGCGGGAAACGCGGTGTTGAGAAAGCCAGGCAGGTTGGGCAGCACGCCGATCAGCAGCGCCGCGACAGCCGCGGGATTCCATCCGCCCGTGTACGAATATTCGCCATGCTCGTCGAACAGCTCGCTGTGATCGAGCCGGGTACGTCGCACGAGAAAGTAGTCGACCATCATGATGCCCGCCACCGGACCGAGCAGCGCCGAGTATCCGACCAGCCATGTGAAAATGTAGCCCTGCGTGGTCGCGAGAATCTTCCAAGGCATCATGACGATTGCAATCGTTGCGGTGATCAGGCCACCGGTCTTATATGACACTGCTCGCGGCCAAAGACTCGAGAAATCGTACGCCGGACCGACGAGGTTGGCTGCGAGATTGCAGCACATCGTATCGAGCGTGAGGATGATCAGCGCGAGCCCGACGCCGATACCGGTCATGCGGCTCGTCAGATCGATCGGGTCCCAGATCGCCTTGCCGTAGATGACGACCGTGGCCGAGGTCACCACCACGGAGATGACGGAGAGCAAAGCCATCGGTAACGGCAGGCCAATTGCCTGCCCCACCATCTGGTCGCGCTGTGTGCGCGCAAAGCGTGTGAAATCGGGAATGTTCAGCGCCAGCGTGGCCCAGAACCCGACCATCGCAGTCAGGCTCGGCCAGAACGTCGCCCAGAATTGCCCGGCCTTCTTGCCGCCCGCCACGAACTGGGATGGCGTCGACAACATCGAGCCGACACCGCCCGCTTTGGACGTCGCCCACCAGACGAGCGCTACGCACATCACGACCTTGATCGGCGCGGACCAACTTTCGAGCCAGCGGATCGAATCGGTGCCGTTGACGATGAAGTAGATCTGGATGCCCCAGAAAAACAGAAAGCAGGCCGCCTGCCCTGCCGAAATGCCGAGCACCGCGATCGGCGCGCCTTGCAAGCTGTTGCCGGTCAGGATGTTGAGCAGCGTATAGATCGCGCTGCCGCCGAGCCAGGTCTGAATCCCGTACCAGCCGCAGGCGACGATCGCACGCAATAACGCAGGCAGTTTGGCGCCTTGTGTACCGAACGAGGCGCGCACCAGCACGGCGTAGGGAATCCCGTGCTTCGCACCCGCATGGCCGATCAGCAGCATCGGCACGAGGACGATCACGTTGCCGAGCAGTACGGTCAGCACGGCTTGCCACGGCGACATGCCCTGATCGGTCAACCCGGCCGCCAGCATGTACGAGGCGATGTTCATCACCATGCCAACCCATAGCGCCGCGAAGTGATACCACTTCCAGGTTCGGCGAGCCGGGTCGGTCGGCGCGAGGTCGTCGTTGTAGAGCGGGCTCGCAGCCAAGCCCGGCTGCATGACGGCATCGCTGCTTCCTACGGACTGATTCATTGGGTTCTCCCGTCGTCGCCTGCGTGTCATGTACACGCACCGACTATCAAATGACCGGCGCGCCGTCTCATGCGGCGCGTCCGGGCTCGCGTCAGGCCGCTTGAGCAGGAACGCCGGCCTCGTCCTGCGTGCGCGCCGGGTTGTTCGGATGCGTGGTCCAATTGGAATAGGCGCCGCTGTCGACGCGCTCCATCGTGATGCATTGATCGACCGGGCAGACGTGCATGCAAAGATTGCACCCGACGCACTGGTCGTCGATCACCTCGAAATGGCGCACGCCGTCCTTTTCTCGCGTAATGGCCTGATGCGAGGTGTCTTCACAGGCGATATGGCAGAGCCCGCATTGGATGCAGCGCGACTGATCGATGCGCGCCTTGATGTCGTAGCTCATGTTCAGGTACTTCCAATCCGTCACGTTCGGCACCGCACGGCCGCGGATGTCGTCGAGCGTCGCGTAGCCCTTTTCATCCATCCAGTTCGAGAGCCCATCGGCAAGATCCGAAACGATCCGAAAGCCGTAATGCATCGCGGCGGTGCAGACTTGCACACTGCCGGCGCCCAGCACGATGAACTCGGCCGCGTCGCGCCATGTCGTGATACCGCCGATGCCAGAAATCGGCAACCCCGGCGTCTCGCCGTCGCGCGCGATTTCGGCCACCATGTTGAGCGCGATCGGTTTCACTGCCGGGCCGCAATAGCCGCCGTGCGTGCCTTTGCCGTCGACGGTCGGCATGGGTGCCATCTGATCGAGATCGACGGCGACAATCGAATTGATCGTGTTGATCAGCGATACGCCATCGGCACCGCCCTTGAATGCGGCGCGCGAGCCGAGGCGGATATCGGTGATGTTGGGCGTGAGCTTCACGAGGCACGGCAGCCGCGTACCCTCCTTGCCCCAGCGCGTGACCATTTCGATGTATTCGGGCACCTGACCGACGGCGGAGCCCATGCCGCGTTCGCTCATACCATGCGGGCACCCGAAATTGAGTTCCACGGCATCGGCGCCGGTATCTTCGACACGCGGCAGAATCCATTTCCAGTCCTGCTCGTTGCAAGGCACCATCAACGAGACGATCAGCGCGCGATCGGGCCAATCGCGCTTGACCTGCTCGATTTCGCGCAGATTGACCTCGAGCGGGCGATCGGTGATCAACTCGATATTGTTGAGCCCCGCGATGCGCTGCCCGTTCCATTGCACAGCGCCATAGCGCGAGCTGACGTTGACGACATGCGGATCGAGACCGAGCGTCTTCCAGACCACACCGCCCCAGCCCGCCTCGAAGGCGCGGTTGACGTTGTAGGCCTTGTCGGTTGGCGGAGCCGAAGCAAGCCAGAACGGATTCGGCGATGAAATGCCGGCAACGGTGCAGCGAAGATCGGCCATGGCGGGCTCCGTGGGGCGAAGGCTGGGAAAGAATCGGGCTGAGCGCGTCAGGCCGCGTGCTTGGCCGTGCGGGCGAAATGCCGGTCCATCGATTCGGCCGCGAGCTTGCCGTCCTGCACGGCCTGGACCGTCAGATCGAGCCCTTCACGTGCGGCGCAGTCGCCGCCGGCCCAGACCTGCGCAAGCGAGGTACGGCGTTCGTCGTCGACGACGATGCGCCCGCCATCGAGCGTGAGAACCTCGCGATCGATGCCGTCAGCGACAAGCTTCTGTCCGATCGCCTTCAGTACCATGTCGGCCTCGATGGCGAAACGCTCGCCCGTGTCGATGAGGCGGTGCGATTCGTCTTCGCGGGTGCGCTCGAATTCCACGCCGGTCACATGGCGTCCGTCGCCGTCCGCAATGAGTCGCAGCGGCCGCGCGCACAGCACGATCGTGACGCCTTGCTTTTGCGCGAATTCGCGCTCGGCCCACGTCGCACTCATCGCCTCCACCCCACGCCGGTAGACCATCGTTACGCTCTCGGCACCGAGCTTGCGGCTTTGCACGGCGGCGTCGACAGCCGTATTGCCGCCGCCGATGACGACCACGCGACGGCCGACGGGTAAGGTCGATTTGTCTTTTGCCTGGCGCAGCCGCGCGATGAACGCGATGGCGTCTTCGACGCCGACCAGCCCTTCGCCCTCGATACCGACCGCCTTGACACCCGCGAGCCCCACTGCCAGAAAGACCGCGTCATGCTGCTGACGCAACTCCGCCAGGTCGATGTCACGCCCAAGCGCTGCACCGGAGCGCCATTCGATGCCGCCGACCGACAGCAGCCATTGCACCTCGCGCTGCGCGAAGTCGTCGACAGTCTTATAGGCGGCAATGCCGTATTCATTGAGGCCGCCTGGCAACGCATGCGCATCGAAAATCGTTACGCGATGGCCCGACAGTGCAAGACGATGCGCACAGGCGAGCCCGGCCGGTCCCGCACCGACCACGGCGATGCGGCGCCCCGTATCGGGTGCGCGCGCAAAGAGCGGCTCGCCTCGGGCCATGGCCCAGTCCGTCGCATGCCGCTGCAACGCGCCAATCCGTACCGGTTCGTTGTCCTGATCGTTTCGAACGCACGCGCCTTCGCACAGAATCTCGGTGGGGCAGACCCGCGCGCACATGCCGCCGAGCGGATTGGCCGACAGAATATCGCGCGCCGCGCCCTTCAGGTTCCCATTGCCGATCTTGCGAATGAATCCGGGGATATCGATTTGCGTCGGACAGGCATGCACGCATGGCGCGTCGTAGCAATAGTGGCAGCGGCTGGCCGCAACCGCTGCCTCCGTGGCGTTCATGAGCGGCGAGATATCGGCGAACTCGCAAGCCAACTGAGCCGAGTCAAGCCGGCCGGCGGCAATATCGCCGGTTTTCTTGATGGTCATGCGTGCTCCTTCGCAAGAGGGACGACAGGACTGGACGACGTGAAACAGCAGCCGGACAAACCGCGTGCGTCAGACGGCCTCGCATGCGCGCTCGAGCATCGCGTGCAACAGCACGTTCGCTCCCGCCTCGATCCATTCGGGCGTGGCATCCTCGATTTCGTTATGGCTGATGCCGTCGACGCAGGGGACGAACACCATCGATGTCGGGGCCACCTGTGCGAGATAGCAGGCGTCGTGTCCGGCGCCCGACACCATGTCGCGATGCGAATAGCCGAAGCGCTGTGCGGCACGTCTAACCGATTCGACGCAGGCACGATCGAACGCAACGGGTGCGTAATAAAAGATTTGGTCGAGCGCGGTTTCGAGACCAACACGGTTGGCGATGTCGGCTACGCCCTGGCGCAGCTCGGCGTCCATTTGCGCGAGTACGGCATCGTCGGGATGGCGAAAGTCGACAGTGAAAAAGACGCGCCCGGGAATGACGTTGCGCGAGTTCGGATGAATCTGCATCATGCCGACCGTTGCGCACGCAAGCGGTGCATGAGCCAGCCCGATCCGGTTGACGAGATCGACGACGCGTGCGGCCCCGAGCAGCGCATCGCGGCGACGCGGCATCGGCGTAGGGCCCGCATGTGCCTCCTGCCCGGTCAGCACGATTTCGTACCACCGCTGCCCTTGCGCATCGGTGACGACACCGATCGTCTTGTCCTCGGCCTCGAGAATCGGGCCCTGCTCGATATGCAGTTCGAACGCCGCGTGGATCGGCCTGCCGCCGCAGGGCACGTCGCCCGCATAGCCGATCCGCTGCAGTTCCTCGCCAATCGTTTTGCCCTCGATATCTTTGCGCGAGAGCCCGTACTCGAGCGTAAAAACGCCGGCGAATACGCCTGAGGCCACCATCGCCGGGGCAAAGCGCGAGCCTTCCTCATTGGTCCAGATGACGGCCTCGACCGGATGCTCCGTTTCGATGCGATGATCGTTGAGCGTGCGAATCACCTCGAGCCCGCCGAGCACGCCGTAAATGCCGTCGAACCGGCCGCCGGTGGGCTGCGAATCGGCATGCGAGCCCGTCATGACCGGGGCGGCGTCGGGATGACGGCCCGCGCGCCGCATGAAGACATTGCCCATCTGATCGACGCTGACCGTACAGCCGGCTTCCTTCGCCCAACTGACGATCAGATCGCGCCCTTGCCGATCGAGATCGGTCAGCGCAAGGCGGCATACACCGCCTTTCGCTGTCGCGCCGATCTTCGCCATCGTCATCAGGCTGTCCCACAGGCGCTGGCCGTTGACCTTCATCGACGTATCGATGCCGCGCTCTGTCATTGCACTCGTGCTCATCGGACGCGCTCCTTATTGAAATCGGACGATTGGCATGCCTGACCAGCGCATCGGAATCGCGCATTGCATTGAAGTACGTGCTTCATCGATTTCATCGTTTCAATGCGGATCGAATCCTGTCCGATTGGACAGGTTTTAGAACATTGGCCTCGACTTTGCAATCTTTTCTTTATTCGGGCGATGACGAGACCGCTGACGACTACAATGGGACCGGACGCGGCATAGGATCGAACAAGGCGCTTACATGAAGATCGACGACCGACGGGCGGCGATGGCCGAACACTCCGACGCGCAATCGGACCCACCGATATTGCGACGCCGCAAGGCACATATCCGGCTGTCCAACGAAGCGCATTTGCTCGCTTGCGCCGAGGCCGTGTTTGCCGAGCGAGGCCTCGAGGGGGCGAGCACGGCCATGATCGCCGAGCGTGCCGGCGTGCCGAAAGCCAACGTGCACTACTACTTTCCGACGAAACTAGCGCTCTATCGCCGCGTGCTGGACGACGTATTCGAGGAATGGCATTGCGCGGCCAATACGTTCGATTCGAGCGACAACCCTGTCGAAGCGATAGAAGGATATGTGCGAGCGAAGATGGCGCTCTCGCAACGCCGCCCACTCGGATCGAAGGTCTGGGCCAGCGAGATCATTCAAGGCGCCATGCATATGCAGGATATTCTTTCGGAACGCGTCAAGCCGTGGATGGAAACGCGCGTCGTCGTCATCAACGATTGGATTGCGCGCGGGCTGCTCGCACCGATCGATGCGCGTGCACTGCTTTATTTGATCTGGGCTGTCACGCAGCACTACGCTGATTTCGATGCGCAGATCAAGGCGCTTTCAGGCAAACGTGCGCTGTCGAAAAAAGCGTTTGCAGCGCTGACCGACGATGTCGTGGCCCTGGTGATCCGTGCATGTGGGGCGAGAGCGCCATAGGTCAGACCTTAAGACACCACAAAGCCAGGAATGGATTGTCGTCCGAGCGCACAGCGTGAATCGCGCCGGGGACATTGTGGATGCCGCAACCAATCCCTGGCGAAAGCCATGGCCCCCGATCCTTGCGAAACTGACCGGGGGTCATCAACACATACGCTTCCTCGGGCGGATGACCGTGATCGGGGTAGCGGACGTCAGGCTTCATGATCGTAAAGCCAAGCTGAAGATCGGACCGTTCCTCGGTGCCGCCTGGGCCGCAAATCGTGCCGTTCGCATGGCCCTCCAGAAAATTCTCGCTCGCATTCGCAACGGTCATCCGCCGGGACCAGCCGATATACGGTTCGAGCGCTTTGATGCTTCGCGCCACTTGGCCGAATGCATTGTCCGCGCCCAGATACGGCTCGAGCGTGCTATCGAGCCAATCGCAAGCGGGAAAGCGCTCGCGTGTCTCCAAGCGAATCTCGCCATGTCGCTCGAGCAGCGCGAATATCTGAACCGCCAATGCGCGGGCCTCTTTTGTCAGCGTCTCGGCCGCGAAGAGCACCCTGGCTCCGTCTATGAAGTCTTGTATTTCTTTGGGACGCGAATGTGATCGGATATCCATGGTCATTGCCAAACGCTGAGCAACCGTATCAGCCCTCTTCACCCCACGGTCGCGGCTGAAGCGCGCTCCGTCGGGCTCGGGCATTACATGTTCGCATAGTTTGGCCCACCACTGCCTTCGGGCGTGACCCAGACGATGTTTTGTGTCGGGTCCTTGATGTCGCACGTTTTGCAATGCACGCAGTTCTGCGCATTGATGACGAGCCGGTCGCTCCCGTCGTCGTTTTTGACGAATTCGTACACCGCGGCAGGGCAGTACCGTCCCTCCGGCCCCGCGTAGGTATGCAGATTAACGTTCACTGGGACGGACGGATCTTTCAGCGTCAAATGCGCCGGCTGATTCTCTTCGTGGTTCGTGTTCGACAGGAAGACCGACGAAAGCCGATCGAACGTGAGTTTGCCATCGGGCTTCGGATAAGCGATCGGCGCGCACTGCGCCGCGGGCTTGAGCATCTCGTGATCGCGGTGCTTGTGATGGAGCGTCCACGGCACGTTGCCGCCGAACAGCTTTTGCTCGATGCCGACCATCAGCGTGCCGAGATAGAGCCCCTTGCTCATCCACTGCTTGAAGTTGCGCGCG
>NZ_JBMRBK010000072.1:0-68961 GCF_057351765.1 Trinickia sp. | reverse complement strand
TCTGCAAGTTCGGCTCGTGTACCGCACGCGCGAGCGCACGCTCAACGACGAAGTCAATCACCCGCTGCGCAAAGCGTGGATCGGCATGCAGTACGCGCTGTGGCGCACCGGCCCGCTGACGCTTGCCGCGAGCCAGGTCGCCATCTTCACGCGCTCGCGCCCCGACGTCGATCGGCCCGACATCCAATTTCACATGCAGCCGCTCAGCGCCGATAAGCCCGGACAAGGCGCGCATCGGTTCTCCGCCTTTACGGCGTCGGTGTGCCAACTGCGGCCGTTCAGCCGCGGCCATATCGAGATCGTCTCGCCCGATCCGCTGCGCTATCCGCTGATCCACGCCAACTACTTGTCCGACGAACGCGATCACCCGGTCGTCGTCGGCGGGATCAAAGTCGCGCGCCGCATCGCTTCCGCACCATCGCTCGCGCCGCAAATCGTCTCCGAATTTACCCCCGGCGCACAGTACCGCAGCGATGCCGAAGTGCTCGATGCCGCCCGAGAATTCAGTCAGTCCATCTACCATCCCGCGTGCACCTGCAAGATGGGCAACGACGCGCTCGCCGTCGTGGACGAGCGCCTGCGCGTGCGCGGAGTCGCCCGCTTGCGCGTCGTCGATGCGTCGATCATGCCGGAGCTCGTGTCGGGCAATACCAACGCGCCGGTCATCATGATCGCCGAGAAGGCAGCCGACATGATCCTCGAAGACCGCGCGATGCAAGCGGTCTCGCAGCTCGAACCGGCCGCCGCCGCCGGCGTGTGACGGGTCCGCGCCCACTCAGCGCCACCACCGCAGCGGCCGGCGCAGCGAATGGCGTTCGAGCCGCACGGACGGCGCGGCGTCGAGAAAGGCGAATGCGCGGCGCGCTGCCGGCCCCTCCTCACGCTCGCGTTCCTCGTCGGCTTCCACGGTACGCGCCGTGTCGATGAACAAGGCGGCGACCAGACCCAATGCGAGCAAACCGGCCGAGACCATGAACGGCGCGTTGTAGCTGCCGGTGTGTTCGATCAGATACCCGAACGCAACGGGAGAAATCATTCCCGCGATGCCGAACCCCGTGTTCATCATCCCGCCCGCAGTCCCGGCATACTTGCCGGCGATGTCGAGCGGCAGCGTCCACAGCACCGGATTCGTGATTTCCAGAAAGAAGAACGAGCCGGTGAGTAGCCACACCGCCGTCAACGGATCGGCGACCGAAATCATCGGCAAGAGAAATGCGAGCGAACCGCCCATGCCCACGACGAGCACGGAGCAACGCGCAAGGCGCAGCCGCCCCGTGCTTTTGTAGATGCGATCCGACACTACGCCGCCCAAGGTGTCGCCCACCACCCCGGCGAGCAGCGGCAACGCCGTGAAGAGCGCGAGATGCTTCAGATCGAAGCCGCGCGATTCCTTCAGGTACGACGGCAGCCACGTCAAATAGACCCACAACAGCCAGCCATAACAAAAGTCGACGAACGTGACGAGCCACATACGCCGGATCAGCTTGCGCCACGGCGTAGGCGCACGCTTGGCTCGCTCGCAATCGCCGCTTCGGTAGCCGATCTCCGCCGTTTCCTCCTGCGTGATGCGACGATTCTGCTCGGGCGTGTTCGTGAATACGAACAAATAGAGCACGGTCCAAGCGAGGCTCGCGACGCCCAGCAAGATGAACGCATCGCGCCAGCCTCCCGCGACGACGACGGCGAGCACGAGCGGCGGCGTCACGGCCCCGCCCAGCCGCGCGAAGCTGTGCGTGATGCCTTGAGCGAAGCCGCGCTCGCGCACGGGCATCCAGTAAGTGAAGGCGCGCGTCGCAGAGGGGAATGCCCCTCCTTCGCCGATCCCGAGCAGGAAGCGAAGCACGACGAGCGTCGCGACACTGCCGGCGAATCCCGTCGCCAGCGTGGCCGCGCCCCAAATCAGCGAGAGCAAGGTGAGGACGACTTTCGGGCCAAATTTGTCCGACAAGCATCCGCCGATGATCTGCATTGCCGCGTACGGATAAGCGAATGCCGAGAAAACGAGGCCGAGCTGCACGGTGGTCAGGCCCATCTCGTGGCGGATCAGCGGCCCTGCAACCGCGATGTTCACGCGGTCGATGTACGAGATGAAGTACATGAGGCACATGACCGCCAAAATGATGTGGCGCGTCTTCACGCGCTGCGCACGTTGTTTCATGTCGATGTCTCCTACCGTGTCTTTCTTGGGAAATTCGGTGTCTTTGTCGGGCCGGGCGCGAGCGCTGCCGGCGCCGCTGTCGGGCCGCCGCTATCGGGCCGCCCCTGCGCGTTCGCAACCCGCGCCGGGTGCCCCGTCAGTCGGGCGGCGGCACGACGAGCTTCAGGCGCTGCACCTTGCCGGACGGGCCGCGCGGCAGTTCGCTGACGAAATGGAATTCCTTCGGCGTCTTGTACCGTCCCAGTTCCCGCAGGCAGTGCGCGCGCAACTCCTCGGCGTCGGGCGCGCCGTTCCAATGCGCCTCGCGCGCGACCACGAACGCGACGATCTCCTGCCCGTAAGCCGGATCGGGCACGCCCACCGCGGCCGCGTCGAACACGCCCGGGTGGCGCAGTAGCGCTTCGTCGATTTCGCGCGGCGCGATGTTCTCGCCGCCTTTGATGATCAGTTCCTTCGCGCGGCCGTTGATGTAGAAATAGCCGTCGTCGTCGCGGTACCCGAGATCGCCCGTACGCAGCCAGCCGTCCGCTGTGAAGGCCTTGGCGGTTTCATCCGGCCGCTTGTAGTAGCCCTGCATGATTTGCTCGCCGCGCAGCACGATTTCACCGGCCTCGTATGGCGCGCATTCGCGGCCCTCTCGATCGATCACCTTCGCCTGCGCTCCCGAGGGCAGTCCGATGCTGCCGATGCGCCGCAGTGCCGGCTCATACGGGTTGCTGAAGACCGGCGCGGCCGTTTCGGTCATCCCCATCGTTTCGATGATGCCGATGCCAAAGCGCGCCTCGAACGCGCGATGATGGTCGGCGGGAAGCGCCGCCGACGCCGTGCGGCAGAACCTGAGCGCCGAGAGGTCGCACCCTTCCGGTTGTTCCCCGCTCAGCAAATACGCGACGATCGTCGGCACGAGGTTGATCCAGGTGCAGCGCGAGCGCGAAACGTCGTGCCAGAACGTGCGCGCCGAAAAACGCGGTGTCATCACGACCGAGCCACCGTGGTAAAGCGGCGCGAGCAGCGTCACGACGAGGCCATTGATGTGATAAAGCGGCAACGATGCGAGCACGCGGTCGCCCATGCCGAGCCGGTGCTCGGCGCTGATGTTGCGGGCATTGGCCAGGAGATTGCCGTGGCTCAGCAACACGCCTTTGGGCGCGCCGGTCGTGCCGGACGTGTACATCAACAACGCGATGTCGTTCGGCTCGACGCAAGCTTGCACGGGATCTTCGTCCACGGGTTCTTCCTCGGCGCCCGCCGCCGCGGTTTCGGCCAGCGCGAGACGACGCGCCGCCAGCGCCGGCAATTCGAGCGCATCGGGCGCCGTACGGACGAGCGTAATGTTTCGCGTAGGCGCTTGCTCAGAAAGCGCCGAGCATGCGCCCGCGATCGCCTCGGCCGTCTCGTCGCAAACGAAAATCATCCGGGTATTCGAGTGCTCGACGATATAGCGCAACTGCGAAGCCTGACACAGCAGGTTCAGAGGATGAACGACGAGCCCGCTATACATCGCCCCGAGCAGCAGCGTAGCCGTCTGCATGCCGTTGCCCATGAACACGGATACGACGTCGCCCCGCCGCAGTCCAGCCGCCCGAAAGCGTGCCTCGAGCGTACGGCACTGCGCACGCAACACGGAGAAGGTGATCGCCGTTGCCTCATCGGTACGCGCGTCATCGTTTGCGGAGGCGGTCAACAGAAACGGCTCGTCTGGAGATTGCATCGCGCGCATATCGATCAAGGCGCGCAGCGTCGTAGGCGTTTTCATCGGCCGACGCTCCTGAAGTATTCGCCGAGCAGCGTGTCGACTTCGGGCACGCGCTCCTCGATCGGATAAGCCACCCGCGTCACGTTCAGGTAATAGCGGTAATCGAGGTTGCCCGAAAAATTGTTGCGCCCCCAGGTGCCGCATCCCATCGACAGCGAAAAGGGCAGCCCGTTGTTGAAGTTGCCGCCCGTTGCGAGGCAATGCGCTTGATTGACGATCACGCGCGCAACCGGCAAGCGCTCGCCCAATTGGACTGCGTAATCGAGGTGCGCGGTATGCAAGCCCACGGAGTGGCCCGCGCCCATATAGGCGTAGAGCTCGCGCACGATGTTTGCCGCCGCCTCGAAATCGCTCGCACGATAGAGCGCGAGCACAGGCGCGAGCTTTTCGCCCGAAAACGGGTGCTCGACCCCGAAGCCGCTTTCCTCGACCATCAAAAACGCCGGCTCGCGCGCCGCGATCTCGTCCAGCCCGGCCGTTTGCGCGATACGCGCCGCCGGCTTTGCGGTGCAATGTTCCGAGAGCTTTCCGTCGCGCCACATCGCCGCTTGCAGCTGGGCTTTTTGTGCCGCATCGAGCAATACGCCCCCGCATCGTTGCAACGCACCGAGCATCGCGTCATAGATCGCATCCTCGATCACGACGCTGTTTTCGGAAGAGCAGCTCGTCGCGTTGTCGAACGTCTTGGACAGCGCGATCTTGCGCGCCGCGTCGTCGAGAACGGCCGAGCGTTCCACGATCGACGCGACATTGCCCGCTCCAACGCCGAAAGCCGGCGTCCCGCTCGCGTAGGCCATGCGTACGTTCGCTTGCGAGCCCGTCGCGACGACGAGGTCCGCTCGGGCCATCAACTCGGCGCTGGCCGCTTTGCTGACGGGGGCCGGTAGCAGTTGCACGAGCGCCCGGTCGAGCCCGGCTTTGTCAAACTGCTGATGAATGAACTCGACGAGCAGCGCGCACGACGTATACCCCTTGGGCGATGGCGATACGATCACCGCGTTGCCGCATTTGAGCGCGTTGACGATCTTGTTCGCGGGCGTGGCCGCAGGGTTGGTGGATGGCGTCACCGCAGCCACGACACCGACCGCCCGTGCGATCTCGACGATACCGCGCTCGGCGTCGCGTGCGATCACGCCGCAAGTGGGCTTGCCGTGCAAATCGCGCAGCAGCCCCAGCGTCTTGCGGAAGTTCTTTTGAACTTTGTCCTCGACGTTGCCGAGGCCGGTGTCGCGCACCGCGAGCTCGGCGAGGCGGCGATTGCGGCCCGGCTCCATGATCGCCCAGGCCGCCGCGGCCGCAGCCGTATCGAGCGCCGTTTGGCCAGCGTGTTCGAAGACGCGCTGCGCCTCGCGTGCGCGGGCGACGAGCGCACCCACCTCGCTCCTCACGTCGTCCGCAGCCGGCGAGCTTGCCGTTTCGGCCGTTGTAGCCCTCACATTCATACACGCTCCCATTGCGATAAAGATTGGCGGTACAGCCAATCTAAGCGGCGGCGAGAGCGCACGAGTCCCGTTTCCTGACCATTCGTCGACTGCGCCCGCTCGCGGAGGAAAAAACGCGAATTTCGGGACTTCCCCCAGTCCCGAAAACCGCGCGATCCGATACACAATGAAGGCGGCGCGGCGAGCGCGCCTGATGCCTGATGGGGAGAGAGCATGTCGGGATCGAATCAGTCGAATGCGGCGGCGGTGCGAGCGTTTCGTGTGCTCGAAACGTTGGCGGCGGCTGGCCGCCCCTTATCGATGATGGATCTTGCAACCACGCTCGACCTGCCGAAACAGACGATGCACCGCATCCTCGTGCAGTTGACCGATGCGTGGCTCGTCACGCGCGGTGCGGGCGACAAACGCTACGAGTGTTCGCCGCGCGTGCGCATGCTGGCTGTAAACGTGCTCATGCATGCCGGCCCGGCAGCCGCGCGCCATGTATTGCTCGAGCAGCTCGTGGCGAAGATCGGCGAGACATGCAACTTGACGATGCTGTCGGGCAACGACGTCGTCTATATCGACCGCGTGGAAACGGAGTGGCCGTTGCGCATGCATTTGCAGCCGGGGTCGCACGTGCCGCTGCATTGTTCCGCCAGCGGCAAGCTCCTGATCAGTTTTTTGCCGAAGGATCGGCGCGAACGCGTGATCGACACCCTACCGCTACGGCCCTATTCCGAGCGCACGATCACGAGCCGCGACGTGCTGCGCAAGGAGCTTGCGTTGACGCGCCGGCGCCGGTTGGCCGTCAACGACCAGGAACACCTTCAGGGGCTGATCGCCATCGCAGTGCCTGTCATGCTCGACCGTCACCGCGCCTGCGCCGCCATCGCGGTGCAGGCGCCGGTCGGGCGGCTCACGCTACAGGATTTGCTAGCCTTCGAACCGGATTTGCGGCACGCCGCCGAAGAAACCGCCAAGACGTTCCGTGATTGATGCGACGGCGATCGAGTCCGGATTCGCGAAACCCTGCGTTTTCTTCTCACGCAGACGGCAACGCCTGAAAGCTATCACGCGATTCGGCGAACTGCCTGTCGCGACCTGCCGGTCCGTGTGTAGCGGAACAGATCCTTCGGGTCATTGTCGTCATCATGTTCACCCCATGGGACAAGTTCCACGCCAATGCCGAGGTCGAGCGCTTCAGCCTGCGCATGGACGTAGCGCAGTGTCGAATAGTCCTCGAGCGCAAAACCGACCGAATCGAAGATCGTGATCTGATCGGCATTCTCACGGCCGGTTGCACTCCCCGTCAGAACGCGCCACAGATCGGTCACCAGGAAGTCGGCGGGCATCTGCTGAATATCGCCCTCAATGCGAGTTTGCGGCTCGTACTCGACGAACACCCGTCCTGCGCGCAGCACGTCGGCGTGCAATTCCGTTTTCCCCGGACAGTCGCCGCCCACCGCGTTGATGTGCATGCCGGGTACGATCATGTCGGGGGTCAGAATGGTGGCGTATGTTTTGTCTGCCGTCACGGTCGTCACGATGTCCGCACCGCGAACCGCCTCCGCGGTAGAGCTCGCGCGGACGATCTTGAGCGACGGATATGCCGCAAGGTTGCGGATCAGCTTTTCCGTCGCATGCGGATCGACGTCGTACGCAACGATCTCGTCGATGCCGAGATGGCTATGGAAGGCGAGCGCCTGGAATTCGCTCTGGGCGCCGTTTCCGATGAGCGCCATGCGGCGTGCGCCGGGCCGGGCCAGCGCGCGTGCCGCCATGAGGGACGTGGCGCACGTTCGCAGCGCGGTGGCCACCGTAAGCTCCGACAGGAGAATCGGGTACCCAGTGTCGACGTCCGCCAGGACACCGAACGCCATGACCGTGTACAGGCCTCGCTGGGTGTTCTTCGGATGGCCGTTAACATATTTGAAGGCGTAGCGCCGGGCGTTGGATACTGGCATCAGCTCGATCACACCGATATCGGAGTGATTGGCGACGCGCGCCGATTTATCGAATTCCGGCCAGTTCACGAAATCATCGCGAATGGCGTTGGCGAGTTCCCCGATAAACTTCGAGACGCCGACGGTCGCAACGAGGCGGGACATGGTGGGAACATCTATGAAGCGGGTCATTGGAATTTCCTTGATACAAACGATATAACTTTCGAACCACTGCGATTTCGGCGTCGTCGCCCGTCGCGTCGACGGGCGCAGTTCCCGACTCAGGAGTGGAACATTCCTGCGGAACTGGCCGTTACATCCTGACTATGTCGAGCAAGATCTTTTTCTCGCCCCTATACGAAAAGATCGAGATCGCGCCATGCTTCACATCACCCTGCGGCGTGAAGCTGGTTTCGCCGATCACGCCATGAAAGTCTGTTGCGGGCATCGCAGCCAGGATCTTGGCGGGCGAGGTCGAGCCAGCGCGCTTCATTGCGTCTACGACAATGAAAACGGCATCGTAGGAGAACGGCGCATAGACCTGAAGAGGCTGGTGGAAACGCGCCTCGTACTTTTTCGCGAACGACGCACCACCCGGCATCTTCTCGAGCGCGATACCCGCTTCCGAGCACACCACATTGTCCGCGGCGGCGCCCGCGAGTTTCGAGAGGTCCGTGGAGCACACGCCGTCGCCGCCGAGGATCTTTGCACGCAGTCCAAGCTGTCGCGCCTGTTTTGCAAGCGGCCCACCGGTCGCATCCATGCCGCCGTACATGATTGCGTCCGGATTCTCGCCCTTTATCTTGGTGAGAATGGCGCGGAAATCGATGGCTTTGTCGTTCGTTGCGTCGCGCGACACGACTTTCAGTCCAAGTCGTTTCGCCGCATCCTCGAACTCGGTGGCGAGGCCTTGGCCGTATGCGGTCGAATCGTCCACTATCGCGACCGTTTTGATTCCCATGTTCTTCGCGGCATAGGCCGCGAGAGCGGGGCCCTGCTGCGCGTCGGTGGCGACGACGCGGTACGTCGTGTTGAAACCTTGCTGGGTGTACGCGGGATTGGTCGCCGCTTGCGAAATTTGCACGATACCCGCGTCCTTGTAGATGCGCGAAGCGGGAATGGATGTGCCGGAGTTCAGGTGCCCCACGACCCCGACGATCTTGTCGTCGACCAGTCGTTGCGCAACCTGGGTCGCAGTGCGTGGATCTCCCGCATCGTCTTGCGGATCGAGTTGCAGGACCACCTTTTCGCCCGCGACGATCAGCCCTCTCGCGTTGATTTCTTCGACGGCGAGCCGTGCGCCGTTTTCACTGTCCTTGCCGAGATGCGCAATCGGTCCCGTCAACGGTGCTACATGGCCGATGCGGACGATTTCGTCCGCGCGAGCGGAAAGCGCGCAGGCCATTGCGATGGCTGCTGCAATCCATTTCGTTTGATTTCGAATCATCTCCTGTTCTCCTGATGGTGCGTTTCGTTATGGCTGACTGGAAAAGTCGATATAGCCAGGTCGGTTATCACAGCCTGTCGGCCGCGAAAGGATTTTTCGGGGATGCGGTCAGATCCGGCCTTCAAAGCCGAGCAGCACATTGACGGCATTGATGCCGATTTCGTCGACCATATATCCGCCCTCCATCACGAAGAGCGTCGGGACTCCCAAACGCGCCAGCGCTTCGCCGATGCGCAGATAGTCCTGTGTGCGCAACCGGAAATGGCTGATCGGGTCGTGCTCGAACGTATCGACGCCCAGAGAGACGACAAGTACGTCGGGTTCGTGCGTTGCGATCGCCGCGCACGCGTGGCTCAGGGCCTCCTCGTATCCGCTCCAGAGCGTGCCCTGCGGCAGCGGCAGATTCAGATTGAAACCTTCGCCAGTGCCGACGCCTCGCTCATGGCCATAACCGGAAAAGTATGGGTATGACACCGACGGTTCTCCGTGGATCGACACGAACAGCACGTCGGAGCGGTCATAGAAGATGTCCTGCGTTCCATTGCCATGGTGAAAATCGACGTCGATCACGGCGGCGCGTCGTGCGCCGCATTCGATCGCGTGCTGGGCGGCAATGGCGGCGTTGTTCAGGTAGCAGTAGCCGCCCATGTATTCGCGACCGGCATGGTGGCCGGGCGGGCGGCACAGCGCGAATGCCGCGCGCGCGCCAGTGGATAGCACTTCCGCCCCGGTCAGCGCTGAGTTTGCGCTTCCGCTGACGGCGGCCCACGTGCCGCCGCTGATTGGCGCGCCCGCGTCCATGGAAAAGAAACCGAGCTTGCCGTCGATGAACGAGGGAAGCGCCGTGCCCGACGGCATGGCACGCACCGGCCAGACGAGCGGCAGCGCCTGACACGTCCGGCCAGTCGCCTGCCAGTCGTCCCATGCATGCTCGAGAAACTCGACGTAGCGCGGACTATGCGCGGCGGCATAGCGGCTCGCGTCGAAGGGCTTGGGCGAGATGACGTCTCCGAGACCGCTGCCCTTGACGCGCGCGAGGACCGTTTCTGCGCGAAGCGGCTTTTCGAACGAACTCGAGATGGCTCCGTCCTTCAGTTCGACGCCGTGATGCAGGTGATGATCGGTGCTGTAGATGGTGAGCATGGTGGACTGTTGCGTTGGGCGTACGTAAACAGTCTATTGGGGGGAAGCGGTAAAAACTTTGCTTTCCGTCCTTATGGTTGGCTAGAATTTGTACAAACTGTCTATGAAGGTGTCTGAATGAGCAAAAAACGTCCAGCGGTTGAACTCGACGCCGTCGACAAGGCGATGATTCGCCTGCTGCAAGAGGATGGCGCGCTGTCCAACGCGACGCTCGGGGAAAAGCTTTCGCTGAGCGTGACGCCGTGCTGGCGGCGCCGGAAGCGCCTGGAGGACGAAGGGGTTATCACCGGGTATCAGGCGAACGTCGATCGGCGTTCGCTCGGCATGGACGTCTTCGCATTCGTGCTCGTGACGTTCAACATGCATTCCGACAAGGCGGCGGACAACTTCGAGGCCGTCATCAAGAACCGGGCAGAGGTGCTCGCCTGCCACAAAATCACGGGAACCGCGGACTATCTGCTTCAGGTGGTCGCGACCGATCTCGATTCGTACGGCGAGTTCGTCGAGCGGGTGTTAAGGCACCAGATGGGCATCTCTTCCATCCAGTCGAGCCTCGCGTTGCGCGAGGTGAAGTTTTCTCCGCGTATTCCCGTGCCGTCCGACCAGTGAAACCCGCCCGGCTTCACCGCTCGCGGAACGCCTCGGCCTTCGCGCGATTGCCGCAGGTCCGCATATCGCACCAACGCCGCCCGGCGCCGCGGCCACGATCGACGAAGAACCAGGTGCAGCGGCCACACTGGCGTACCCGGCCCGAGTCTTCGCTGCGCATCAGGTGCTCGAAAGCGAGCGCAACCGAATCGATCCAGCGCCATGCCGTCTGCACGTCGGGCCGCCATACGAATCGGCCGTCGAAAGTCGTGAACGTGCTGCGACCGATCGCGTCCCGGATCGCCGCGGCAAGCCCGTCCAAGGCTCGCCGATCGCCAACCCCGCTCGTCACATGGACGATCGCCGCGTACGCGTCTTCACGGAAACGATGGAGCGCTGTCAACGCGTCCGCGCCCTCCCATTCCGGCTGCTGACGGAAACGCGTCAGGTCAGCCGGCGCGAGTAGTCCCGCAGCGGCAGCCCAAGTATGCACGTCGTGCCATTGCACGAGCTTCTCTTCCATGCGCGTCTTACCCTTGTCGGCCACCGTATTGAGAAAATCCAACGCAGGGTGACCACCGACCAGGTCGGCGTCGCTCCATCGATGCCCTTGAGGCGAATGTTGACTCGAAGTAACCATTAATTTCGATTTGACGGTTGCGCCTGTACCCGGCGACGAGTAACCTATTATACGCTTATAACAGGTTATCTAAAGGTGCAACGATGCTCGAACTCACCAACCGCTTCAACTTCGAAGGCCATCGGATCGCGTGGGGCAGGCTGGGCGACGGCCCGCCCCTCGTGCTCGTACATGGCACGCCGTTCTCGTCGCAGGTATGGCGCCGGATCGCGCCGTGGCTCGCGCTGAGGCACCGCGTTTTCTTCTACGATCTGCTCGGGTACGGCCAATCCGACATGCCGGACGCGGACGTGTCGCTGGGCATGCAGAACAGGCTGTTTGGCGCGATGCTGCGCGAATGGGGCATCGAGCGCCCCAAGGTGCTCGCACACGATTATGGCGGCGCGACAGTGCTGCGCGCGCATTTCCTCGATGGCATCGACTACGCCGAGCTGACGCTCGTGAACCCTGTCGGGATCACGCCGCAAGGTTCCCCGTTCGTGCAGCACGTGGCGCAGTACCAAGCCGCATTCACCGGGCTGCCGCCCTATGCGCATCGCGCCCTCGTCTCGGCATATATCAGCAATGCGGTTGCACGCCCGATGAGCGAGGAAGCGTTGGCAATCCATCGGTCGCCGTGGCTGACGGCGTCCGGCCAGGCCGCCTTCTATCGGCAGATCGCTCAGATGGACCAGCGCTATGTCGCCGAGGCCGAGGCGCGCTATGCGCCGCCGGATTTCCCGGTCCGTATCGTCTGGGGTGAGAGCGACGCCTGGATTCCGCTCGAACAGGGGCAGGCGCTCGCGGACCGGATCGCGCACGGCATGCTGATCAAGGTGCCGGGTGCCGGGCATCTCGTCCAGGAGGATGCGCCCGAAGCGATCATCTGCGCAGTGCTCGGCGGAGCCGGCCGTTGAACATCACCCGTTACATCGAACACTGGACCCATTTCACGCGGCACTTCGGGCCGTTGTCCGGAAGCGATCCGCAGATTCGCAAGGCCGCCGAGCGCTACCTGCTGACCATTTTCGCGATGGGCTGCAATCTCGGCCCGACCCAGGCGGCCCGCCATCTCGTCGCCGCTGCTGCTGCGTCGGCTCGGCTCCGAAAGCCGCAAGAACCGGCTGTACTTGGCCGCCCGCGAGCTCGGCAACGTCGTTCGCACGGTATTCCTGCTTGAGTGGATCGGCAGCCTCGAACTGCGGCAGGAGGTTACCGCAAACACGAACAAGATCGGGTCGTACAATGGCTTCTCGAAGTGGTTGTCGTTCGGCGGGGATGTGATTGCCGAGAACGAGCCAGAGGAGCAGCAGAAACGGCTACGCAGCACGGGTCCTCGTTCGATCGACGGGATCGACCATTCGGCCAGACCGAGCACTGTGATGAGAGTCGCTTCTGTAAGGATAGTGATCGCGTAGATGCTGCGGATGGTGCGCCGGCGTCCTGCGTTGATCAGCAGAGTCGATGTGGTGCCGCCGAAAACGAACATGACGACGATGGCCAGATAGAAGGTGCTGACCCACCATTGTCCGAGCGCGGCGTGATCCGAGAGTGACGACACGTTTCCGGTCATGTTGGCCGAGAAAAAACCGACGGCGTGGAAGGCCGCGGTATTCAGCGCACCCGCAATCGCAGCCAGTATGCAGGCGAGTTGGCGATCGACGTCGTGGTCGCAGGCGTTTTCCTGACGCAGCAACATTTAGAAGACTCTTGACAGATTGACGGACACGCGTCGCCGTATATCCGCATTGACCTGCGCTTGCGCCGAAACCCATATCAGCGCTCTATATATCACATTGTGACATATTCTCAATATCTTGATGTGGCTCAACGTTCCCTGATTCCATCAGGGTAAATTGAGAACCGCCGGTCCCTGCGACACAGATGAACGCCGTGAGTTTTCTCTCGACGATAGGGAATCCGGTGAAGCCGCTACAGCGTCACGTGCCGTGCCAAGCTAGTGAACGTTGGTTGTCCGAGGGCGAGGCCCGACGCGACGCTTTGGAATATGCCGTGAAGCTCATCGATAGCGGCGTGCTGGACGAACTGCGAGCGTCGCGCGATCGCGCCGCTTGATGGTGACATGGAGCCGTCGCTCACGGTGTAAAGCTTTCCTCCTCGACTTCGACATGAACACGCAGGCAGTGGATGTTTCGGGTGCCGCGCCTGGCTGGCCAGGCATCGCACCCACCTGGACCTCGAGCGCGAAGGACCTCGTGACGACCGCGCTGGGTCGTAGCCGTGTCTGGGCGTCCATCGGCCATGGCATTCTCAACGAGGTCTACTGGCCATCGGCCGGTGAGCCTCAGGTACGTGATCTGGGTTTCATCGTCGCCGGTCCGAACGGCTGGCACGAACTGAAGCGCGTCGGGCAGTACCGGCTCTTGCTCCCGAGTCCTTTCATTCCTCTGCCGCAAATCGTGCACGAAGGTGACGGGTATCGCCTTGAGCTCAATTTGTCGCCGGACCCGATTCGTGATGTGATGCTCGTCGCGTTCCAGCTCACTGGAAACGACGTCAAGCTCTATGCCCTGCTTGCGCCTCATCTGGGCGGCAGCGGTCTCAATAATAATGCTCACGCGGCAGAGGGTCTGGTGGCTTGGAAAGACGCCTGCGCGCTTCATCTTGCCGCCGACTGCGGTTTCTCGAGGGTGAGCGCTGGGTATGTCGGGTATTCCGACGGCTGGCAAGACTTCGCCCGCCATGCTTGCATGGCCTGGACCTTCGCGGAGGCGCTCGACGGAAACGTTGCCCTGATCGGGGAATTGGGCGCCTCTATGGGGGTGCTTGCGCTCAGCTTCGCCGAGACGCCGGAAGGCGCCCGCACGCTCGCGCGATCGAGCCTTTCCGAGGGCTTCGATTCCGCGCAGCGTTCATGCGCCACGGCTTGGCAAGCATGGGCCACCGAAATAGTCATTCCGGAAGCGCCGCGACCGGTTCGACATGAGGCATGTCTTTCCGCGATGGTACTGAAAGCCCATGAGGGGCGGACATATCCGGGCGCGCTGATCGCCAGCTTGAGCATTCCATGGGGCAATTCGAGCGATAGCACGGGCGGGTATCACCTGGTATGGACCCGCGACGCTGTTGAAGCCGCTTTCGCACTTCTCTCGATCGGTTGTGTCGAGGATGCGCGACGCACGCTTGGCTACCTGATTGCGACGCAGCGAGAGAATGGGAGTTGGAGTCAGAACAGCTATCCGGATGGACGGCCGTTCTGGACCGGTGTACAGCTCGATGAAGTGGGCTTTCCGGTGCTGCTTGCAGCCAAGCTCGCCGAAGCGGATGCGATGGATCGTTTGCCACGGGTAGCCGAGATGATCGTGCGCGCCGTCGGTTATCTTGCGCGCAATGGCCCTGGCAGCCCGCAGGACCGCTGGGAAGAAAACGCCGGTATTTCGCCATTCACACTTGGTATCGAGATTGCAGCCCTGGTCTGCGCGGCCGAACATTTGCCTGCTGCCGAGAGCAGCTATGCCCTCTCACTCGCCGACTATTGGAATGAACGGCTGGAAGATTGGACCTATGCCGAGAACGGTACGTTTTCCCAAGCCTTCGGCATTGACGGCTATTACGTTCGAATCGCTCCGCCGCTACTCAAGGGCGGATTGCGCGGACGAATCGACATTAAAAATCGCGAGGGAGAGAGTGCGCCTGCCGTCGCGCTCATCGGTATGGAATGCCTCTATCTGGCTCGTCTCGGATTGCGGGATGCACGCGATCGATATATCCAGAACACGGTAAAAGTCATCGACAGCTTGCTCGGTGTCCACACACCGCACGGCATGGCTTATCGGCGCTACAACGGCGATGGTTACGGCGAACACGAAAACGGTGCCCCGTTCGACGGCACAGGCGTTGGACGTTTGTGGCCCCTGCTGACGGGCGAACGAGCCCATCTCGATCTGATGCTGGGAATCGATCCCTTGCCCTATCTTGAGATGATGACATGCATGACCGGAGCCGGTGGCCTCATTCCTGAACAGGTGTGGGACGCCGATCCGATACCCGAGCGGGGCCTCGAGCCCGGGAAGCCGACCGGCAGCGCCATGCCGCTCGTATGGGCACATGCCGAATTTCTCAAGTTGCTGATTGCGCGGCATCAAGGGCGCCCGATTGAACTGCTTGCGAGCGTCGAACGGCGCTACCACTCCCGTCGGCCCGAGGCGGCGACCTGGCATTGGAGGCAGGCGCAGCCGTTCGATGCGCTGCCCGCAGGCCGAGCGTTGCTCATCGAGAACCCGGAGCCCTTCCAACTGCACTATGGGTTCGATGGATGGCATGAGGTGGCTGACAGGGCTTCGGAGAAAGGGGCATTTTCTCTGCACAGCGTCCGCTTCGATAGCGCAGACGTTGCCGGTCACTCAATCGTGGATTTCAGTTTCTATTTCCCTGAGTCACGACGCTGGGCCGGCACTGACTATCACGTTCTTTTGGGAGAAACCAACACGGAGTGTCGCGATCATGAAACACGCAATTGATATTCAACGCGTCTATGAGCACGCAGGCGATGACAGGCATCTCCATTTCCTGGTCGACCGGCTTTGGCCGCGAGGCGTCAAGAAGGAATCGCTGAGCCTCGACGGCTGGCTCAAGGAGGTAGCGCCGAGCAATGAACTTCGCGATTGGTTCGGGCACGACCCCGAGCGCTGGTGCGAATTCAGGCGACGCTATGAACACGAACTGGATGACAATCGAGCAAGCTGGCAGCCGATACTGGACGCCGCGACGAAAAAGCCCGTGACGCTTCTGTATGGCGCGCGAGACGCCGAGCACAATCAGGCAGTTGTCCTCCGCGACTATTTGATGCGAAAGCTCCGGCACCATTAGTTGCCACCGTGCGGATAGCGCTGCCAATCATCGCCGGTCATCGTGTCGTGTTCAACTGCTTCGTCTGTGCGGTTTCGCGTTCGTCGCCGGGGCGGATCACCACAAGGATCTCCATACGCGGCGCGTTCACCTCGATGGCACTTCGCATTCACGCTATTTCAAAAAAGGAGGGGCGATGAAATTTAAGGTACTGGAAACGCTCAACGACGGCGATGTACCGAGAATCACGGACGCGATCCTTTCGGTCGATCCCGATGCGAACGTCGCTGCCGACGTGCGAGCGAACATGGTGGACGTAGACTCCTGGCTCTTCGCCGAGGAATTCCTCGTTGCTTTCGTCGATGCCGGGTATGACGTCCAAATAGCTCAACGCTAGCACGTCCGTTTTTGCTGTCGTGACGACGCGCATACCGGTTCGGCGCATTTTTTCCGATGCGTTCGTTGATCGCCGTGTGCTCCTTGCCAATGCAAGAACAGGTGTGTCACGATGTGAGAGATGTCACTACTGCAGCGCGGGCAAAAGTCGCCCCCTCAATCACATCGTGACATGATTCTGGTGGCAAGGGCTCGATCTCCGGCCATCGCAGCATCCGATCAGGGGGCGCAACGAATTTGATATGTCGTCGATCGAATCTCTGTCCGGGATACGATTGAGCGGCGATGGAGAGACGCGGCTCGAGGTAGCGAACAACATACGCTGGACGATCGGTTCCACAGAGGAGGAACATCGTGAGTGAAACGAGAACCTTTGAGATTTTCCGCTACGATCCAGACCGGGATCCCAAGCCGTACATGCAAACGTACGAGATAGAGGTAACTCCAAATGACCGGATGTTGCTCGACGTACTTGTCCGACTCAAGGCACAGGACGAGACGCTAAGCTTTCGGCGTTCGTGTCGCGAAGGGGTGTGCGGCTCAGATGCGATGAACATCAACCGCAAGAATGGGCTCGCCTGCATAACCAACCTTAACGACATCCCCCGCCACACCGTTCTGCGTCCGCTGCCGGGATTGCCGGTCGTTCGCGACCTGATCGTGGACATGACCGCGTTCTTCAAACAGTACCATTCGATCAAGCCTTACCTGATCAACGACACTCCGCCACCCGAGCGGGAAAGGCGCCAGGCGCCGGAGGAACGCGATCAGCTCGATGGTCTCTACGAGTGCATCCTGTGCGCGTGCTGTTCCAGTGCGTGCCCCTCGTACTGGTGGAATCCCGATAAATATGTTGGTCCCGCCGGGCTCCTGCAAGCCTATCGCTTTCTGGTCGATTCCCGCGATGAGGGCACGGGTGAGCGGCTTGACAATCTTGACGATCCGTACCGCCTCTTCCGGTGTCGGACGATACTGAACTGCACGGACGTCTGCCCCAAAGGCCTGAATCCGGCAAAGGCGATCGGGGAGATCCGAACCATGCTTGCGCGCCGGACGATCTGAGTGCCGCAATCTAACGTTGGGAGGCTGTTATGGCAATGCCACGGGCGACACAGGGGGAACTGATCGACGTTCGACCACTTGGTGATGCACTGCGGGATTCGAAATCGATCACCCTCATGCGGTCGGACCACCTGGAGGTCGTTCGGCTTGTGCTTCCGGCAGGCAAGCACATTCCCGAGCACCGGGCGCCAGGGGAAATAACCGTGCAGTGTCTGGAAGGAGTTGTCAAATTCGGCACCGGCGCGGGAGCGCAACTGATGCGCAACGGGGATATGCTATTTCTTCTGGGCGGGGAATCACATTGGCTCGAGGCCGTGGAAAACGCCTCAGTGCTTGTGACTCTTTATCTTCCGCACGATCAATAGGGCACCCGGGGCCGGTCGGCAAGAGCAACATTGCAAGTGAGGCCCGGAGGGCAATCGAGAGGCGAGAATGAGCGAGCAAGCACGCATTGAGTTTCTCGTCGAACGCGACGGGTTGCCGCAGGCCGCCGAGTGGGTGTGCCGCACGATTCACATCTACCGTCGTGCGGTCCTCAGCAGAGGACATTTCGCCCACTCCCATCCCTACCGGCACCGCTTCATCGTTGCATATCTGGAGTTCAAGAGATGGTTACGAACGGGTTCCACAACCCGACCGGCGTGACGGCGGGCTTTGCGGGACCCTTCTTTCCTGGCGGCATCAGCGCAAGCACCGACACGTTGGGCCTGATTGAGTGCGTCGATGTCGCCCGCGGACGTCCGCGTTTTTTGCAGAAGGTGAATGATGGAAAACTCAATGTATCCGCAGCCAAGCCCGGAAATTGCCAGACAACGCCGGGAACTCGCACCCGAATCCCTTGCTGCGTTCAGGGATTTCAGTAGCAGTGTTTTCGCGGACGGCGCGCTGCCTGCGAAGACGAAGCAACTGATTGCGGTGGCCGTCGCGCACGTAACGCAGTGTCCCTATTGCATCCGTGGACATACGAAGGAGGCCCTGAAGGTCGGCGCATCGGAGAAGGAAATCATGGAGGCGATCTGGGTCGCAGCCGAGATGCGTGCGGGTGCAGCTTACGCGCATTCCGCACTCGCGCTCGACGTGATGAGGGAAGAGGGGCAGTCGCGTGAGGCCCAGCATGGCGAGCATCATTGAAAACCTGACCGTCGAACACCGACGGTTGGAGCAACTGGTGCGCCTCCTCGAACGTCGATCGATGCTCCGCGACGCGCAGGCGACAGCGAATACCGTATTGCTTGTGGATACCCTGTATTACCTGACGCGATTTCCCGACGTGAACCATCATGCGCTGGAGGACCGCATCATCGGCAAACTGCGCGAGAAGGGAGTGTTGACCGATGAGTTGGGAAGCGAACTGTCGGCGCAGCACGCGACGCTGGCGCTTCAGGGCCACGAGTTGATTCAGGATCTCGAATCAATGATCCGTGACGAAAATATGTCCAGAGAGCTCCTGGAGTTTCGTGTCCGATTGTACGCGGAGCGGCTGCGGCACAACATGGCGGTTGAGGAACTCACGATGTTTCCCATCGCGACGCATCATCTGGATTCCGACGATTGGTCCTCGATCTTGCAGTCACACCCGCAGCGGTCAGCCGATCCGCTGTTTCAAACGCCGGTACACGAACGCTTTGTGCAGCTTCACCGCGTGATTGCCGCCGAAGCCGATTGCGGATGCAAGGAGGGCGACGCGTAGCGCCACTTGCCGCGAAGGCGGGCTGGTTGCCCCCTTGATCGAGCCCACCCTCAGCAAACGATCTATGACTGCGTTTTCGCCGGGGCGACAGCGTCCGCCGCGTTCGTCGGGACTGTCCAGGGTTCCGGATGGACGGCGGGAGGATCGCTTGCCGGGAAGCTCTCCGCCCCAGCCTCGTCGATCAGGGCTTCGAGGTGATCTGCGCACTGACTGGCTGCGCACTCGATTTCATGAGCAATTTGCATAATAGTCCTTAATGATGGTTTCGGCCAAGTTAAGCCCGAGGCGTCTTTCAACGTGTGACGGCGTCGCCTTGCAAAATCGGACGACGAGACTTTCGCCTAACGACGTCACGTGAGGTCTGCCTCGGCACGCGTGACACCTGTTGATCTCGACCGAGGGTGTCGCCAACGAAGCCGAAACCCGTGACCTGCTCGTGCCCCTCGCGATGCATGACCACGGTCTTGAACGAACCGGCGCGGACTGCATAGATGCTTCCGAAGGTGTCTCCCGGGCGATACAAGGCATGCCCACGGTTCACGGTACGGACGCACTGCACAGCATCGTTGAGCCGCTCGTGAGCCACGGGGTCAATTGCGCTCTGGCTGCAAAGTTCTGCCATCGCACACGTCTTGCAGCCGATGTCTGCCGTCCACCTCCCTCGTTCGCCCGGCCGTGCGAACAGTTCATGGTGGGCGACAGAAGTGGGGCTTCTCTGGGGTACGGTTGTGGTCAGCATGCTTTCCTCTGTCCATGAATATCCAGGTGGGCGGATGCGTGGACCTACGCGGGCATTTCAATCCACGGCCTTCACGGTGAAGTCAATCACGATGTTGCCCGGCTCACGAGCGACGTATCCGATGTCCACGCGCGGCCCGAAGTGATGCTCAACCTGCGCCAGGAGGGGCAGCGGGTCGTGATCGTTGACAAAGCGCATCACCTCGCCTGGCTCCAGCGCATCAAGCGCGCCGAAAATGGCTGCGTGGCGGAAACGTCTCGCAATACCGCGCGCATCGAAGACGTACTGCTGGGAAAGAATGGGAAGGACGTCTGCTGGATTTCGCATGGATGTTTCTCCTGAAAGGCGGCCGATCGTGGCCGTCACTGCGGCGTGATGGTGCGTCGGGCCACCATGGCCGCGCTTAGTCTGGTCAGTTGCTGTCGATCAAGGCACGCTTCAGCAAATGGAAAGATCTGACTCTCTTCGAGCGCAATGTGAGCGCGGTAAGCGCCGACAAAGTCAGCTACCCAGCGCCGTTCGAGCAGCCTTGTTTTCCCGTCGGCGACGTTGGCGAGCACGGCGCCCAATTGCACCCATGCGGCCTCCAGGGATCGATGCTCGTCGAGCAAGGATGCTATCCGTCCGCCCACCGGCGAGCACTGGCGTTGACTGATCTCAATGAGCATAGGGAAGAGATCCTGTTCCTCGTCAGCGTGGTGATGCGGGCCCGCCACGTCGAAATAGCGCATGATGTTTCTGGCTGCCTGCTGCGCCTGCGTATCCGGGCCATGCAAAGGCAGATGCGCCGCGAGCTTCTCGAGCGTGGCGCACTGCGCGGCAATGCGCTCATGGCACGCCCTGAGCATTTCGATCGGTTCGTCGAAAGAGGGCGCGGGCTTGATCAAAAAGTTGTCGGACTTCATTTTGCGCTCACATCGTTTCGCTTCAAGCGGCTCCGGGCCGAACCAAACCGCGATGCGCCCAGCCAGCCACAAAAGCCATAACAGGGCCAGCGGCGCGCCAGATGGTGTTTCGAGCGATGTCCAGGCCCGCACCGCCGTCAGCAGGAAACGGCAACGATGGCCGCGGTAAACCCGAAGATCATCTCGTGCGCATGCCACAGGATACCGTTGAGTGACGTCATCCGGCCTGCAGGTGCAATGCCATGCAGCGCGCCAATCCACACGATCATGGCGAGTACACCGAACAGCGCACCCCCGAGATAAAACGGCCGGAAGCCGAGTCTCAGGACGGGCAGCTCCGACGCCGGAGACACGAAAAAGGAACGGCGCGGGAGATGCATTTTCATTGCCTGACTCCAGCGCGGCGGCTCGTACCGCCACGCGGGCCCGACACGGACATGGCATCCGGCACCAACTCGCGGCGCTGGGCTATGCCCAGGACGGTCGCCGCCACCGTAGGCGCCGCAATGGCCTCTCGCAGCGTCATGGTGTCGAGCTCGTGGAGAAAGGCGTCGACCGCCCGGTACAGCCTGCGCCTGAGGTTGCAGGCCGGAAAAATCGCGCAGTCGTGCGCGACGGTCATATCGTGGCAACGCACGACGGAAAAATCTTTCTCGGCGACACGCACGATTTCCCCTACCGAAATCTGCTCGGGCGCGCGTGCCAGGCTGGCGCCGCCGGCCCGGCCGCGCGTCGTCTCGATAAAGCCGGCGCGACTGAGCTCGTGGATGATTTTCGTCAGGTGATTGCGCGAAATCCCGTAGGCTCCCGCGATTTCGTCGATCGTCGCAACGCCGCCGTCCGGGTACTTCAGAGCCAGATACATCATCACCCGAAGCGTGTAATCGGTGTAGACGGTGAGGTGCATAGTGGCTCCATCCTTGAAGCGGCACGGTGGGTCCGAGCGCGGAGCGTCCAGCTTCGGCGCTCATTTAACATGCATTAAAAATATATCATTTACGCCAGATTCGCAATGATGCCGACCGATTGGCTTGATAGACCATGGTTGAGTGCCTGAACGATCTTCAGCGTGCCTGCACCCCGCCTCAGAGCGCCGACGGTGTCTGCGTCATTGCACGGTGCGACCAATTGACCCAGATCGGATTCGCGTGTGCGCCGCTGCGCTAAAACATGTATTGTCGATGCCTTTTATGCGCCAGGCAAATACAACCGACGAAGTACTGCCCGCGACGCAAGAAGTCGCACCCGCCGATATGCCGGTCGACGTAGCGCTGGTTTGGGAGCCGCTATGGTCCCCAGCCATGATGAGCGACGCAGCTCGCGAGGTGCTCCGTTGGCCTGTGCATTGAGGTCTCTTGCGCATCTCACGGTGTTTTTCTGTTTCATTCTGGAGTATGAACATGTCCGCTCCCACAATCTCTGCCGCCGTGATCGTCGTCGACATCGACACCGTTGATCCGCACGATCGTCATTCAATGGTTTTCAACACGTTTGCAAGACTGCCCCCCGGCCAGGCGCTCGAACTCGTATCGGACCACAATCCTGAGCCGTTGCTCGAGGAGTTTGTTGCCGAACTGCCGGACGAGTTCTGGTGGCAGGGCGAAAAGGGTTCCCTCGACCTGTGGCGCATGCTCATTGGCAAACCGGCGACGGCGCTCGATTGACTGTAATGACCGTGCGTACCACAACCGTCAAAGGTCAGAATCATGAACGACAGCCCTATCGTACAGCGGCCGATACCGCGCCGACGGTCAGCCACGCGCTGCATGACCGCCGTCCTTTTCCAGGCTGATCACGGTGCCGGAAAACACGGGAATCATCAGCACGCCGTGCCAGGTGAGCGTGTCAACGCGTGCGCCAGTGGCACGGCCACGTGCGCTAATCCGGTAAGGACCGCGCAGACGAGCAGTTGGGATAGTTGCGGTGATGCTCGCAGGCGCGGCCTGTGCGCTGTGGCGAGCGCACATGGAAAATCGTTCAGAATCGGTTTGACGCGGGGCGCCGGCATGGAGGCACCGCTTCAAGGCGGATGTACTACCCTGTCAAAGTCTGCTCCCTACCTTCGACATGCCACGTGGTGCAACGCTCCACATGAACGGCGTTGCTGCGCAGTCTGGCAAGCCATAGCAAGCCACCAGGAGAACGCCTGTGGAAACGAACGCGACAATCTGCGCCATTCGTCGATCTCCACGACGTCGACCTATCTGCACAGCGACGAAGTTCAGCGCGCGCGGCAGTTCGATCAGGCGTTTGCCGCACGGGATTTCAAGCAGTAGGCCGTTTATACGGACTTCCACATAAGCGCACCTGTTTTCACAACTTCGCCACTTATGATAGGAATTTACGCTTACCTTGTTCGCCCCCCTCTATTGACATGCAACACACGATAACCAACTTCGAGGTTTTAGGCCGACTCGTTTTTGCAGCGCTGCTTGGCAGCGCCATTGGCTTCGAGCGCGAGCGGATGAACTGGGCCGCCGGATTGCGCACACACATGCTCGTGTGTGTGGGCTCGTCGTTGATCATGTTGGTCTCGGCGTTCGGATTCGCCGATGTGTTGGGCGAAAAGAACGTCGTACTCGATCCGTCACGGATCGCCGCCCAGGTCGTATCGGGCATTGGTTTCCTCGGAGCCGGTTCGATTCTTCTGCGCGGGGAGATCGTGCGTGGACTCACGACGGCCGCGAGCCTCTGGTCCGTCGCAGGCGTCGGCCTGGCGGTCGGTGGTGGGATGTACACTGCCGCTATCGGCGCCACCATCATCATCCTGGTCATTCTTGCCGGGGTGAAACCGCTCGAACGTCGTTTTATTTCGGTCAAGCAACAGCGCAGTATCCACATGCTGGTCGAGCGCGGCAGCGTGTCGCTCGATAGTGTTCACGAGGCCCTCGGTACGGGTAGCGTCCGGGTCAAGCAGTTCATCGTCCAGCAGTCCGAAGACGATCCCGAACTCGACGACGTGCAGATCGGACTGTCTCGCACCGCGGACAGCGACTTCGCCGCTATCTGTGCGCGACTGGCGGCAATGTCCGGCGTTCGCGAATGCCGAAACGCCGGATGACGGCCTTCTCGGGTCACCGATCACCTATTACCGCTCAGCGCGGCCACATCCGCACCGCGAGCGCGGCCATCGACGACACCACCGCAAGCGCGATCACGCCAGCCCAGCCCCATTGCGCCAGAGCCAAGCTACCGATGCCCGCCCCCGCCGCCATGCCGATGAACATTCCGACGAACAGCACCGCATTCAAACGGCTACGCGACGCAGGATCGATGCCGTAGACGATCGTCTGATGTGCGATCAACGTCGCCTGCACACCGAGATCGAAGCCGACCGTCGCGAGCGCAAGCACGACCAGGTGCGTATGAGGCGCCATCGTCAGACCGATTGCCATCGCCGCGAACGAAAGCGTCGCAATAGCAATGCCGATGCGCGTGACTATCTCCGGCCCGCGGCGATCGGCCAAGCGCCCGGCAATGGGCGCGGCCAACGCGCCGGCCGCACCGGCAAGACCGAATGCGCCTGCCACCGAGCTGCCGAGGTGAAACGGCGCGCCGTGCAGCATGACAGCCAGCGTCGACCAAAACGCGCTGAAGCCCACTGAAAGCAGCCCTTGCGCGAATGCGGCGCGACGCAACGCGCGATGATGCCACCACAGATGTGCGAGCGAGCCGATCAAGGCGCGATACGACAGATGCGTCGTCGGCTTGAACGACGGCAGTCCCCGCCAAGCAGTCGCGCCGATCGCTGCGACGCTTGCCGCCGCAGCGGAGAACATTGCCCGCCAGCTGGCATGCTCGGCGACGAAACCGCTCACAACGCGCGACAGCAAAATGCCGAGCAACAATCCCGTCATCACCGTTCCGACCACCTTGCCGCGACTCGTGTCAGGCGCGAGCGTGGCTGCCGCAGGCACGATGTCCTGCACCATCGTCGCCGATAACCCGATCGCGAAACTGGCTGCCAGCAAGTATCCGATCGAAGGGGAAACCGCCGCGAGCAACAAAGCGCCGACGAGCGCAGTGGTCTTGACGAGAATCACGCGGCGCCGATCGAACCGGTCGCCGAGCGGCGCAAGCAGCAAGATGCCGAGCGCGTAGCCGAGCTGGGTCAGCATCGGCACCATTCCAACGACGCGTGTGGACGCGCCAAGATGAGTCTCCAGTATGCCGAGCATCGGCTGGCTGTAATAAAGCGTGGCAACGCCAAGGCCGGCGGCGGCCGCGAGCAGCAACACCAGGCGAGGACTGAGCGCAGCTGCCGAGGCTTGTGTCCGCGCGGTCTGCGGTAAAGCCGAGGACGCTGCATCGAGGGTCTGTGAAGTGGACATCGTCGGATCCTTATTCGGGTGTCGAATCAATGGACGCGAGTGTGACGTTCCTGCCATCGCCCTGGTAGTACCGCAGCATGCAGATTTGTTATACGCTGAGCGTATGACAACAAAATCTCGCCCTTTCGCCGCCCCAGGCGCCCGCTCGCGCACCCCGGAAGGTTTCACCGACAGTGCGAGCCAGCGTTTCGAGCTCATGGAAACGTTCGTGCGTATAGTCGAGGCCGGCAGCTTGTCGGCTGCCGCGGCGCAAATGCGAACGACACAGCCCACGATCAGCCGCCGCTTGCAGGCACTCGAACGGTCGCTCGGCGTGAGACTGCTGCAGCGCACGACGCACGCGATGCGGCTGACGGTCGATGGCGAACGGTGCTTCAAGCACGCCAAGCAGTTGCTGGCGAGTTGGGCATCGTTCGAGGCGGACGTACGCGGGGCGCAGGAGGAGCCCGAGGGATTGCTGCGAGTGGCGGTGCCGCACGCATTCGGTCAACACAGATTGGTCGAGCCGCTGGCGGCATATTTGAGCGATCACCTGCGCGTATCGGTCGAGTGGTTGCTGCGCGACGATGTGCGGGATTTCATCGCCAACGGCATCGATTGCGCGATCCAGGTGGGCGAGCCCAGCGACCCCGCCGTGGTGGCGGTCCGGCTGTCGAATGTCTCGAGGATCGTGGCGGCTTCGCCGTCGTTGCTCGAATATGGCGCGGTGCCGGAAGAACCGGAACAACTGATGTCTCTACCGTGGCTCGCGTTGCGGACGTATTACCGAACCGAGTTGACGCTGACACATGCAGACACGGGCGAGAAGCGCCGCATCTCGATCAACCCGCGCATGAGCACGGACAACTTGTATGCGCTTCGCAGCGCGGCACTGCTCGGCATCGGTGCATGCGCGAGCTCGGCTTGGCTGCTTGCAGACGATCTTGCCGCGCAGCGCCTCGTCCACCTCGCGCCAAAGTGGCAGGCCGCGGCACTGCCCGTTTACATCATCTATCCGCACGCGCAGTTTTATCCATCCCGGTTGCTGCGGTTCGTCGCGCTGATGCGTGAGGCCGTCCCGCTTGCGATAGGCGGCCTGTAGCGGATTCAGGCAATCCGCGCACCGACGGCCACGACAATTGCGGCCGTCGGTCACGGGCCCGTCGAGGCCGAATCTACGCCCGACGGATCAGTTTCCAAAGGACGAGAAGCACCACCGCGCCGGCCGTCGCCGTTATGATCGATGCGATGAACCCGCCGCCAATGTGAATACCCAGCACCCCCGCGAGCCAGCCGCCCGCGAACGCGCCAATGATACCGACGACGATATCGCCCAGTAGCCCGAAGCCTCCGCCGCCCACGATCAAGCCTGCCAGCCAGCCTGCGATGGCGCCGATCACGAGCCAAACGATAATTCCATGTGCTGCCATTTACATTCTCCTTTTGTCGTCACGGTGGCACTCCCCGCTATGCCCTCGCTGTGTCGGGCGATGTAGGGTAGCGGCTTGAAACGAAGAAATCTGTCAAAAATTGTTAGAACCGCAGGAGCCAGATGAAAGCAAGCGACACCCCCGATACGGCTCGGAACCGCGCCGGCACTCACAATATCGCATTGGCGGCGAGCCTCGCTTTGATCGCCTTCTCGCTTCGCACGCCGATTACGAGCGTGGGCCCGATCCTGCTGGAAGCGGTTCGCGCAACCGGGCTGACAACCACCGGTGCGAGTTTGCTGACTACCCTTCCCTCGCTCTGCTTCGGGTTGTTCGGGCCGATTGCGCCGATGCTGTCTCGTCGTATGGGCAGCGAACGGGCGTTGCTTCTCCTGCTGACGCTGCTTGCCGCGGGCACGGCATTGCGGGTCATACCGTCCTGGCAGCTTCTGTATCTCGGTCAGGTGGTGGCCTGTTTTTCGATTGGTTTGATGAACGTGCTGCTGCCCGGCGTCGTCAAGCGCGACTTTCCGCATCACGTCGCGCTCATGACCGGTCTCTACAGTGCCGCAATGTGCGCGGGCGCGGCGACCGCCGCGGCAGTCACGGCGCCAGCGGCAAACGCGATCGGGCAGCTATTCGGCAACACGAGCGGCAATGCGTGGGCATGGGCCTTGGCGATGTGGGCTCTGCCCGCTGTTTTCGCGATACTCATGTGGAGCACTCAACTCCCTCCGGCCGGCACGCGCATCGAACGGACTTCACGGGTCGTGCGCGGTTTATGGCGAGACCCCCTCGCCTGGCAGGTCACGCTGTTCATGGGCTCGCAATCGTCATTGGCGTACATCGTGTTCGGCTGGCTTCCGACCGTTTTGCGCATGCGAGGCATGAGTGCGGTCGATGCGGGGCTCATGCTTTCGCTCAGCGTGATGGCTCAGGCCGCGGCCTCTTTGCTGCTGCCATTTCTGATCGCGCGTCTCCCTGACCAGCGCTGGGTGAACGTCGGTGCGTTGTTGCTGACCGGGCTGAGCCTCGTGGGGTGTTTCTTCGCGCCGATCTCGACGATGTGGGGCTGGGCAGTGTTGCTCGGCATCGCTCAGGGTAGCGCCTTCACACTCGCCCTCACGGTCATCGGGTTGCGCTCGGGCGATTCGCATGTTGCCGCTCAGCTCTCGAGTATGGCGCAAGGCATCGGCTATCTGATCGCGTCGAGCGGCCCCTTCATCGCGGGTTCGCTCCTGCATGCAACCGGCTCGCTTTACAGTCTGGCATCCCTGTGCGCCGCCGTCTGCGCCGTGTCGGCGGGATTCGGTTATGCCGCGGGCCGGCGCGTGCATGTCCGAACCGGAGCATCGCCGCGCGGACAGTCTTGAGACCTCGGTCCGCCGAACCGCCGGGTCCGCGCGCGAACGCCTGAACGCCTGAACGCGCGCGTTCGATATTGCATTCGCCGCAAGCTGTGTCATCGATTCGTCACATAGCGTCCACCCGGGCATCGGTACATTTTCCCCTTGTCTCAATATTTGACAGCGATAGAGGGAATCTTCCCGGTTTCAGGGTGGATGACGCAACAATACGGAAATCCCTACGGCGCCAATTCTTACTATTTCTCGCAAAGCGCCGTATCGTTTAACGACGCTGCCCCGATGGCTCCCGGCCTGACCGAACCCATCGGCGAAACGCCAAAGGGGCATTGCGGTCACCGTCCGCGTATTCGATTCAGTCAACCGCATATCAAACAATCCACTGACCTACATCTTTTGAGTTGTTGAGTACCCTGAACCATTGCATCGCAAAACGAGAACGAGTCATGATGAGTTGTACTGACGAGCCCCACCTGTTCTGGTTCAGTCCGCGCGCACACGCCGCGCCCGCCAACATTCAAGCGCACGGAGCCGTTGCGCTTTCGTCGCCGTGCGAGCTCGACAACACCGAGCCTGCCGTTGTCTTCCTGGACTGCCGCGAAGCGGATGCGGCAAACGAATTGGCGAAGATGCGGGCCGAAACCGGCCCGAAACCCTATCTCATTCCCGTCGTGCGCCAACTTACGGCGGAGCGTGTCGTTTCGCTCGTCGTGCACGGCGCCAACGATGCGGTCACGGAGCGGGACATCGAACAGCCCGAAGGCATCATTCGGGACGCGAAAGGGCATGCAGGCTTGATTGGCCTCGCACTCGGCACGCAGGCCGGGCTCGCTCAAATACAGGCTCATGCGAATGCCATGGGTTCGCCCGTCTTCATGAAGGACGCCGATGGCATCTACATCGGCTGCAACGATCGATTCGAGAATTTTCTCGGCTTCGGACGCGAGGCCATCCAGGGCAAGACTGTGTATGACGTCGCGCCGTCGGAGCTTGCACTGACCTACCATCGTGCCGATCTGGACCTCGTGTCCTCGGGTGGGCTCCAAAGCTATGCCACCGGCGTGCGGCACGCCAGCGGCAAGATTTGCATGGTCCGCTTTTTCAAAAGTGCGATTCGCGACAGCGCTGGCCGCATCGCCGGTATCGTCGGCGCCATGCACGATATTGCCGATGTGCGCGGCCTGCGCGATACGCATGCCGAGTTTCAATCGGTCGCCCGCGAAATCAACGCCGAACTCGGCGGCGCACACGGGGCCGCGCCGGCGGTCGACCCCGACGCGCCCGTCGTCGAGCGCATCGCGCAACGCAACGCGGCTGCGCTCGCGCAGCTTTACAGGACTTATCACCGCCGTTTGACGCGTTTTCTCAATCGCATGAGCTGGAACGAGCAGTTGATCGAAGAGGTGATCAATGACACGTTCATGGTTGTCTGGAACAAGGCCGCGCAATTCCGCTACGACTGTGCAGCGTCGACCTGGATCATGAGCATCGCGTACCGTTGCGCGCTGAGCGCTTTGCGCCGCGAGCGTCACACGCGGCTGCTCGTACCGCTCGACGATTCGTACGCACTCATGCACTACTGGCACGACTACGAATCGAGCGATCTCATTTCCAAAGCACTCAATCTGCTGCCGGACGAACAGCGCCTGGTCATGTCGCTCGCCTACGTGCTAGGCCACTCCATGACGGAAATCGCCGACATCATCGATAGGCCGCCAGCCACCGTCAAGGCAATCCTGCACCGCGCCCGAAACAGTTTGCGGCGTGCGATGTCCACCCTCGGTCACTAACCGGGCGGCGATGCCCTGCTCCTCTTTTGGTACGATCGCGGCTTTCATTCTCGTTTTGCCTCGTACCGATAGATGATCGAGCCCGTCCAGCAATTGCTTCTCTCGGCGCGCAAACTGGCGCTTGCCGGACGCGCACGCCTGCGGCGCCCCACGCGGCGGGGCATCGCACTCGCGCTCGCGGCGGTCCCCGTTCTGTTCGTGCTCTACGTCCTGGCGCTGATCCCTCTGACTCCCGGTATCGGCGATATCCGCAAGGCACGCGTCGATCGCCCCGCCCAGATTCTTTCGTCGGACGGAAAGCTGCTGGCCGAATTCAAGCCGTCGAACCGCGAATGGGTCAAGCTGGCCGATATCTCGCCACGCGTCATCGATGCGCTGATCTCCACCGAGGACCATCGCTTCTACCAGCATCACGGTATCGACTGGCGGCGCACGATCGGTGCGGCGCTCCATACGTTCTCGGGCGACCGCCAAGGCGGCTCCACGATCACGCAACAGCTCGCCCGCAACCTCTATCCCGATGAAATCGGACGTGCACCGACCCTCACACGCAAGCTCAAGGAAGCGATTACCGCGCTGAAGATCGAGGCGGTCTACCGCAAGGACGAGATTCTCGAGACCTACCTCAATACGGTGCCGTTCCTCTATAACGCGTACGGAATAGAAATGGCCGCGCGCACGTATTTCGACACGTCGGCCGCGGAACTCGACGCGCGCCAGGCCGCGACGCTCGTCGGGATGCTCAAAGGCAATGCCTATTACAACCCGAGGCTCAACCCCGCGCGAGCGCTGCAGCGACGCAACACGGTGCTTGCCCAGATGGTCAAATACGGGCGGCTCACGCCGGCCCAGTACGCGTCGCTGCAAGCGCGTCCGCTGGGCATCGATTTCGAGCGGCAGACCGAGCCGCCCGGACCCGCGCCTCATTTCGCGCAGCAGTTGCGCAAATGGCTGATCGCTTGGGCCGATCGCAACGACTACAACATCTATGCCGATGGCCTCGTCGTGCATACGACGATCGACGCGAGACTGCAGACGATGGCAACGCAGGCCGTCGCATGGCAGACGAGTCAGTTGCAGAGCATAGCGAACCGCGCCTGGTCGGGAAGAGAAGGTTGCTCCGCGGCCAATCCGACTTTCGTCGCGTTCATGCGCGAGACCGATCTCTACCGCGCCGCCCGCGCGGCGGGTCAAAGCGAGTCGGATACGGTGAAGCAACTGGCGCGCGATCCATCCTTCATGCGCGCGCTGTGCACTGCGAAGACCGACATCCAGGCGGGTTTTCTCGCGATCGACCCGCGCACGGGCGAGATCCGCGCGTGGGTGGGTAGCCGCGACTTCGCGCGCGAGCCGTTCGATCACGTTCAACAAGCGCGGCGGCAACCTGGCTCGACATTCAAACCGTTCGTCTATGGCGCCGCCTTTGCGGCCGGCGCGAAAGCCGACGACAAGCTCGTCGACCAACCCGTCGCAATCGCGCTCAAAGGCGGGGAAATCTGGCGCCCCTCCGACGAAACACCCGCGAATGGGGACGCGTTCACGCTCCGGCGCGCGCTCGCCCTTTCGCGCAACCGGATCACCGCGCAGGTGATTGAACGCATCGGCCCGGCCAAGGTCGCCCGGTTGGCCCGCGCGATGGGTGTGCGCGAGAGTCCGCTCGAAGAGGTGCCCTCGCTCGCACTCGGCACCAGTCCCGTGACGCTGAAAGAAATGGTTGCGGCCTATAGCACCATCGCCGACGACGGCGTGTACCGCGCACCGCAGATGGTCACGCGAATCGACGATGCGAACGGTAACGTGCTCGCCGAGTTCGCTCCGGCACAAGCCGAGCGTGCGCTTGCCCCGGATGTCGATCGTACGCTCGTCGATGCAATGCGAGATGTCGTGAACTACGGCACCGGTTCATCGATTCGCAGCCGCTTTGGCATTCGCGCCGACGTTGCCGGCAAGACGGGCACGACGCAAGACGGCGCGGATGGATGGTTCATTCTCATGCATCCGGAATTGGTGGCAGGCGCGTGGGTAGGGTTCGACGACGGGCGCGTCACGCTGCGCAGCGATTATTGGGCGCAAGGCGCGCATACGGCATTACCGATCGTCGGGGAGTTCTTTCAGCGGGCGTTGCGTGCGCGAATCGTCGATGCGCGCGTGCGATTCGATACGGTAGCGGAGCCTTCCGCGTTCGAACAATTCCGCTCGCGCTTGAGCGAACGGCTGCAAGGATGGCGCGAGGCGCTCTTCGGCGGCGCAGCGCCGCAACGAGCCGCGACCGGCGCGGTTCGGACTCCCCCGGCTCCGCGGCCGCCGTCCGCCAGTGCAACCGAAGAGGCGAGCGGCGCAACGAACGTCAACGAATCCGCCGGCGCAGCGGTGCAGGATACTATCGAGACGCAGGCACAGCCGGCTGCGGCTGCAGCTGCGGCTGCGTCCGTGCCGGCGCCGGCGAGTACGTCGCAAGCAGCGTCCGCGCCGCCCTTCCCTGTTGTGCCCGATGCGGGTGGTGCGGCGTCGGAACCAGCGCAAACGGCGCCATCCGCACCGGCGGATATGGAGCGTGAAAGCGGCCCCCAACAGCAGTGACCAGCGTTGCCCGATTTCGGCGTAGCAGTGAGTACACGGACCCAAGCTCCGGTCGATGGGTCGGGAAGCTCGATCCGCTCTTGTTCCTTTGCTTTATGCAGCGCTATTGCCCGCTCTTCACGCGAGATTGACGACATGCAACCGACCCTTACCGCCATACTGCCCTGCAACGATCTTGACCGCACCGAGGCGTTTTTCGCACGGCTGGGCTTCAAGCGCGAGGCAGGCAGTCTCGGCGACTATCGAATGCTCGCCGACGGTTTCGGTGGGCGAGTCCACCTCAATCCGGCTGTCGAAGGGTGGCTCCTGCCGGGGCGCAATCCGTTCGGGCTTTACCTCTACCGCGAGGATGTAGACGAACTCGCCGCCGTGTTCGGTGCCGAAATCCTCGGAAGCGGCGACCCGAGCGACAAACCGTGGGGAATGTACGAGTTCGCGCTGAACGCACCCGATGACGTGTTGGTCAGAGTGGGATGGCCGACGCGCCTGCGCCGCTCTTCGCGAGGCTAGCCAGCACACGCGCCGCAGCACGCTCTCCTGAGCAAAGACTCGAGTTCGTCGTCGAACCGGAAAAGTAGTCGCCGGCCAGTTGCACCGGCGAGCCCGCATCGACCGATTGAACGAAGCTCCGCAGCGCCGACAGGTGCCCGGGAGCATTCACCGCGATCGATGGGCTCCACCGTTGTACATGCGTCCATTGCACGTCTGTCAGCAGATGCGGCAGTGCGCCGGCGAGCGTATCGAGCGCGGCTTTCCCGATCGCATCGTCGTCGAGATCGGCCCGCGGGTCGCTCCACGTCTGCCGCCAGTACGTCGTGACCAAGCCGCGGCCGGCGGGCGCTCGACCCGGTGCCTTGTTGTGTTCGAGGACGATCGCTCCGAGGTCTGGTTGTTCGACGCGGGGTACGAGCAGAAAACACGCCGGCTCAGCGGGCGGGACCGATAGCGCGAACGAGACATTGACGCATCTGCCATAGCGCACGCTCTCGAGAAACGCGCGCTGATCCAGCGTCCAGTTTCGATAAAGCTGCGCTGCCTGAAGCGCAGGCAATGCAATGACGCACGCGGCGGCCTCAGTGCTGTGCTGCTCCCCGTGCGCATCGCGCCACGTGACCGTGACCCCCGCTCGCGTGCGCTCCACCTCGAGCGCGGTCGCTTCCAGCCGCACATCATCGATATGGCGCGCCAGCCCTCTCGGCAAGAAGGCGACGCCGGATGGAGAATTGAAGAGCCCCCGGGTCGCGAGCACGCGGCGAATGAAAAACAGAAAGCTGGCCGCCGAATTGTCCTCCGCCGTATTGAGCGTCATACTCGCGCAGGTCGGTTCGACGAGGTAGTCGCGAATCTCGAGATTGAGGCGCCGCACTGCATACACGGGAGCGCTTTCACGGTCGGCGGCATGTGCGCGCGAAAGATCGAACCAGTCGAGCTTGTCTCCGAGCCGTATGCAATCCCATACCGCGCGCAACAGCGTCACCTTGCTGCGCGCGGAAAGCGGAATTCCGAGCATATCCTTGAGATTGCCCGCCTGAAAGCGGTGCACGTTGCCGTCGCGCACGAGACCGAAAAGGCTCGACGTGGGCACGATCTGATCGGCAAGACCCGCTTCGTCGATCAACTCCAACATGTGCCGGTAGCTGGTCGGCAAAAGACTCGCACCAAGGTCGATGCGGTAGCCATCCCGAAGATGCGTCGACATGCGGCCACCGACCTCGCCCATGCGCTCGAGCACCGTCACGCGAAGGCCTGCCTTGTTCAACCGGTAGGCCGCGGCGAGGCCAGCTACGCCGGCGCCCACGACGATGACACGCTCGCCCGTGGTCACCGCGCTACTCGCCCATGCTCAGCAGATCTTCGAGATAGGGCGCCCCCAGTGTCGCATCGGCATCGTATCGTATCGTTTGCAAGCCCCAATCCAGGTGACCTCGCATCCAGTGATGCAATCCCTGTATATACCGGTCGACGGCATCGCGTGAATGACCGCCGAGATCCGTTGCGGATATTCTTTGGCGCGACGCATCGAAATCGGCGATACGCAATGCAATCCGCTCAACCACCTTCTGCAATGCCGTTGGTTCATCGCATCCTGTCTGGTGCTCTAGAACGATGACGAGATTGTGCACATCGCCATGCGCCCGCTCTTTGGCAACGGTGAGCAAATCGTCGCTCCAGCAGACGACATCGGCACATGCGGTCCGAGCTTCGAGCAGCAGCGGATGGCTGCGAACATCGTCCGGCAGCGGCGCATCAGCCACATATTCGAGCAGATCGAGCGACGGCCAGATCGCGCCCGCGTGACGACGGTTGGGCACGAACTCGTGGATCGGCGGTATGCGGCCATGCCCTCGATTTGCCGCTTCCCACTCGCAGCCGGAAAGGTAGCCCAAATAATGCCGCGCGAACACAGCGCGCCAATGCTCCGTCATGCGCCCAGCCAGCCGGTACCAGATGTCCCGCAGGGCGCTAACGAGGGGCAGGCACGACGACGGTTCTCGGGCCGGACTCACCGACCGCGCGCCGTCTTCGAGGCGCACCGCTGTCCTTCCCGTCATTTCGCCCGCCATCGCAATGAAGGGCCGCAGGCGGTCTCTGACGAGTTGCAGCTCTCTTCCTGTTTCGCCCTCATCCAGTTGATCGTCGATCAGAAAGAGCCAGCCAATCCAGGCGGTTGCCGTCTGAAGCCGATCCTGATCGATGGCAGTGGAATAAACGCGGCCTGCCAGGGCACCGGCAGCGGTCTTGCGGAACCGGTCCCGGGCAACTTTCGAGCGCGTGAGCCCGAATGCGACGGCCCATTCCCGAACCCACGCTTCGGCTTGCCCGGTCCATACACTGACCGGCGATCGATTTGTGCCCAGCGCTTCGAGGAGCGTTCGAGCCGCCTGCATTTCGTCACGCACACTTGCCACCGTCCGGGAATTCACGCGTGCTCAGTATGCTTCGAGGGTTAGGACTGCGAACGAATCAAAGCCGTAGGTGAATCTCCGCGGCGAGCCGCAAGCTACGATTGCGCGCGCGTGCAATTCCCGACCATGGAGATACAGTGCAAGTCGACTGGACAGGAGCGATTTCATGGCGCAGACATCGTCATACAGCCTCGATCAGCGCCTCGCGGGCTTCAGCACCTATGAAACGACGCCCGACGAAGCATTGGCATTATTTCGTGAAGCCCGGGCGTCCGGACGCTCCGTGTTCTGGAGCGACACGCAAGGGGGCCACTATGTGTTTCTCGACCACGCCGACGTCAAGGCAGCGCACATCGATTGGGAAACCTACCGTTCCGGCCCACAGGTGCTGCGCCCGCTGGCCGAGCGGCCAAGATTTCCGCCGATCGAATACGATCCGCCCGAACATGCGTCGTGGCGCAAATTATTTGCGGAGGTATTGAACCCCGATACGGCAACGCTTCACGAAGCGGCTGTACGGGAGGACGTGGAAGAACTACTCGACGACGTCGCTCGGCGCGGGACATTCGATCTGCAAGCGGATTTCGCGGAGCAGGTTCCGTTGCTCGCGCTGTGTCATCTGATCGGCTTCGACAAGACCAAGCGCAGCGAAGTCCGACGCTATACGGTCGAACTGCATGCTGCTTCTGGAGACCCTCATAGAGCAGCCGCGGCCTTCCAGGCGTTTGCCGAGTTTGGTCTCGAAGAGGTTCATGCGCGGCTCCAGGAACCGCGCGATGACTTCCTGACCAAGCTGGCGCATGCGCGGCTGGGCGACCGGCCGCTGACCGCGATGGAAGTGGGCGCGACGATGAACAGTCTTCTGAACGCGGGCCACGGCACAACGGTCAGTGGGCTGACAAGCCTTTTATGGGAAGTGCTGCGCTCCCCTGCCATACGAAGCCGGTTGATCGAAGATCCCTTCCTCATCCCATTCGCGGTTGAGGAATCGATGCGGCTGCATACACCTTTTTTCGGCATCTATCGGATGACTACCCGAGATGTGACGGTAGGTGGCGTCGATATCCCGGCCGGCAGCTCGGTGCAACTGATGTGGGCGGCCGCCAATCGCGATCCGAAGGTGTTCCGGGACCCCGATACATTCGATCTCGATCGCGACCTCGGCAGTAACCGATTGCTGACCTTCGGTTTCGGGATACACGCCTGCATGGGTCAGCCGATGGCTCGCATGGAGATGAACGTGGCGCTAGGTGCGCTGTTGCGGAGGCTGCCGGACATCGAGCTCATAGCACCCGATGCGGTCAAGCACGAATTTGCCGGTTCGGAGACCGCCCTGATCAAATCGCTGCCCGCTCGGATCGTTCAATGACTCGACCCATGTCTTCGAAGACGTTTTCAGACTTCCCTCCCGCGGGCTTCAAAGGTGTCGTCTTGCGTCCGGGCGACCCGGGATATGCCGAGGCCCGGGCGCTACCCAACGCTCGATATGCGACGCGTCAGCCTGCGCTGATCGCGCGCTGCCGCGATATCGAGGACATCGTGATGGCGGTCGAGTACTGCGCCGGGCGCGGCGAACCGATCGCCATTCGCAGCGGCGGGCATGCGATCGACGGGCACGCGATGCCGCACGATGCATTTGTCATCGATATGTCGTTGATGAAGCACATCGAGGTCGATCCACAGACCGGCGTCACGACGATCGAAGCGGGAGTGCTGCTCGGCGAGATGGACGCGGCGACGCAACGACACGGGTACGTCGTGCCCTCTGGTACCGTTTCGACCACCGGCGCGGCTGGCCTGACACTGGGCGGAGGTATCGGCTACCTGACGCGGCGATTCGGCATGACAGTCGACAATCTTCTCTCGGTCGATGTCGTGACCGTCGACGGCCGCAGGCTGAGCGCGTCGGCGAAAGAAAACCCGGAACTGTTCTGGGGACTGCGCGGCGCCGGGCACAATCTCGCAATCGCCACGTCGTTCACCTATCGGGCGCACAAGGTAGGACCCGAGATCGCGAGCGGGCTGATCGTCTATCCCATCGAGGCTGCGGTGCCCATCCTCGGCCGAATCGACGAAGTCATGCTCGCCGCCCCGCGCGAGCTTACGCTGTACCCTGTGATTCTGCCGGCGCCACCGCTACCCGGGCTGCCTCCGCATATGATCGGGGTACCGATCTTCGTGCTGATCGTGGTCTACACAGGCGAATCGGCGAAGTATGAAGAAGCGCTCACAGGAGTGCGGCCGTTGGCACGCCCGCTTGCCGACATGGTTCGCCCATCGTCGTGGCTGGAAGCGAATTCGCTCCTCGATGTGTTGGCACCGCCGGGCCGCCGCCAGCATAGCCGCGGCGGATACCTGGCGGCGATCACCCCCGAGATCGCCCAGACTGCCGTCGATCTCGTATCGCGCGCGCCGGCACCGACCGGGCCCGGCCCGAGCGTCGCGATTGCTTTTCCTTGTCTGGGTGGCGCGAACTTCGACGTTGGCGAGGATGCGATGGCGTACTCGCGCGAAGGTGCCTATTGGCTCTGGGAAGTGCTAGGGCAATGGGACACGCCCGATGAAGACGCGCAGTACGAGGGTTGGGTGGACGGTGTGATGAACGCACTGAACCCGTATTCGCTGCGAACCGGGTACGTCAATTTGTCGACCGACCGTGGCGCCGAATGGTTACGCAACCTCTACGGCTCTCCCGAGAAATGGCAACGCCTGTGCGCGCTCAAGTCCGAATTCGACCCGCGCAACCTGCTGTCGTACAACAAGAACATCGCCCGAGCCCAAGCGGCTGCCGCATCGCTGCGCGCAGCCGGCGTTGCCTGGTCCCGGGAAAGGTAGCGACGATACGGGCCGCGCACGGCGGCCCATTTTCGATCAGCCGACCTGGCGCAGCGCGTCACCAACCGTCGAAAAGATCTGGTCGATCTGCCGCTCGTCGACGATCAACGGCGGCGAGAAAGCCAGGATATCGCCTGTATAACGGACGAGCACGCCGGCTTCGAAGCACTTCACGAAAACGTCGTAAGCGCGCGCCCCTGGCGCATCCGCCCGCGATTCGAGTTCGATTCCGGCGACCAGGCCAAGGTTGCGGATGTCCTTGACGTGCGGCGAGTTGCGCAATTCGTGCACCGCATCCTCGAACGCGCCCGACAATTCCTTCGCGCGCTCGAAGAGCCGCTCACGCTTGTAAATGTCCAGCGTGGCGATCGCGGCGGCCGCCGCCGACGGATGGGCCGAGTAGGTGTAGCCGTGGAAAAACTCGATCGCATTGGCGGCCCCGGCATTGATCACCGCGTCGTGAACGGCACGGCTCGCCGCAACGGCACCCATCGGGATCGCCGCGTTGTTGATCGCCTTGGCCATCGTCAGCAGATCTGGTGTCACGCCGAAGTATTCGCTCGCGGTTGGCGCGCCAAGACGGCCGAAGCCCGTGATGACCTCGTCGAAGATGAGCAGGATGCCGTACTTGGTACAAATGTCGCGCAGCCGTTGCAGGTAGCCTTTGGGCGGCACCAGCACGCCGGTCGATCCGGCGAGCGGCTCCACGATGACAGCCGCAATCGTCGAGGCATCGTGCAGCGTAACGAGCCGCTCCAGTTCGTCGGCGAGATGCGCACCCCAGGTCGGCTGGCCGCGGGTGAAGGCGCATTCTGCGATATTGAGCGTGTGCGGCAAATGATCGACATGCGGCATCAGATTGCCGGAGAACGCCTTGCGGTTGGGCGCGATACCTCCAACCGAAATGCCGCCGAAGCCGACGCCGTGATAACCGCGTTCGCGCCCGATGAAGCGGGTGCGCTGACCTTCGCCGCGCGCACGGTGATAGGCGAGCGCGATTTTCAGGGCCGTATCGACCGATTCGGAACCCGAATTGGTGAAGAAAATCCGGTCCAGGCCGGCCGGCATGAAGTCGGCCACTTTCGATGCCGCTTCGAACGCGAGCGGATGGCCCATCTGGAACGTCGGCGCGTAGTCCATCGTCGCCAACTGGCGGGAGACCGCTTCGGTGATTTCGGCGCGACCGTGCCCCGCATTCACGCACCACAGCCCCGCCGTTGCGTCGAGCACGAAGCGATCGTCGACCGTCGTGTAGTACATGCCCTTGGCGGCCTTGAACAGACGCGGCGCGGTCTTGAATTGGCGATTTGCCGTAAAGGGCATCCAGAAATTGGAAAGATTCGGGTTTTCCATTGCGCTCATTCTATGTCTCCATCGATGTGCGACCGACTTTAGCGACTGTGCAGGCTACAATCACTGGACAGCAAAAAACGAATACTCAGACCGTACTGGTTTTTTCGTCCCGACTGTATTGAAATGTTCAAGCTGAATTTATCCCGGTCCCGGAAAGACGAAGGTACGCTGGTCGAGCAGATCGTTTCGTCGGTCAGGCAGGAACTCAAGAACGCCACCTACCCCGCGGGCACTGCGCTCCCGTCGGTACGCGCGCTCGCCAAGTCGTACAACCTCAGCACCTATACGGTATCCGAAGCGTATCAGCGGCTCGTCTCGCTCGGTTTGATCGTGGCGCGCGCAGGCGCGGGCTACCGCGTCGCAACCCCGGTGGGTCGGGCGCCCGCCGCGCCGGCATGGCATGCGCCGAGCCTGAACGGAGCCTGGTTGCTCTCGGATGTTTTCGCCGATCAATCGATACCGATCAAGGCCGGCAGCGGCTGGATACCGAACGATTGGGTCAACGAGAGCGGTCTGCAGCATGCGCTGCGTGTGGTGAGCCGCACGCCGGGCGCGCGCATCGGCGGTTACGGGCATCCTTATGGTCTGGGCGCCCTTCGCGAATACATCAGCGGATCGTTGCGCCGCTATTCGCTGTCCGTCGGCACTGCGGACGTCCTGCTGACACAAGGCGTCACGCAGGGGCTGGACCTGATCGTACGGACGTTGCTGCAGCCGGGCGATACCGTCGTCGTCGAGGATCCTTGCTACTGCAATTTGCTGCAGATCCTGAAGGTCGCGTTCATCAATGTGGTCAGCGTGACCCGCACGGCGGAAGGCATCGATACGGAAGAACTCGAAACCGTTATCCGCGAGCATCGCCCCAAAGGCATATTCGTCAACACGGCGCTGCAAAACCCATCGGGCACGTCGCTCAGCGCGGCATCCGCGTTCCGCTTGCTGCAGATCGCCGATCGCGAAGGTTTATGGGTCGTCGAAGACGACATCTCGCGCGAACTCGCGCCGCCCGGCGCGCCGTGTCTCGCCGCGATGGAAGGATTGCGGCGCGTGATCTATCTGTCGGGATTCTCGAAGACGATTACGCCGGCTGCGCGCGTCGGCTACATCGCCGCCAACCGCGAGCTCATTTCAAAGCTCGCACTGACGAAGATGGTCGTGGGGCTGACGTCTTCCGAAGTCACGGAAAGAATGGTGGCCAATGTGCTGATCGAAGGACACTACGATCGTCACACGGCTCATATACGCGAGCGGCTGTTCAATGCGCATGCGAGCGTGGCCGAATCGATGCTGAGCTCAGGGCTCGAAATCTTTCATACCCCCAACGCCGGGCTTTTCCTGTGGGCGAAGCTGCCCATCCGGCCCGACGAGAGTTTGGCCGTTGCGACCGAAGCGCTGACCAAGGGAATCTGGCTCGCACCCGGATCGTATTTCCGCCCGGCCGAGGCCGAATCGGCCTGGTTCAGATTCAATGCGGCGACATCCGATGTGCCCGAGCTGTGGGAGTTCATCCGTGGGCTTGCGGCATAGCGTTCGGGGACCGAAAGCGGACGATGCCTCCCGCCAAGGCCGATTCGTTGAATCGCTACACGATGGCCATCGATTCGGTCATGTTCTGCCGCATATAGTCGAGGAACCGCTTCTGAAACAACATCGTGTGCTCGTGCGCGGCTTTTTCGGCAGCGTCCGCGTCGCGCCTCGCGATGGCCTCGATCATCTCGTTATGGTCCCGATCGAGCTTCGAGGCCGTGGGCGAGTTGACCGTGAAATCGAAATGCAAATGCAGCAGCCGCTGTCCTTCGCCGAGTAGCCGTTCGTAGTAGCCGACAAAATACGGATTGTTTGCCGCGTGCGCGATAGCCATATGAAACGCTTTGTTCGTCTCCGACATCGCCTGGAAATCACCGCTTTCGACCGCTTCCATGTAGACATCGTCAGCCTTGCGGATTTTGCCCAGATCCGCTTCGGTCCGCTGCGTCGCGGCCAATCGCGTCACGGCCCGCTGCATGAGATCCAACGCCGAAATGTACTTCGGAAACTCCTCGATTTCGAACGGCGTCACGAGCGTCGTTCGGTTCGGCAAAATCGTGACGAGCCCTTCGCTGATCAATCGGGCCAGCGCATCGCGCACGGGCGAGCGCGACAAGCCGAACTGCTCGGCCAGAGAGATCTCATCCAGCTGGGCGCCCGGCTTGAGCTTGAGCGTCAGAATCTGCTTGCGCAGTTCTTCATAGACGTACCGCCCGCCGTGCCGGCGCACGCCACCTTCCGCTTCCTTCGTCGCTTTGCTCGTCACACCCGTCTCTCCATCATCGATCCGCTGATCCAGCATGCGTTTCAGTGTAGCACTGCACAAACTCGACAGTGACTCGGAGCCGGGTCCGATGTAGCCGCGATGCGCCGTCGATAGCCATCGCGTTCGCCCTTACGCCAGCAAATGAACCTGCGGCCCCCAGGTGTCGGACAGCGCGAATCCATCCGGAAACGGGTCATCGTCGGACCACCGGAGCTGTTCCCGGCCATAGACGAATGCCCGTCCCGTGATACGCGGCAATATCGCGCGGCGACCGCCCACTTCGGTTTCGCCGATCGCTTCCGCGACAAATTCGCCGCCGATGATCGAGCGCGACGTACGGCGGTCTCCGACCGCGATAGCCCCACGCGCGAACAATGTCGCGAGGTTCGCCGAGCTGCCGGTACCGCATGGCGAACGATCGACGCGGCCCGGCTTGAGCGTCGTACAGGTGCGCACGGCACCATCAGGCTCGCGGCCGCGAAACATGACGTAGGCGATTTCGTCGACGCCCGTCAGTGTCGGGTGCCGCACCTCGATCTGGCCCGCAAGCAGCGCTTTCAGTTCGATGCCTGCCTCGGCCAGGGCGCGCGCGTTGCCTGGCACGATATCGAGCCCGATCTGCTGCGCATCGACCAGCGCGTAATAGACGCCACCGAACGCGACATCGACTTCGATACGCCCCCAGCGTGGCGTCTCGATCGGCCGGTCCAGTAACTCGGCGAAGCACGGCACGTTGTCGAGGCTGACCGAAAGGCACCGACCATTACGGCAAGCCGCCCGCGCGACGATGAGGCCCGCCGGCGTATCGAGCCGGACCACCGCCTCCGGCTCCTGCATCGGCACGCGTCCGCTTTCGAGCAGCGCCGTGACGACGCAGATGCAGTTGCTGCCCGACATCGGATGCGCACGGTCGGCCTGCAATACGATGAAGCCGGCGTCGGCGTCCGGACGGGTCGGCGCGACGAGCAGATTGACGGACATCGCGGCGTTCGCGCGCGGCTCGAACGTGACGAAGCGGCGCAGGCTGTCGTCGACCGTGTTGATGTGATTCATCTTGTCCAGCAGGGTCGCGCCCGGAATCTCGGGTGCGCCGCCGACGATGACTTTGCCGATCTCGCCCTGGCAATGCACCTCGAGCAGATCCAGCGAGCGTTCCCAATTCATCATTCGCTCCGTTCGGACTTGATGTACCAACCCCATGGCTGGTCGCTTTCATAACGCGTAATCTGCTTGATTTCGAGGTAGTTGTTCAAGCCCCACTCGCCCAGTTCGCGGCCTATGCCGCTTTGCTTGTAGCCGCCCCACGGTGCCTCGGTGAACGTGGGCTGCGAGCAGTTGATCCAGACGATACCGGCACGCATGAGGCGTGCGACGCGCTCGCAGCGCGCGAGATCGCTCGACATGACCGCCGCCGCGAGGCCAAAGCGGGAATCGTTCGCACTCCGGACGGCCTCGGCTTCATCGTCGAACGGCCGCACGCAGACGACAGGACCGAAGATCTCTTCGCGCCAGATCCAGCTGTCCTCGGACACATCGGCCAACACCACGGGCTCGATGAAGTAGCCTTTGGCCAGATGCGCCGGGCGTTCGCCGCCCGTCAGGCGTCGCGCGCCTTCGGCTTCGCCGCGCGCGATTGCCTCGCGCACCTTATCGTATTGCCCCCGGGAGACGAGCGGCCCGAGCAGCACGTCTTGCTGAAGGCCATCGCCAATGGTGATCTTTCGCGCTTGCTCGGTCAGGCGTTCGAGCAACGGCGCGTAGAGCTTGCGTTGCACGAGCACGCGTGACGTAGCCGAGCAAACTTCGCCCTGATTCCAGAAAATGCCGAACATGATCCACTCGACGGCGGCTTCGATATCGCTATCGTCGAATACGATGAACGGCGACTTGCCGCCCAACTCGAGGCTCACGTTCTTGATGTCGCGCGCCGCGGACTGCATGATGCGGCTGCCTGTCGGCACGCTGCCTGTGAACGCGAGCTTGTCGACGCCCGGATGTTCAGCGAGCGGCGCGCCCGCATCTTGCCCGAGCCCGGTCACGACATTCAGCACGCCGCGCGGCAGCCCTGCCTTCGACGCGATGCCCGCCAATTCGAGTGCCGTCAGCGGTGTGAGCTCCGACGGCTTGAGCACCATCGTGCACCCCGCCGCAAGAGCGGGCGCAACCTTCCAGGCGGCCATCAGCATCGGGAAATTCCACGGGATGATTGCGCCGGCCACACCAATCGGCTCCTTTCGCGCGATCGAGCTGAAACGACCGTCGGCGAGCGCGACCGGCTTTTCGGCATTGGCATCGAGCGCTTCCGCCAGACCGGCATAGAACTCGAAGCAGCCGGCCGCATCGCCGAGATCCCACAGCGCTTCGGGTAACGGTTTGCCGTTGTCCCGGACTTCGATTTGAGCCAGCTCGTCCAGGCGCTCGCGGATTCCTGCCGCGATTTTCCTCAATATCGCGCCCCGCTCGGCTCCGCTCATGCGCGGCCAGGGACCTTCGTCGAAAGCCTCGCGCGCGGCGCCCACCGCGAGGTCGACATCCTCGGCCGTCGCGGCCGCCACATCAGCGAGAACGGTTTCGTCGCTCGGATTGACGGTTTGGAATGTGCCACCCTCGACAGGCTTTACCCATTCGCCGTCGATGAATAGTCGGTCGTACGATTTCATGAATGTCTCTTTTCAAGCGAACCGATAGGCGCTGAACGGCGCCAGGTCCTGTTTGGTGGGGCGGCCTGCAACCAGATCGGCAATCAGCCGCCCCGTAGTCGCACCGAGCGTCAAACCGAGCTGCCCATGCCCAAATGCCATGAAGACATTCGGCAGGCGGCGCGATCCATCGATGACGGGCTTCGTATCCGGCAGGAACGGGCGATAGCCGACACCGTATTCGAGCCTGTCCGTACGCAGTTCTGGCAGGACCCGCCGAGCCTTTGCGAGGATGATCTCGGCCCGCTTGAAGTTCGGCTTCGCGTTGCGGCCGGCGAACTCGATCGTGCCTCCAATCTGCAAGCCTCGCGTCATCGGGCTGAAACAGAAGCCGCCGTCCGCATAAATGACGGAATGGCGAATATCGACGCCCGGCTCTGGTAGCAACGCCTGATATCCGGCGATGCCTTCCAGCGGCACACGCACGCCCAGCGCATCGAAGAAACGGCGGGAGCCGGTCCCGGCCGCAACGACGACGTGACTGGCCGCAACGCGTTCGCCGTTGGCAAGCGTGACGCCGGTCGCATGCCCGGACGACTCATCGATACGCGTCGCTTCCGTGCGAACGCGGCGTCCGCCCTGTGCGACGAAACTGGCGGTCAGCGCGGCGATAAAGCCTTCTGTATCGCTCACCGCGCGCCAATCGGGAAACAGGATGCCATGAGAGAAGCGGCCAGCCAGCGCCGGTTCGAGATCGCCGATCTCCGCTGCGTTCAGCCGCTGGGATGCGAAGCCGAGCGAGGCGCGCAGCTCCAGATGCGGCCGCTCGTGCTCGAGGCCCGCCGGCGTATCGAATACTTCGATGATCGGCTGTTCGCCCATCAGCGTCTTGTCTTCGCAGGCATCGATGAGCGGAGCGAAGTCCGCGTAGACGTCGTGTGTGAGTGTTGCCATCGCCTTCGCGATATCGACGATCTTCGAATGGCGCGCGCACAGGACGAATCGCAAGAACCACGGCAAAATGCCGGGCAACGCGCGCGGCCGCAACGCCAGCGGTCCCTCCTGATCCATCAACCAGCCCGGCACCTTCATCAGGATGCCGGGTTTGGATAGCGGAATCACTTCACTCACCGCCATTTGACCGCAGCTCCACTTCGCAGTGCTGTCGCCGGGTGCAGCCGGATCGATCAACGTGACGGCATGCCCGTTGCGCTGCAGGTACAGCGCGCAACATACGCCTACTATCCCGCCGCCGATCACGACGGCGGCGCCCGGCTTGACCGCTGCCCGGGAGAAATCAGCGCGATCACGAGGAATGGCGTTCAATTGACGAACTCCTGCAAGGAAAGATCATGCGCATAAGGCTGCACCGATGCCATCGCCCGCGCTGCCGCTCGATCACGCCCGCGACGCCTCGAACACTGCGCGAAATTCGCCCTTCTCCTCATCGGTGAGCGGCTGCAACGGCATACGCGCGTTGCCGACCTTGAAGCCTGCCAGCTCGCAGCCGTACTTGACCTTCTGAATGAACTTGCCGGCTTCCATGCTGGCCATCACCGGGAACAACGAGCACATGACCGCCTGCGCGCCGCGAATATCGCCGGCCGTGAACTTGTCGTAGAAGTCGACGACTTGCTTCGCAAAACAGTTTGCCGGTCCGCAGATCCAGCTGCTCGCACCCCACAGAAAAAAGTCCAGAGCCTGATCGTCGGAGCCGCACGACAGCTGATAGTCGTCCTTGTACTGGGTGCCGATCTGGATGGCGCGCAGCAAGTTACCGCTGCTTTCCTTGATGCCGATCACGCGCGGGTGATCCTTGAACGCCTCGAGCACACCAAAACCCACTTCGACGTTCGTCCGAACCGGGTAGTTGTACAGAATCACGTTGATGTCCGTCGCTGTATCGAGAATCGCCTGATAGTGGCCGATCAGCTCATCTTGCGAGGGCAGCGCGTAGTACGGCGGCGCGATCAATATGTTGGTATAGCCCGCATCGCGCGTCTGCATGACCTGCTCGATGACTTCGCGCGTCGACGAGCCGTTTGCACCGGCGATCAGCGTACCGCGATTACCGACGACTTCACGCACCGTCTTCAGGACGGCTCGACGCTCTTCGTTCGTGAGCGCGTAATACTCTCCCGTCGACCCGAGCGGAACGAAACCCTTGACGCCGACCGCGAGCTGAAACTCGAGGATATCGGCGAGCGTTTGGTGATCGACCGCGCCCGCTGCATTGAACGGTGTGACAAGAGCGGGAAGGATGCCTTTCAGTTGCATGCGAGTTTCTCCGGATAACGAGAGGAATTAATAGGCGAAGCGCCTGAGCAAGCGCGATTCCACGACGCCGACGAGACGCGTCAGCGGGAATGCCACGACGAAGTAGACGAGCGCGACGGTCGTCAGAAATTCGACCGGGTGCGCCGTGCTGTTCGAGATGTTCTGGCCGACGAACATGAGATCCGCAATGCCGACCGACGAAATGAGCGCGCTTTCCTTGAACAGGCTCACGACATTCGATAGCAGCGGCGGAATTGCGCGCAGCAGCGCCTGCGGAAAAATCACATAGAGAATCTTCACGTGCGGCGTGAGACTCAATGCAATGCAGGCATCGTGCTGCTCGGACGAGATCGACTTCAGCGCGCCGCGAAACGTCTCGCTCGTGATCGCAACCATATAGAGTGTCAGCGAGATCAGCACCGACAGATACGGCGGAATCGGCAGCCGGAAAACGACGGGGAAACAGAAAAACACCCAGAACAGCTGAATCAGCAGCGGCGTGCCGCGGAAGAACTCGACATAGAACGTCGTCACGGCCTTCATCCAGCGAGAAGGCGACATCCGCAGCAGGCTCAGCACGAAGCCGCCGAGACTGCCGACGATCGCGCACGCGCTCGTGAATGCGAGCGTCAACCCGAGGCCCTTCAGCAACACCGCCCAATACGGCGGAACGAGCGAGAAATCGAGATGCATATTCCGCTCCTCAACGCTGGATCGCTGCGTCCTGCCGACGCTCGATCATGTGCACGAGCCGCGCCACCGGCAAGGAAAGGGCAAAATAGATCAACGCCACGACCGAGTAGGTCTCGAGCGGCCGGTACGCTTCGGTCGCGAGGCTTTTCGCGACGTACATCAGATCCGCCACCGCAACGATTGCAACGAGCGCGCTTTGCTGGAGCGTGCCGATTCCATTGGTCATCAGCACCGGCATCGCACTGCGCAGTGCCTGCGGCAGCACGACATAAACAGTGCGCTGCCACGGTTTCAGCCCGAGTGCGACGCAAGCGTCGAGATGCTCCTTCGGAACCGACTGAATGCCCGCGCGATATGCCTCGGCATTGAACGCGGTGAGATTGAGACCGAGCGCGAGCACGCCCATCGTGATCGGATCGATGAAGACATCGACGATCATCGGAATGCAGTAGAAGAACCAGACGATTTGCAGCAGCGCCGGTGTGCAGCGGAAAAATTCGATGAAGAGCTGAGCGGGCCAGCGCACGAACGACCAGCGGCTCATGACGACGAGACACAGCAGGAAGCCGAGCACCACCCCCATGACGTTGGCCGCGATGGCAAGCTCGAGCGTGACCCTCAAACCTTCCAGCAGCTTGCCGAAGCTCCCGGCCAGAAAGCCGAAATCGAAGTGATAGTTCATGGCTTCGACCTCAATCGAGATGCAGGACTTTTTCGAGGAACTCGCGCGTGCGCGCTTCCTTCGGACACTTGAACATTTCCGCGGGCGCCCCTTGCTCGACGATCTTGCCGCCCGCGCAAAACACGACGCGCGTCGCGATATCGCGAGCGAAGTGCATGTCGTGGGTCACGATGATCATCGCCATCTTCTGGTCGGCCAGTTGCAGCATTACGTTCTGCACTTCGATCACCATTTCGGGATCGAGCGCGGACGTCACTTCGTCGAACAGCATCAGCTTCGGTTCGAGCATCAGCGCGCGGGCGATGGCGACGCGCTGCTTCTGTCCTCCCGATAACTGGCTCGGATACGCGTGCAGCTTGCTCTCGAGCCCGAGACGGGCCAGATAGGTGCGTGCGCGTTCGGTCGCCTCGGTCTTCGAAAGGCCCCCCGCTTTGACCGGAGCGAGAACCAGATTGCCGAGCACCGATAAATGCGGGAACAGCGTGTAGTGCTGAAACACCATGCCGATCTGCTTTTGCAGCTTCCCGTCGATGCGTTTCGCGCGCCCCGAATCGGCTCCATGGATGTACGGTCGGCCCTGGAAATCGATCCGGCCGCCCTGCATCCCTTCCAGCCCCATCATCACGCGCAGCAGCGAACTTTTTCCGCTCCCGCTTGGGCCGATGATGACGAGCCGATCATCGGCGCGCATCTCGAGGTCGATTTTGTCCATGACGACAAGATTCGGGCCGTACGACTTATAGACCTCGTGAAACCGAACAAACTCGGCTGCGGACGAGCCGGCGCGGCTTGCCGCTTGAACATGCGCGGGGATAACCACGGATTCAGGTACCGACATGAGGAGTCTCTCCATCGAAGCGCTTGATAGGCGAATCCGTTAGGTCGCCGCCAGCGGGGCACGCACTGCATCGATGGCATTTGGAGCACATACTTGTGCTCTTCATTGCGTGCATCAATGTATGCAATAGTAGGGGACCAAAATCGCGACTGTCAACGTTTGCCTGATCGCCTCAGGGAAATCACTGAGCGGCGGGGCGGCTTGCGTGCGTACGCCCGATGTCCGCGGGCAAAAAAACGCCGCTGGCAAGGCGGCGTAAAGCGCGGAGAGACGCCCCTGTCGAGGCGCCGAAACACTCTCGTTCAAACAGCGGCGCTCAGAATTTGTGGCGGATGGCAACGCGCGTGACGAATTGGTTGCGATTCGACGAAACATCGGCCGCGCCGGGCACGTAGGCGACATCGAGCACCGTCCCGGTCTTGTCGCCGGCCACGTGCTGATAGGCACCCTGCACATAGACGTCCGTGCGCTTCGACAGGTTGTAGTCCGCCATCAAGCCGATCTGGTGATAGGTTGGATGCTCCTTTCCGGTCGTCGCGTTGAAGCTCGCGCGCGTGTAGGTGTACATCCCACCGACGAACAACGCCGGCGTGAACTGGTACTTGCCGTTCACCTCGAAGTTCTGGAAGCGCAGGTTCGAGAGCGTGCCCGCCGTCGGCGTGATGGCTCCCACGTAGCCGGAGCTCGTCGGCTGCACGACGTAGGTGTTCGTGTAGGCAAAGCCGAGGGTAGCCGGGCCGAATGCGTAATTCACACCGGCACCGAAGACGCGCAGGCGCGTGGCGAGGAAGTTCTCGTCGCCGCCGTTGTTGATTGCTCCGCCGGCGCTCGACGACGGATTGTTGGCCTGCAAGTAGGCAGCGGCCACGAGCAGTCCGCCGTTTGCATATTGCGCGCCGAAGCTGTACTGACGGTTGTTCGCGAAGTTCGTGTCGTTGCTGAAGCTATAGGTGCCGCCGAACTGGAAGCCCGAAAGGTTCGGGCTCGCGTACTTGACCGTGTTGTTCACACGGAACGTGTTGTCGGTGTTGTCGTTGTCGTACGGATGCGCGAACAGATAGCCGGCCCAGTTGCCGTTCGCCGTGGTCTGCGCCAGATAGTCGACGAGCGAGTCGTACTGCCGGCCCAGCGTGACAGTGCCCAGCCGGCTGTCCGCGAGACCGACATAGGCTTGCCGGCCGAACATGAGACCACCCTGCCCGAGCCGCCCGTTATTCACGTTGAAGCCGTTCTCCAGCTGGAAGACCGCTTTCAGCCCGCCGCCGAGGTCTTCGGTGCCTTTCAGGCCCCAGCGGCTGCCTTGCGCATAGCCGCTCTGCAGTTCGTACACTTTGCTGCCCTTCACATTGTTCGTGAAGTCGAAACCTTCATCGATCAGACCGTAAAGCGCGACAGTGCTCTGCGCAAATGCGGGAATCGATAGTGCCGCGACGAACGCCGCAAGAATGGTCTTTTTCATTAGGAGTCCAAACTGATATGTCGTTGAGATGGGCATGCGTCGAGCCGTCGCTATCGAGTCATGGGTGACAGCGACGCTCTTGTCCCAGGCTGGCCCTGTGCTCGGAGTGCTTTCTTATATCGAGTCGACGATCGATCTCGCGACCGCGAATACGTCGCTACGCGGCGCGGGACCGATCTCAATTCTTTTGTTGAACCAGCATTTGTTGCACCGACGTCTTGATCAAGCGATTGACCGCGCCGGACTTGACCTGCTTTTCCAGGTAGCCGTTGAGTACGGCCAGATCGGCCGCGGAAGTGTCTTTCCTCACGCCGAACGCCACTTCCTGTTGAGCCAGTGGCGGATTCGGATGAAGAGCAGTCGCCCAGTCCGGATGCGCCTCGGTCAGCAGCATGTTGGTGATATTCGCATCCGCGAGCAGATCCGCGCGCCTCGACATCAATGCCAAACGCGTTTCGTCGTTGCCCGGAAGCCGCATAACTTGCGCGTTCTTCAGCACGGCTGAGATCGCTTTGTCCTGCGCCGTGCCCGACATGACTGCCACGACGACGCCGGATTTGTCGATGTCGCCAAGCGAATGGGTGTCCTTGGGCAGCTTCGGATTGTTCTTGTTGTAGACGAGCGAGACGTTGTAGTCGGTCGCGGCCGTCGAGAACGAAATGGCCTTTTCACGCTCGGGTGTGTCGTTCAGCGCCATCGACAAATCCCACTTGTCCGATTGCAAGCCCGCAACGATGTTGTCCCAGGTGGTGTCGACGAACTCGACTTTGACCTTCAGCACGTTCTGCCCGAAGTCACGGCACAGTTCGGAAAAGAATCCGCTGTACTGCCCCGTCTTTGCATCGCGCATGACATAGGGCGGCGCCACGGCCGCGCCGCAGCGCAACACACCGGCTTTCTTGACGCTTTGCCAGGCGTTGGCGTCCTCGGCCCGCGACGGCGCGCTGCCCATCAACGCAACCGATGCCGCCACACAGAGAAGGAGTTGACGCGAAAAAAGAGACAGCCGAACCATGTTGACCTCTCGAACTAGGGTAATCCCGCAGATGGAGTAATAGCTCTGCCACACATTAATGAGTGCTTCATTGTGTGCAGCATTGGATGCAATCATAGGAAGCCAAAACTTTTTCTGTCAACGGGAGATTGCCCTTAGGTCATCTGCTGGTGCGCGACGCGGAGGCGAACCGCCCGCGCGAAGGGCCGTATCGAGCCTTCGTTGGGCGCTGCTGTGCTTCGCATCGCTCGCTCGAGTGGCCGGTTCTCGCCGATAGGATCAGGACTTCCCACTACGGTTACGGACCGCCACTTGACGTCTTGGTTACCTTGGAACAGGGCCTCCCGGCCCGGACCGGCGCCGCCGCACGATAATAACGAGACGACGTCGAACGATTCCGGGACGCCGACGTCCGCGCCCGCGTCTCATCCTCTCCTGGACCGTTTGCGGCAACTGCCACGGCGCGACCATGGACGTTCACCCTCGGTGGCCGACGCCGCCGATGGTGAAGCCGGCGCAGCGTTGAGGAAGGACGCCGAGCAGGGTCTATACATCTCGCGCCAGGTCGAACACGGCAGTGCGCAACGCTTGCTCGACTTGGTTGACGAAACGCTGCATGGGCAGGGTATATCGACGAGCGAAATGACCTTGGTACCGCCGGACAAGATGCACGTTACGGTCGTACGCAGCCCGAATCCGCTACGCCCTGGCGCGACGCTCGATCCGCTCACCGAGCCGGTGACGATCGATCTGCGGGCAGGCTGTCATCTGGTGCGATTGGGCGACGGCATCGCATTGCGTTTCAACGCGCCCGCCCTCGAGCAGAGGTGGGAAGCCGCGAGAGATAAGGGCGCTGGCTGGGCGTACGGCGGCGGTTATATCGCGCACGTCACCGTTAGCTATGACGCGAAGGGCGCCGAGTTCGAGCCGATCGCCATACATCCCGACCTGGCTCTGACGCTGCTGGGCGAGCGTGCCGAAACCTACGACCCCAACTGGGTCAAGCGGCAGGGTCTGTAGAGACTCGCGCTCCCCCATTTGCCGCGCTGCGCGTAAGCTACGTCCACTTGGCGTTCGGCAAATCGAATGAATACGAGCAGACCATGAAGCGCGACTACGCAGTCCAGCGGGGCACACTCGACGGGGTCGAGGCATTCGTACGTGTCGCCGAACGCCGCAGTTTTCGAGGCGCAGCGGCCGATCTCGGCGTGACCCCATCGGCCGTGAGCCAAGCCGTCCGGGCACTCGAAGCGCGCGTCGGCATCGCGCTTTTCACGCGCACGACGCGCAGCGTGGGCCTGACCGAAGCCGGTGAGCGGTTTCTCGAGCGCGCCCTGCCCGCGTTCCAGGAAATCCTTGCCGCAAGCAATGCCGCCCGCGAACTCGGCGCAAAACCGTCGGGCCTGCTTCGTATCGCGGTACCGCGCGCGGCCGTACCGCTCGTATTGCAGCCGCTTCTGGCCTCGTTCAGCGCCGCCTACCCCGATATCGCCGTCGAGATTGCCGCCAGCGAAAAGCTCGTCGATCTGGCAAAGGAAGGTTTCGATGCGGGGATACGGATGGGCGAGCTGATCGCCAACGATATGGTCGCCATCCGGCTCACGCCGCCGTTTCGATTCATCGTGGTGGGAAGTCCCGCCTATTTCACACGGCGTGGTCGCCCCCGCACACCGGCCGAGCTCGCCGCGCATTCGTGCATTCGGCTGCGGCGGTCCAACGGTGCGCTTGCCACGTGGCGGCTGAAAGAAGGGAGCGAAATGGTCGATCTGAGCGTGTCGGGCTCGTTGATCGTTCACGATTTCCCGACGATGCTGGAGGCCGCGCTAAGCGGTGCGGCGTTGGCGCAGGTGCCGGAGCCCGTCGCCGCGGAGCACTTGAGCTCGGGGCGGCTCGAAGAAGCGCTGGCCAGACACGCGCCGCTCACATCGGGTTTGTTCCTCTATTTCCCTGACAGGAAACAGGTACTGCCGAAGCTGCGTGCGTTTATCGAGCATGCGCGATCGTTCACGCAGGATCGGCAGACCGAGGCGTCCGAAACAGCGAAACCGGCGAAAACGCCGAAAGCGGGAGCACGGCGCGTGCGCTCGCGCGACTAAGACGTTGGCTCGCGGCATGCGAGTCGCGCCTCTCTGGCTCGCCCGCGTCAAAAGAACGCCGCCGCTATTCGGAAGCGCCCCACGAAACGAGTACCGCGTGAATGTCGCGCGCATATTGATCGCGCAGGCGCGGCGTTTCCGAGTGATAAGCGCCGATGGCTCGCCACGTATTGCCGTGACGCAGCATTTTCTGCTTGAGCATCCACGCGGCCACATAGACATTCACGCAGCCATTGCGCAGCGCCCCGGGCGGAACGCCATTGCGGCGCAACTCATTGAAGTGAATCGAGTTGATCTGCGCCTCTCCGATATCGACGCTGCCGTCCGTGTTGCGGTGCACGGCCTCCGGATTGCCTTTCGATTCGAACCAAACGATCGCTCGCAGGATCAGCGGATTGACGCCCTGATAAGCGCCGGCCTGCTCATAGCAGTCCGCCTCGGCGTGGACAGCGCCGTTCAATGCGACCGTGCAGGCAAGCGCGAGCGCAAGGCGCATCCATACCGAGTTTCGGCAACGGCGGCTAGCCGGTAAAAGGTTCTTCATCGCAATAGGCTCCCCTGGCGCTGGCGGCGGCGAATCATCGCGTCATGGCAACGGATACGGCGTCGGCCGCCGAACGCGCATCGTTCGCGGTCCCGCGCAATACCGCATCGAGCTTGCTGGACATCGACGCGAGGTAGGCGCGCGACTCCGGGCTGACCACCGTGCGCACGACGATCTCGGCGGGCTTGGTGGAATGAGCGCGTGCGCGCAACGCCTTTTTGGAACGATGAGTGCCGCGCGGGACGGGAGCGTCGTCCTTCAGATCCTCGACATCCTGCGCGGCCGATGTCGGCAACGACGCGAGCGGCGGCAAGGGCGGCAGCAGTTTGTCGGGATCGGCAGGCGCGACGAATTTCATGGCCGGTGCGCCCGCCGTCGTAGCGACGGGCGTAGCGTCCGTGCTGCCCGGTGCCGCGAATGTGCATTGCGAGGCGTGCAGGAGTGCAAGAGCAATCGTGAATCGCAACATGAATCGTCTCCTGTCACTCGGTCGGCTTGACCCTGACGCTATAGGGTTGGCAACTTCCCGTCGCCACGTTATCGATGCGAACGACCCCGGCGCGCTGAGGCGGGATGCCTCGTCGTACTGCCTGATCGAGGTAGCCGAAATCCTGCGCCAGCGCGGCGACGACGATCGTCGTCGGCTGCGGCTGCTTTGCGGCCACGGCGCCGACCTTGGCAAGCACCTCGCTCAATTGCGGATCGCGCGCCCCGAGCGCATCCGGTGGAATGACGAGGTCGACGACGCTCGCCGAAGCAGGCTGCGTTTTGGCGTCGGCATTGCCGGCATCTGGGCGCATTGCCTGCAACTGGGCGCAACCGGCAAAAGCGGTCACGACGAAAACGCTGGCGAGCAGTCTCAAGATTCTTCTCCACGCTAAGGAATGCCTTATCGGCAGCGCGGAGAAATGATTTAGCCCCCTAGCGTCGAAAGCCCCAACCCACTGGGCTCCCCGGTAGCGAGCAGGATCGCGGAATTCCACGAACGCTGAATAGCGTCCTCACCTTTCATCGGCGCAGAGGGTTTCGCCATTTTCATATGACAAAAGCCCAATAGCGACGGAACCGCTTCAATCGCATCGTGAAAGAAATCCGAATCGGCGTTTAAAACTCGAAAGCGGGCGATGTCTTCGTCAAGATCGCCTGCGCCTTCGGCGCAGTCCATAGCTCGCTTACCTCACGAGCCAGGACATCGAGCACCGTGCCAATGTCCGTCATCGCCGTGGCATGAAGCGCTTCGATAACGATCAGTACGTGCTTGGTATCCGAACGAACCGCTGAAGCCGCGCTTTGCCGATGTGTCCAGCGTCGAGCGTGCGCGCACGCCGCCTCATCCACAAAGATCACCTCGCCGGGCTCGGGCGACTCGAGTTCGCCGGAAAAGGACAGATAGTGTTCGTCGCCCGCCGCAAAGCGGACCTCGAGATACTGCGCAACGCGTGAGACGTCGAATACTGCGATCGGAACCGCGAACGCGAGCGAGATCGCGTTGCATAGATCGACCAGCGGATGAAGCCGCGGCAAAGCGCCGTCCTTTCGGAAACGCCGAAGCAACGATTCGGCGGCGCAGCGGTATTGCGTGGGCTTGCATCCCATCTTGGCAAAAGCCCGCCGCCAGGCCTGGATCTCCGGCCATTCGCCTTCCGCCACCTGACTCAGCCGCGACCGGGCCATCCCTTGAAACCTTGCGATGCGTCCATCGACGTCGACGCCGTCGGTGATTTCCGGCGCCAACAGCACGCCGGGAACCAGAGCGGGATGATCCTCCCAGATCTCTCGAGCATGTCGAAAATACATCGAATCGCCTCCTCTACCGATACGGAAAGTCCGTATCGTGACGAAGGGGGCGTTGGCCGTCTTGAACGAAATTGCAGCGGTGGCAAGTCCCGCTATTGCCCGCCGCAGTAAGCCTCGATCCGATATCCATCCGGATCGATGACAAAAGCGGCATAGTAATCCGGCGCGTAGAGATCGCGTATGCCGGGCTTGCCGTTGTCGCGTCCGCCCGCCTCCAGCGCCTGTTTATAAAATGCGTCGACACTCGCACGGTCCGGTGCGGTAAAGCAAAAATGCAGCCCGGTGCGCATATCGGGATCGACGGGGTGATCGGTGGGGGATATCCAGAACCTCGGGGAATCCGCGCCATATCCGAGCAAGTCGGCAGCCTCGCGCAAGCGGCGATACCCGAGCGCACCGAGGGCCGCGTCGTAGAACAATTTGGCCTTCGCGATATTCCGTACGCCGATAGAAACGTGGTCCAGCATTTGACGCCTCCTGAGATCGTTGGAACAGCAAAGCGATTGTCCAGCAACTGTCCGTCGAAGGCTTTGCAAAAATTGCGCCGCGCATCGTTCGTCTGCCGCCGCCATGCGGGCCCCAGGGAATCAGACGGCGCCGCGCAGCAGCGACAAAGGTATCTCCGTGCAGGGAAGCCGAGGGGCAAAGCTGTGGCGCGTCGTTTTATACGGAAAAAGAAGCTTGTCCTGCAAGATCCGCTTGCAGATATGACGGACGCAAAACGGCTCGCCTGTCTGCCAGTGCGTAACCGAGACTCTCGGGTCTCGATAGTCGAGCAGCACGCATGGCAGATAGCGAAGCTCGAGCACAGCCGCGGCGCGTAGCCGGTGATTGCCGTCCATCACGATCCCCGACTCCTTCTCGATCGGAATCGGCGTCGTCCAGTCGCCGACATTGCGAATCGCCAACGCGAGACGGCAGACGTCGCCCTCGTCGACGATCTCCGACGCCCGCAGAAACGAGACTGGCTTGAGCGCTACGCAGTATGCGGGTTCAGTGGGCATTTCGATGGTCATTCGCCCTCCGTGGTGGAATCGCCGGACCGCCGGACCGCCGGACCGCCGGATCGAACGAAAGTCGCTAAGGCGCAGGCCGTGCGTGTTCGATGCGTCACGCCACTGCCAGATCGTGCAGGGCACCATCGACGATGACGTGTCGCGCCCCCATCGAGCAGCGCTCCACGCGCGCCTCGATCCGGTACACGTCACGCAGCATCTGGCCTGTGATGACGTCTTCGCAGGGGCCGCTGGCGCGCGCAGTGCCGTCAGCGATCACGAGCACTTGATCGGCGAAGCGCAATGCCTGATTCAAATCGTGCAGCGCGATCAACACGATCATGCCCCGCGCCTTCGCAATGTTCCGGATGAAGCCGAGCACCTGAAACTGCCTGCGCATATCGAGCGCACTCGTCGGTTCGTCCATCAGCATGATTTCGGGCTCGCGCGCGAGCGTCTGGGCAATCGAAACGAGCTGACGCTGTCCGCCGCTCAACTCGTCCAGATGGCGAAACGCAAGCTCGCCGATGCCGATCGATGCCATGACGGTGTCGATCAGCGCGAGATCGTCTTCATGCACGGTCCATGTCGGCTGGCGCTGTTTGCGCGCCAGCAGCACGGATTCGTAGACAGTCAGCCGAGCGGTGGCAACCGAGTCCTGCGGCATGTAGCAGATGCCGTCCATGCCGCGACGCGCCCCCTCTATCCGCACCTCGCCGGGCCCATCGACGAGCCCCGCGATGCGTTTGAACAGCGTCGATTTGCCGGCTGCATTCGGCCCCACGACCGCGATCACTTCGGAGCCCTTGAACACGGGCGTGCTGACATCGGAAAGAATCCGGCGGGCGCCGTACGCGGCGCCGACACCCTCGAGCGATAGCTTCACCATGTGTTCCTCTTGCGGCTCAGAATCAGCGAAATGAAAAACGGCACGCCGACGAGGGACGTGACCACCCCAATCGGAAAGATCGCGCCCGGCACGATGGTCTTGCTGACCACCGAGCTTGCCGAGAGCATCAACGCACCTGTCAGCACCGAGGCCGGCAGGAAAAAGCGTTGATCCTCGCCGACGAGCATGCGGGCGATATGCGGCCCGACGAGCCCGACGAAACCGATGACGCCGACGAAAGCGACCGGAAACGCCGCCAGCACGCTGACCATGACGAGCGTCTGCAAGCGCAGCCGCGAGACGTCGATCCCGAAGCTTGCCGCCTTGTCGTCGCCGAGCCGCAGCGCCGTCAATTGCCATACGCGTCGCGCGAAGATCGGCAACATGACGAGGATCGCCGCGCTGACGATGCCGAGTTTCGCCCACGTGGCCTTGGTGAGGCTGCCCATCGTCCAGAACACGACGGCGGCCACGGCCTGCTCGGTCGCCAGATACTGCACGAGCGCAAGCAGGGCATTGAAGGTGAACACGAGTGCAATGCCGAGCAGCACGATGGTTTCGGCCGTGACGCCGCGCCGCGTGCTGAGCAAATGAATCAGCATCGCCGAAACGAGTGCCATGGCGAACGCATTGAGCGGCACGATGTAGTCGACAGCCACGGGCAGCAGCTTGATGCCGAACGCCAGCCCCAGCGCGGCACCGAAACTGGCTGCCGCGGAGATGCCCAACGTGAATGGACTGGCAAGCGGATTGTTGAGGATGGTCTGCATCTGCGCACCGGCCAGCGACAAGGCAGCGCCGACGGCCACCGCCATCAAGGCCACCGGCATGCGAATCTCCCACAGCACGACGCGCAGTTGATCCGGTACCGAGGCGGGACTCAGCACGGCGCGCAACACGTCGGCGGGGCGATAGCTTGCCGGTCCGAGCGCGAGATCGCAGAGCACGCTGGCGATCAGCGCGATCGCGACGATGCCGAGCAGCAGCCGCTTGCGGCGCACGAGCCCGCGATAGGCGCTACGTTCGACCGTAGTGGGCAGGGACACCGAACTCATTGATGAAGCTCCTTCGCGGGCAGGCTGACGAAATAACCGGGTTTGTAATCGACCGGCAAAAAACGCTTATGCAATTCGCGGAATGTGGCACCGGGATCGAGGTCGGCAAAAAGCTCGGGATGAAACCATTTCGCCAGTTGCTGAATCGCCACGAAATCGTATGGGCTGTTGTAGAACTGATGCCAGATCGCATGAAACGCACGATTTCGGTTGGCGGCGGTCCCTGCATAAGCCGGTCGCGCCGTGAAATACTCGAGCTTGCGCGCGGCTTCGGTCATGTCCGCGCCCGGGCCCAGACCGATCCAGTGTCCATGCGGCACGAAGGCCTCCCAATTCGCGGTCGTCACGATCACCTGATCCGGGTTCGCGGCGACGACCTGCTCGGGGTTCAACTGACCGAACGTCGTGCGCACGATGCCGTCGGCGACGTTATGCCCGCCCGCCATTTCGACGAACTTGCCGAAGTTCTCGTTCCCGAACGTGAGGCAACAGTCCTCCGTATAGCCGCCGATGCGTTCGATGAACACGTTCGGTCTCGCCGGACGGCGGGCGGCGATGACGTCCGTCACCCGCCGAATCTGTTCGTTGCGAAACGCGATGAATGCTTCCGCGCGCGCCTCCTTGCCGAAAAGCTTGCCGATGAGGCGCATCGTCGGCTCGGTGTTTTCGATCGGATGGTGACGAAAATCGACATACACCACGGGAATGCCCAGCGCGCTCAATTTCTCCGTGTATCGCGCATCGTCGGTCGCGCGCTTCGCCTCGATATTCATCAGGATCACATCGGGCTCGAGCGAAACGGCTTGCTCGATGTCGAAGGTGCCGTCCTCGAATCCGCCGAACGTCGGAATATCCGCGATCTTCGGGAATTTGGTCCGGTAGGCGGACCAGGTATCCGGATCCGATTGGATCAAGTCCTTGCGCCAGCCGACGATCCGCTTGATCGGATCGTCGGTATCGAGTGCTGCGACGAGATAGAGCTGACGCCCCTCGCCGAGGATCACCCGGCGCACCGGCACATGAACCTGCACCCGGCGCCCCAGCAAATCCGTGACTGTCGTCAGCGCGGGCGTACCGGAGGCCGGTACGGCCGAAGCCTCCGCGGGCTGCGCAGCCGGCTTCGATAACCACCATAACGAGAGCACGACGCAGAGCGCGGCAATTGCGACTGCGGCTATCGAGGTGCCGCGCCGTTGGCGTTTTTGTGTCATTGCGGGAAATAGCGATGAATAAACATGAACCCGTTACTGTCGGACCGAAACCCGCGCACGTGCGACAGGATGCCGATCGCGCGAGAGCACGAGGATGACAGCCACGGCGAATGCGTAGGCCGCCGCCACGAAAAAATAGGTGTATCGCAGGCCCAGGCCGTCGCTCAACCAGCCACCCAGCGCAATGCCTGTGATCGACGCGAACTGAGTCACGCTCTGCGCGATGCCGAGCACATACCCTTGATGAACCGTTCCGGCGGCGCGCGAGATCAACGACATCAGCACGGGCGTCGTCGCGCCGAGCAGCACACCCCACGCGAAATGGATTGCCACGAAAACGACGATATGCCGCGTGAGCGCCGCGCTCAGCGTGAGGGCCATGCATGCGATGGCGACGAAGGTCATGGCGCGCAGCGCCTCGCTGCGCATCCGATTCTCGAAGTAACGGGCCCAGAGGGCGGCGGAAACGACGAATCCGAACGACAGCATGCCGTAGCACAGGCCGACGACCCAGTTGTCGGCCTTGAATGTCGAGCTCACATAAAGCGAGAACGGTGTCTGCGTGATCGTCCGACTCACGAGCAGAATGCCCACGATGCCGAGCAGGCCCGGTATTGGAGATGCGCGCCAAGGAAATGCGGCGCCCGTCCCCGCCCCGCCCGCCGGCACCGGTGCGGGGGAATCTGTCCGCGCGGGCTGCTGTGCACGCACATCCGGCAGGACGACCGCGACGGCGATGGCACAACACAAGCAAAGCAGGCCGGCGACGAAATTGATCCAGAAAAACGTCGCGTTATCGAGAATCAGCCCGCCGACGACAGCCCCCGTCAGCGAGCCGAGATTCGTCGACACCTGCAGATACGCAAAGAGCCGCGCGCGCCGCGACGGCGCAACGATACCCACCCCATAAGTCTGGGCCGGCGCAATATAGCCGGCGCACGCGCCTTGCACGAAACGCAGCGCGAGGATCGCCCAGACATCGCTCGCCCATGCCAGCGCGAGCTGCGTCAATGCGAGGCCCAGCAGCGCTCGGATCATCATGAGTTTGTGCCCGGTGCGGTCGCCGATGCGGCCCCACAACGCACTGGTCAACATGATGCCGAGCATTGGCCCGACATAGACGGCAACACCCGCAAAGCCGAACTCGAGATTCGATGTACTGAGTGCCTTGAGACGAAGCGGCCAGAACGGGCCGCTCATCTCCATCGCACCCATGGAGACGAGTTGAATCGCGAACAGCACATGAATCAGCCGCGAAGCGCGCGGCGGTGCAAGCGAGGCGCCGGCGTATGTCATCGGTCGGTCCCCCGAAGCGCCGTCATCGCATGTCGCAATGGATTGGGCAGATGATGCTGAAGCCGGTAGTCGGCGTATCTCAGCAGATGCATGCGCAAGACGGAGCGCGTCGGCCACGGGTGCTCGAGAAACGCGGCGCGCTCTGTCTCCCACAGCGTCGCATCGACTCGCGAGGCGAAGGCGTCGAACGAGTGGGCCGTTTCCTCACGGAGGATCTCCCACAAGCGCGTGGGTGCCAGCCCATACTCGCGCGTGAGCAACAGCGCCATTTCGTGCAGATGGCAGACGAAGCACGCATCGAGCACGAACGCACGCACGGGTTCGATATCGCCCTCGAAAACCGTGGGGAGGATGCCGGGATGCACATAGGGCTCGAGCGTGTGCCCGCGGGCGGCCAGTAGCGGCGCGTAGGTGCGTCCGTCGCCGAAATCGCGAATCAGCAGGCGCTTCGGGGTGCCGTCAGCCGCGAACAGCACCGAGGTGTTCTGCTGATGCGCCTCGAGCGCGATACCGTACAGCAGATAGATGCCGATCACCGGATGCGTGACCACATGCGCGTACTGCCTGAACCACGCTTCGACCGCTTCGATGGTTTCGGCCGTTTTCGCCGTGGCGCGTCGGGCGTCGCGCGTTTCGATCAACTCGGCCGCGAGCGGCCGGCCGTCGATCGGCGATGCGCTCAGCAAGGACGCCACCGTGACCGGCAGCAGTCCGTCCGAACGCTCGAACGCGTCCTTGCTCGCGCGGAACGCGACCGACAAATGCCGTCCGGGCCTGTCCTCCTGCCGCACAGCATGCTTATAGTGAAATGCGACTTCTTCGGGAAAGATTTCGAGCGTTTGGTCGAAGCCCCGCTCGTCCGCCAGGATGCGCTGGATCAGCGTGCTGATGCGCGGCCCCATATGGATCGATTTCGCTTGCAGGCTGCGTTGCTCGCTCGTCAGCCAAAGCGCGACAGGCAGCTTGATGAACGGCACCGCACCGGGCAACCGCGGCATCATGGTGCGAAACGACATCGTCGGCCACGTCTCGATATCGGGGCCGTCGAGCATGAGTATGCCCTCCTCGATCTCGGCTGCGTATTCCTTGTGCACGAAATGTTCGAGATGCCACGCGTGAATCGGCAGGGGCAGCCAAGCACGCTCGTCGAGCCCCTTCTCGTTCAAGCCGTCCTTCCAGCGCGCCCAGACCTCGGGGAAATTCTCGGCGAACCAATCGTGATAGCTCTCGACATGCGGCATCCGCTCGATATGAGCCATGTCGCCGCGCAGGGCCGCGATGCGCACGGCCACCGTCGCATTGAATTCGGGAGAAAGCGCCGCGACTTGCCGCGCATCGAGATCCGGTTTGCTCTTCCACGTGGGATAGAACGGGTGGCCCTCGAGCGCGCCCCATTGGTCAAGCAATATCGCGGCGTCGCGCACGCTCAGCTGCTTGCGAAGATAGTCGGCAAAGCCCGCGGCTGCGCTCGCATCGATGTCGGCGCGCAGATCGGCATTCCAACCGTCCCGGTGAACGCGCGCGAGTGCGTCGTTCTCGATGCTGTTGGCGATGTCGCGCGCGAGCCCGGCTACCCCCTCCTCGCTCGGCGCGAAGTCGAAGTGCGGCAGTAGCAGATCGATCAACCGTGCCGCGCTGAGAATCTCCTCGCGCGTGCCATCGACACCGATCAACGTCACGGTGCCGTGATTGACGAACGTATCGGCCAATGCGGATTCGAGATTGCTGAAGAACAGCAGCGCCCGCGTATCCCAGAGCGGCAGCCATGCACTGGGGCCAACCGGCGCGAAGACGAGTTTGTCCGTGGCAATAATTTTCTCGGCGAAAAGGCAGCGCACCACGCGCCGCAGCGCATTGCGCCGCGCCAGATTCAGCGCCGTCTCATGGCGCTCGGCATAACGGACATCGTCGGATTGCAATGGCAAAAGCGTGTTGTTCATGAAGTGTCCTGCGTCGGGCGGGCCAGGTTTCGGGAAAGTAGTCGAGCGCGGAGCCGCGTAGTCCCCCCATGTAGGACACGCTCCAGCGAAAGACCTCTTCGATATGAGGCAGGCGAACGCCGAGGCGGCGGCCCATTTCCACCAGCAGCGCAAGCCCATAGGCCACGTCTTCGTGAAAGGCGCGATGCGTCCTGTCGATGACGTACCCCGGGCGATCCGACGCACGGATCAATGGAGCCTGGATGCCGTTGTATGCCCGGTTCGTGCGCAACACCGACAGCATCGTGTCGCGGTCCCGAATCTGCTGTTCATAGGCCTCGACGATCTCCTGCTTCAACGGTTTGACCGAAGAAAGCTCTACGCCCAGGCGGCGTTCGACGGTCTTGCACAGCAACTGATTCTCTTCGTCGCTGCGTTCGAGGAAATAGGCGCCGAGCTCGGGGCAATCGGTCCACCAGCAGATCGGGGCGGCAAACGTCTTGTCATGCCACTGACCGTATGGGCCGATGAGTCCATAGATCACCGAGCTGTGCATGATCGGATTGCCCGGCGTCAGCGTGATCTCGAGATAATCGTCGAGCAACTCGACAGGCGCCGCATAGAGGCGCCGCAAGTGCGCCAGCAAGGCACGGCGCGACGCATCGCTCTCGCGCGCATGCGTCGCGACATGGAGCACGCTTTTCGCGCCCCCCATGCGGACCGATTCGCCGGGCTGCAGATCGGACGCGATATGCGCGACATCCTTCATTCCCCAGATGACGACGTTGGGGCGCTCTCCGAAGGCGCGCTCGGCGAGCCAATCGAAGCCGCAGAAGCCGGGGATCGCGCCGACGTATACGGGCTTGTCCGAAGACAGATGCGGCGCGATGGCCCGCACGAGTGCCGGCCGTACATGCGCCGGTACCGTTACGATGACGATATCGGCACCCGGAAGCACCGTGGCGGGGTCACACGCGATGGCATCCAGGCGACCGAAGCATCGGCTGCCATCCGGCAGCACTGCGACGATGCCGTTCTCGTGCTCGCGAGCGCGCGCGATCGCATACTCGCTGTTCGTCAACAGCGCCACGCGCACACCGGGGATCTGCTTGAACAGCACCGCCGCGAGATGCCCGGTTCGGCCGCCGCCGCATACCACCACGTTCAGAGTGGACATGGGATTCGCTTCGCTCGCCGTCATGCGGCCTGCACCGCGTGCAAACGCGGAATGTCGCGCGGCAGCTCGGCTGGATGTTCCTGTCCAAGCCAGCCATCGAGCTGGTCCCAAACCGCGGCGTCGAGCAGATTGCGGTCCCTGAGCCACGTCTCGTCGAAGACCGTGTTCAAATATTTCTCGCCGCCGTCGGCCACCGCGGCCAGCACGTTGCCGCCGATCGTTCCGCTATGGATCAGTTCGAGCGCTTTGTAGATCACACCGCCCGTCGAGCCACCGACGAGCAACCCCGTGCGTCGCGCCATATAGCGGGCGGTCTCGAACGCTTGCGCATCGCCCACTTGCACGCCCATGTCGATGCAGCTGTAATCGAGTACGAGCCCCACCGTATCGCCGGCCGGTGTGCCGGTGCCCGATTGATAGTAGGGGTGCCCCGGCTGGCCGAAGACGATCGATCCGTCAGGCTCGACAGCGATGGTCGTCGTGCGCGGGTTGTGGACTTTGAGCCCGCGCGCGATGCCGGTCATCGAACCGCCCGTCCCGACACAGCCCACATAGGCATCCACCCCGCCCACCTCGGCGATGACTTCCCTCACGAACTCCGAATATCCGCCTGCATTGGCCGCGTTATCGGATTGATTCATGAAGACGGCGCCAGGAATCTGGCTCGCTACCTCCGCGGCCATGCGCTGGCGCTCAACCACCGCGACTTCGTCTTCGCGGTAGGTGCCTTCGACATAACGGATCTCGGCGCCCAAAGCGCGCATGACGGCAATTTTGTCGGGCGCCGCATGATGATCGACGATGGCGATGAAGCGCAGACCGAACTCGACGGCGGCGATCGCCAAGCCAATGCCCGTATTGCCGGAGGAGGACTCCACGACGACGCCACCCGGGCTCAGCCGTCCCGATTTGAGCGCGGCGACGATCATATTGCGCGCCATGCGGTCCTTGATGCTGCCACCGGGGTTGTTCTTCTCGATCTTGAGCAGCAGCCTTGCCTGCCGGGCTGGAACAGAAATGCTCAGGACAGGTGTGTTTCCGATCAGGTCGGTGACTTTATTCAAAATCATTCCGATTCTCCATTCGATCGTCAGGTGAAATGTCCATGCCGCCCGTGGCGTCAAATGCCACGGCAATCCGGCGCGGCATGGGATGGCGGTGAAATTCGTTTTCGAGCAGATCCATCTGGTAGCCGGCTGTGTTGGCATAGACCAGCAGATCCCCGGCTTGGGGTCTTCTCGAAAAATGAACGAGGCGATTCGTCAAGACGTCTTCATCGAGACAGCTGTGTCCGGCGATCCAGGCCCGCACCGGTACCGCGGTCCGCGTTTCATCGTCGGTGGGATTCACCGATACGACGATCGGGTCCACCAGGAACTCCGAGCCGAACCACGTTTCGCACGCGCTGAAGCTGCTGCCTTCGACGAAGACGACGGCCTCGCCCGCCGCCTGCGCCTTGACACGGGTAATGCGAAAAATCGATACGGCCGTCTGGTCGGCCAGGCTTCTTCCCGGCTCGATCGCCAGCGTCAGGCCTTGCGCATTCAGATACCGTGCGATGGACATACCGTCCGTGCAGGGCGAGCCGAGCAACCGGTCCAGCCACTCGCAGGCACCGATCGGACCGCCATAGGGATAAAACGATGCGGGGATCTTGCCGTTGCGGTAGTGACTCGGGTCCTGTGCACGAACGAACGCTTCGTACTCCTCACGATCGACGTATCCCACGGGCATTCCGCCGCCGATATCGACGATCTTCGGAACGAGGCCCATCGCGCGAGCCGCATCGACGAAATGAACGAGTTGGCGCATGGCGCTGGCCCGCGTCTCGTAACGATATCCGCCGAGATGAAAATGAAAACCCTCGAAAGAAAATGAATTGCTTTGCAGAGCCAACCGCTTCATGCAGGCAAGCAGATCCGCCGCGTTCATACCGAAGCGGCTCGCCGGCGCTTCTTCAGGGCGATAGCGCAACAGTACGCGTGCGGGCCGGTCGGGTTCGATCTCGCGGACGATCGTTTCGAGGTCCGCCAACTCCTCGCTCGAGTCGACCGATATCAACGCTGCATTGGCGACCAATGCCATGTGAAAGACTCGTGTCTTCGCCGGGCCCGTCGCACACAATCGAGCCGGGTCGATCCCGGCGCGCAGCGCATCGCGCATTTCGTAGAGGCTCGATACGTCAACCCCGATGCCTGCGTCGACCGCCGCACGCACGAGCGCGGGCGACTTGTTGACCTTCGCGCCGTAAAGAATCTCGAAGCGCAGATCGTGCCGGCGCAGCACCGCGCGAAACGCGTCGACGTTGCGAGCCAGCGTGCCCGGTACCACGACGTTGAGTGGAGAGCCATACTGCCGCGTCATGTCGCCCAGCGCTTGCGGCGCGCCGTGCACGAGACGGTCGAGCGCCGGCGCCAAAATGGGACGCAGCGAGGCAGGTTCGAACACCTGGACGCCTTGCGTTCGGTCTTGCCGATGCGAGCGATGAGTTTGCATCCGTATTCCCATCGCCGCGATCAGAAATCCACGGTGGCGGAGGCGAACAGTGTTCGCGGTGCGCCGAGCGAGATCGTGCCGAAAGAGGCGACGCCAGACCAATACTTCCGGTTGAAGACATTCAACACGCCGGCACGAAAGGTGGTGGTTTTACCGTGAATGGCAGTCGTATATCGCGTGCCGAAATCGACCGTCGTCCAGCCCGGTACCGACTGCGTGTTCGCCTGATTCACATACTCGCGCCCCGTGAAGTTCACGCCACCTGTGAGCGTCAGGCCCGCGACCCACGGCAGATCCCATTCGGCGCCCACATTCGCCATCCAGGTCGGTACACCCACGGGCCGATTGCCCGTCGTCGCGGCGCTGGCGGTCCTGGTCAGCTTCGCGTCGAGCAGCGTCGCGCCGCCGAGCACGCGAACGCCTCTGATCGGCTCGCCTGCTACGGTGAGCTCGAGCCCTTGATTGCGCTGCTCGCTATCGACGGTAAACACCGTCCCTGACAATTGACCGCTGGGCTTCGTGATTCGAAATGCCGCGAGGGTCGCCATCACGTTCTTGAAGTCGACTTTTACGCCGACCTCGTGCTGCTTCGTCTTGTACGGCGCGAACACCTGGCCTGCGTTCGAAGCGGCAGCCGGCGCAATGTCGCCCTTGCTGAGCCCTTCGATATAGTTCGCGTAAAGCGAAACGTTCTGCACGGGTTTGAAGACGATCCCCACCAATGGCGTCACCGCACTCTTGTCGTAGGATGTGGTCTTGGCGCCAGTGGCTGCGCTGAAGTTGTCCGACTCGACTTGCTGATGGCGCACGCCGGCCGTGAGCTGGACCCGATCGTTCAAGACGCTCAGCGTATCCGCGAGCGCCACGCCCGTCAGTTGCGACGACGAGACCTTCGGCGCACTCGACGGCGAAGCGATGGCCTGAGCCGGGCTCGCGACGGGCGAATAAATGTTCGAGAGAATCGCGGTGCCGGAATTGCTCGTCTGCGCGAGACGATCCTGATAGAGACTCGCCTGCAGCGTCAGCGCATGCTTGACCGGACCCGTATCGAAGTGGGCGCGCAAGCCCGTGTCGGCGCTCCAGCGGTTGACCTGGAATTTCCAGTTCTGCGGCGTCGAGCGCGTATCGCCCGCGGCATCGATGATCGTCGGCGTCTGGTCGGACAGCCGTGCAACGTCGGTCTTGGCGCCGCCTGCATCGGCGAATACCGTCACGTTGCTGTTCACGTCGTATTCGGCACGCAACAGCGTCGACTGATCGTAGGATTTCCACCAGCCCCACGATTGCGTGACGTTGCGCCGGCCGTCGGCGGCAGACGGCACCGCGATGCCCGATGTCACGAGGAAAGGCCGTGTGGGCGCATCGATCCATTGATATTGCTCGATGACATCGAGCGTCGCCCGCAAGCGCTCGCCCTGATAATCGAGCGACAAGGCGCCGACCTCCGCGCGGGAACGCTGGTTATCGAGCGGTGTGCCGCCTTGGCGATGCAGCCCGTTGAAACGGATGCCGAACTGTCGTTCGCTGCCGAACCGCCGGCTCATATCAATATGGCCGCCCACTTGCGAATCGGAGGTGTAGTCGGCCGTGAACCGGGTTAGGTCTTTCGCGAGCGGCCGTTTCGGCACGATGTTGACTACGCCCCCGACCCCACCGTTCGGCGACATGCCGTAAAGCAGCGCCGCCGGCCCCTTGAGCACATCGACACGCTCGACGTATTCGGTGAAGACGTGATAATTCGGCACCACGCCATATACGCCGTCGAATGCGAAATCGCTCAGGTTGCCTTCGTTGACTGGAAAGCCGCGGATATAAAAGGAATCGGTCACACCGCCCGTTTGCCCAGTGAAACGAATCGATGGGTCTTTGTTCAGCGCATCGCCGAGCGTGGGCGCCTGTTGATCGTCCAGGCGCTGCGACGTGTAGTTGCTCACGCTGAACGGCGTATCCATTGCGCTTTTGTTGCCGAGCAATCCCAGCCGCCCGCCCTGGGCGATCTGCCCGCCCGCGTAGGGTTTGACCGGCTCATCCGCCACTGCGTCGGTCTTGATTACGACCGCAGGGAGCGTGTTGCGCGAATCGCTCGGGCTCGTCACCGAGTCCGCGGACGCCTGCGCGCAGGCGACGGTACCGAGGCCCGTCGCCAACAAACCGACAAAGGCCGTGCGTACCGCGATCAATAAAGGTTTGAGAGCAACGGAAGATGGAGCGGCAATCGGATAAATAGACCGAACGGCAGCGCTGCGAGGCCGAAATGACATGATTGTTCGACGGTGTTGTTGTTGAGTGTTGACGAAACGTGCTCTCGTTCGAGCTCGCTTATCGTTAACCTTAACGCAAATGAGAATGACTCGCAATATCATT
>NZ_JBMRBK010000071.1:0-159460 GCF_057351765.1 Trinickia sp. | reverse complement strand
CGCTTTTGCCGAGACCGGAGTCGCCGGTCAGCAATACGCCCATGCCCAGGATGTCGAGAAATACGCCATGCAGTGTCGCGCGCGGAGCAAGAATGCGCGACATGTAAAGGCGCAGATTGTCGATGACGGCGGCGGCCGACACCGGCGTCATGAAAAGCGGCGTCGACGAGCGCGTACAGCGCAGCACGAGTTCGGGCGGCGCGGCAACTCCCCCTGCCACGACGAGAAACGGCGGCTCGAGTGCGATCAGCTCCGACATATGGCGCGAGCGGTCCTCGTCCGTTTGCCGCTGATAGTAATTGACCTCGGCATCGCCCAGCACCTGGATCCGGTTCGGATGGATGAGGTTCAGGTGGCCGACGAGATCCGCGCTCGAGGTTGCATTGGCGACGGTCTCCGCCGAAAAGCCGCGTTCCCAGCCTTCATGCCCCGTCAGCCAGCTCAATTTGAGCGAGGCTGCGTTGTCGTCGAAGATGCTCTGGGCGTTGATGCTGGAAGTATCCATGAATCCCTGACTCCGTCCAAATAGACTGCTACAACCCGCCGGCCGTCGACGCGCGCCGCCGATCGACTGGCTGCGCGTCCGGGCCTTGTGCGAATGCCCTCCCGGGCGAGTTCACGATAGTGTCAAGGGTGCCACTGGGTGAGCAGCCGATGCAACTCCTCGTGGCTTGCTTCCGTATGCAGTCGTTCGCGCGTTTCGCGATCGGAGAGCAACTGGGCGATCTCGGACAGGATTTCGAGGTGCTGCTGCGTGGCCTGCTCGGGTACGAGCAGGAAGATCAGGAGCGAAACGGGCTGGCCGTCCGGGGCTTCGAATGGAATCGGCTGCTCCAGGCGCACGAAGGCGGCGAGCGGCTGCTTGAGGCCTTTGATCCGGCCGTGCGGAATGGCGACACCTTCGCCGAGACCTGTCGAGCCGAGGCGTTCGCGCGCGAACAGGTTGTCCGTCACTGCGCTGCGTGCGATTCCGTTCTGGTTTTCGAAAATCAGCCCCGCTTGCTCGAATACGCGCTTCTTGCTCGTGACGGATAGTTCGATGACGACGTTTTCGAGGGGAAGGAATTTGGCTAAACGATTCATGTTGGCAGGCTAACGCGTCGCCTGGGCGCTCCTCGCGGCAACTGACGGGTTGTCGGTTTCGACCGGGCCGGTCGGATTCGTGGCCCGTGCCTCGAACGGCGACTTGGCCGGCTGCCCCGCAAATGACCGGCACATTATAAATCAGCCGGATAGGGTGTTGCACTGCGCAAACGTGCGGACGAACGCGCAATTCGAGCGGTCCGGGCGGTGCGGCGTACGCATGAAAAAACCGCCCGTTTCAGGGCGGCTTCGCGGGGTGAGCGGCGCGCGTCCTGCGTGCCGCCCGCTCGACTCAGGGCTGCGGCTGTTCGCCCAGCGGCGCCTCCTGGTGCTTGATGGCGTCGTGTTGATGTTCCTGGATGCGCTCCTTGTGGCGCATGACCTGCCGATCGAGCCGGTCGATCATGAGATCGATAGCGGCGTACAGATCGCCGTTGGCGCTTTCGATGAAGATGTCTTTGCCCTTTAGGTGGAGATTGATTTCCACTTTTTGCCGCTTGTCCTTTTCCTTCTGATTGTCGACCGAGAGGACCACGTTGCCATCAATCACCTGATCGAAGTGTCGTAGCACCTTGTCCAGCTTGGTAACCACATATTCGCGCAGTGCCGGCGTTACTTCGAGATGGCGTCCACTGATCTTCAGATTCATAGTGCTCTCCAAACAAATGGCCTTCTCACGCGCATGGGCGCGGCGTAACCGGTCGGAAAGCGGCCCGCTCGAACATCACCCCGCGTGACTGACGAGCGGCGGGTCGTCTCGGACGGCCTTCGCGCCAATGGCATCGCGGCCGGAAAATGCCTTCCGCGTAAACGCGGAAAGCTACAGAGACTTGCGCAGGTTGACTGCCGGGATCTTCAGCGCTTCGCGGTATTTGGCGACGGTTCTACGCGCTACCACGAAGCCCTGTTCGGCCAGCAGTTCGGCTATGCGGCTGTCTGAAAGAGGCGTTTTCGAGTCTTCTGCTCCTATCAGTTGCTTGATGAGCGCGCGAATGGCCGTGGATGAGGCGGCCCCCCCTGTGTCGGTCGAGACGTGCGACCCGAAAAAGTACTTGAATTCCAGCGTCCCGAATGGGGTGAGCATGTACTTGCCGGTAGTGACGCGCGAGACCGTCGATTCGTGTAAGCCCAGCGTATCAGCTATTTCCCGCAAAACCAAGGGGCGCATGGCGATTTCGCCGTGCACGAAAAAGCTCTTCTGACGCTCGACGATGGCCTGCGCGACGCGCAGGATCGTTTCGAAGCGCTGCTGGATGTTCTTGATGAGCCAACGGGCTTCCTGCAGTTGCTGGCGCAACGAGCCGCTGCCCGGGTCGCCCCGGTTGTTGCGCAGGATGTTCGCGTAGAGGTGGTTGATCCGCAGCCGGGGAACCACTTCCGGGTTCAGCTCGGCCTGCCATCCCTGGCCGGTCTTTCTCACGATGATATCCGGCACCACATAATCGGCTTCGGCTTTGCCGTAGGCCGCGCCGGGGAACGGCTCGAGCGAGCGGATCAGCGCGTGCGCTTCGCGCAGCGCGTCATCGGTCGTCTTCAGCTGTTTCTTCAAACGCGTGAAATCGCGCGCGGCCAGCAACTCGAGATGCTGCCCCACGATCTCGAGGGCCAGCTTGCGTGTCGGTGTATCGGGCAGCCGCAGCAACTGCAGCCGCAGGCATTCGGAGGCGGAGCGCGCACCGACGCCGGCCGGATCGAAGCTGTGCAACAGCGCGAGCGCGGCGTTCAGCTCGTCGAGATCGACTTCCAGCTCTTCGGGCAGATCGGCGATCACTTCGTCGAGCGACGCGGTGAGGTAGCCATCGTCATCGAGCGATTCGATCAGGAAGGTGATCAGTGCCCGGTCGCGCAGGCCTGCCTGCGTGACGCGCAACTGGGCCATCAGATGGTCGCGCAGGGTTGTGGTCGGCTCGTGGATCTGCAGCGGCGGCAGATCGTCGTCATCCGACGGTGTCGACGAGCGGCCGTAGTCGTCGAGGTTCCACTGCGACGCATCGCCGCTGTCCGACGAGGACATGCCGTTGTACTCGTCCGAGGGACCCGAGTCGCTCGTTCCCGCGCGCTCCGACGCGCCGTCCGAGGCGTTGCCGCTCATCGGCTCCGGCGCGCTCGGCCCGGGCGTCTGGGCGATCACCGAGCCGTCGCCCGCCACGCGCAACGGACTCGCGATCCATTCTTCCTCGCTCTCGAGCAAGGGGTTTTGCGCGACGGCCATCGCCACTTCCTGCTGCAGTTCGAGCGTGGACAGCTGCAGCAGCCGAATGGACTGTTGCAGTTGAGGGGTCAGCGCAAGATGCTGCGACAGGCGAAGTTGAAGGCTGGCTTTCATGGCAAGTTGGGTTTCATTGTAGAGACTTTGCCACAAGCGCGAAACCTCGCCGCGCGCGGTTTTTCCCGATGGAGGCCGGGCCGCGCGCGCCGGGGCGCGGGAGGGGGTAAAAATTGCAGGCGGACGGACAGGGCCTGGCCGATCGGGCCGACAGGGTGCTGCGCCCCGGCCCGAACGCGTTACATGCGGAAATGCTCGCCGAGATAGACGCGCCGCACGCTCTCGTTTTCGATGATTTCGCGCGGCGCGCCGGCGGCGAGCACGCTGCCATCGCTGATGATGTAGGCGTGATCGCAGATACCGAGCGTTTCACGCACGTTGTGATCGGTGATCAGCACGCCGATGTTGCGTTGCTTGAGGAATTTGACGATTTTCTGGATTTCGAGCACTGCGATCGGGTCGACGCCGGCAAACGGCTCGTCGAGCAGAATGAAGCTCGGATTCGTCGCGAGCGCGCGCGCGATCTCCACGCGCCGGCGTTCGCCGCCGGACAGCGAGAGCGCCGGGTTTTCGCGCAGATGGCCGATCTGCAGCTCGTCGAGCAGCGCCTCGGTGCGGGCCTCGATGGCTTGTTTCCCGAGCCGCTTGCCGTTCTCGTCATGCAGCAGTTCGAGCACGGCGCGGATATTCTGTTCCACGGTCAGCTTGCGAAACACCGACGCTTCCTGCGGCAGATAGGAAAGACCGAGCGCCGCGCGCTTGTGGATCGGCATGAAGCTGATCGGGTTGCCGTCGAGCATGATGTCGCCCGCGTCGAGCGGCACGAGACCGACGATCATGTAAAACGATGTGGTCTTGCCCGCGCCGTTGGGGCCGAGCAGCCCCACCACCTCGCCGCTTTTCACATCGAGCGAGACGTCTTTCACGACGGTGCGCGAACCGTAGCGTTTCCTGAGGTTGCGCACGACGAGCGAGCTCGTTTTTGCGGGCGCGGTGGCGTGCGCGGCGGCATTCGCCCCTGCCTCGGTAGTGGAAAGCGTATTCACTGCTGCGGTGTCCCTTGAATTCCCGTGGCCGGCGCGAGCGTGGCGGGGCTGCCGTTGAGCGGCCCCGGCGCGCCGTTGCGCGGCGAGAGCATCGCGCGCACGCGTCCGGTCGGATTGCCCGGTCCCGCGACGTCCTTGCCCGCGCGCGCGGTATAGAACTCTTTCTGGCCGTCATAGGTGATGACGCTGCCATGCACCTGATCCATCACCGTCGAGAGGCCCTGCAAGCGCCTTACCGTCGCATTCGTCGTCAGTGTCGTCAAGTCCTGCTTGCCGTCATAGTCGATGCGTTCAGCGGTGCCGTCGACGTATTCGTCGACGCCATCCCGTTTTTGGCGGAAATAAGCGAGCCCGTGGCCCGTCATCGTGCCCGTCGCATATTGGTAACCTTGCGGGTCCTGCTTCACTTCGACGCGGTCGGCCTTGATGATGATCGTGCCCTTCGTGGCAACCACGTGACCCGTAAAAATGTTGACCTGCTTGAGGTCGTCGTAGGTCATGTTGTCCGCTTCGATATTGAGCGGCTTGTCGCGATCGGCGCGCTCGGCATGTGCGAGCGGCGCGCCGCCGAGGCCGACGCCGCAGACGGCGGCCAGCAGCACGGCCTTGAGAAAGGCGCGCGCGCGGCGGTACTCGGAAAAAAAGAACGATGGGTTCATGCGGTCACGCTACGTTTGGGATCAACCGGTCATTTCGGCGCGCTGCCGGACTGTTCCGACGGGGCGATGGCGCCGCGTACGTTGCCGAAGAGCTGCATGAACCGGGTGACGTTGTTGTACTTCATCGCGCTGGCCGTCATGACGGACTGGCCGCGCCGCAGTTTAACCGGCTTTTCCGTCTCGATCACATCGTCGTTCACGAGCACGCGAAAGTGCGACGAATCGGCCTGCATTTCCGGGTCGCCCATGCCGGCCGCGCGCAGAATCCGCGCGTTGTCGTAAAGATCGACGACCGAGGCATCGGCGTTCACGGTGCCGCGCTCGCCCGTCGCCGTCACGACGGGCTTGCCGGGCTGGAAGGCGCGGATCGCGGGGTGCGTGAGGTCGCTGTTTTCGTCGTCCTCGTAGTGCACCATGCGCGTGGCGGTGAGCCGGTACTGTGTCAAGCCCGAGTTATCGAGCTCGGATACCGAGAAGTTATCGGCGAAATAGTCGGGCGAATGGGTCTTCGGAGCCGCGGTCCCGGCCGCGTCGGGCGGGCGGGTTGCCTGCAGCAGCCAGTAAGTGCCGCCGGCCAGTGCCGCCATCGCGACGAGTGAAACCATCGACGTGAAGCGTGAAGCATTCATGCGCCGCGCGCTCCGCATGCCGCTGCGAGCAGCGCGTCGTAGCGGTGCTGTGCGCGCAGGATCGTCTCGCAGAGTTCGCGGGCGGCACCGTAGCCGCCGCGCGCCTTCGAGATCCAATGTGCGCGGGCGATCACCTCGGGATGCGCGTTGGCCGGAGCGGCCGCGAAGCCGCATTGGAGCATGGCCGCGAGGTCGGGCCAATCGTCGCCCATATAGCCGCAAGCGTCGGCCGAAACCCCCGTTGTCCGCAGCAGTTCGGCGAGCACCGCGGCCTTTTCGCCGACCCCTTGGTAAAGATGCGAAATGCGCAGTTCTTCAGCGCGCCGTGCCACGATTTCCGAGCGCCGTCCCGTAATGATGGCCGTTGCGACGCCGGCTTCGCGCAGCAGCTTCAGCCCATGGCCATCCATCGAATTGAACGACTTCATGTAGTCGCCTTCGGCCGTGAAGTGCAAGGCGCCGTCGGTCAGTACGCCGTCCACGTCGAACACCATCAGCTTCACGCGGCTCGCGCGTTCGGTAGCGCTCAGCGGTGTTGCGGTCATCAGATCACCTTCTTCGAAAAGAGGTCGTGCATGTTGAGCGCGCCGATCAGCTTGCCGGCGTCGTCGATCACGAGCATCTGATTGATGCGGTGGCGCTCCATCAGTTCCACGGCTTCCACGGCCAGGCGGTCCGCACCGATCGCGCGCGGCGAGCGGGTCATGACATCGGCGATCGGCAGCTCGCGGAAGTCGCCCGTGCGTTCGAGCACACGGCGCAAATCGCCGTCGGTGAAGATGCCCGCGACGCGGTCGTCTTCGTCCACGATCGCCGTCATCCCCATGCGCTTGGCCGTGAGCTGGAACAGGGCGTCGCGCACGGTCGCGGCTGTCGGAACCTTCGGCACCTGGTCGCCGGTACGCATGACATCGCGCACGTAGGTGAGCAGCCGCCGGCCCAGGGCACCGCCCGGGTGCGAACGCGCGAAGTCGTCGGCGCCGAAGCCGCGCGCATCGAGCACGGCCACCGCGAGCGCGTCGCCGAGCGCGAGCGCGGCCGTCGTGCTCGCCGTCGGCGCGAGATTGAGCGGGCACGCTTCCTTCGCGACACCCGCGTTGAGGTGAACGTCCGCGAGGCGGGCGAGGCTCGATTCGGGACGGCCCGTCATGGCGATGAGCTTGGCACCGATGCGCTTCACGAGCGGCAGGATGGCAACGAGCTCCTCCGATTCCCCCGAGTTCGACAGCGCGATGAAGACATCGTCGGCCGCGATCATGCCGAGGTCACCGTGGCTCGCTTCGGCCGGATGCACGAAAAACGCCGGCGTGCCCGTGCTCGCGAGCGTGGCCGCGAGCTTGCGAGCCACATGCCCCGATTTGCCGATACCCGAGACCACGACACGGCCGCGGCAGCTCAGAAGCAGATCGATCGCAGTGACGAAGCTTTCGTCGATGCGATCGCGCAAGGCGCGTACGGCGTCAGCCTCGATCTCGAGCACCTCCCGGGCGAGCGCCAATGCCCGGTTGCCATTGATTTTCGCTATCATTCGCGGAGTATAACAAAGGCGTTCGCCGCGCCCGGCCAGCCTGCGCGAACCTCGGCACGCGGGTGGGCCGTCCTGAGGCGCAGGTACGCCCTTCTCAACGCGCGGCGCTCATCCGCAGACCCAGAGGACGCATCGCACGTGATATCCCCGCTCGAGATGACGCTTTTGCTGCTCCTGGCATCCGTGGCAGGAGTCGTGCTGTTTCGCTATCTCAATATGCCTCCGATGCTCGGCTATCTGGCCGTCGGCATCGTCGTCGGGCCCCATGCGCTCGGCATCGCACCGAATACGGAGCGGGCCCAGAATCTCGCCGAATTCGGCATCGTGTTCTTGATGTTCTCGATCGGGCTCGAATTCTCGCTGACGAAGCTGCGCGCGATGAAGACGCTCGTTTTCGGGCTGGGGCTGCTGCAGGTGATCGGCACGGTCGCGCTTGCGTTGCTGGGCGGGCTCGCACTCGAGCGCTGGATGCACGTACCCTGGCAAGGGTGTATTGCGCTCGGCGGCGCGCTTGCGATGTCGTCGACGGCCATCGTCAGCAAGATGCTCGCCGAGCGGCTAGAGATCGAGACCGAGCATGGGCGCAACATCTTCGGCGTACTGCTCTTTCAGGATCTCGCCGTGGTGCCGCTGCTCATCATCATCGCGGCGCTCGGCGGCGATTCCCGCGATCTTGCGGTGACGCTCGGCGTGGCCGCGCTCAAGATCGTGGTCGCGCTCGCGGTTTTGCTCATGGTCGGGCAGCGGTTCATGACGCGCTGGTTCGATCTGGTGGCGCGCCGGCGCTCGCAGGAGCTTTTCGTTCTGAACCTGCTGCTCGTGACGCTCGGCGCTGCGTTCATCACCGACAAGTTCGGGCTCTCGCTTGCGCTCGGGGCGTTCATCGCCGGCATGCTGATTGCGGAGACGCCCTATCGGCACCAGGTGGAAGAAGACATCAAGCCGTTTCGCGATGTGCTGCTCGGCTTGTTCTTCGTGACGACGGGTATGCTGCTCAATCCGCGTGTGCTCATTTCGCATCCCTTGCTGGTGCTGGCGTTGCTCGTCGGACCGGTGCTGCTCAAAGCGGTCATGGTGACCGGGCTCACGCGGCTTTTCGGCGCGACACCGGGCGTGGCGATGCGCACCGGGCTCGGCCTCGCGCAGGCCGGCGAATTCGGCTTCGTGCTGCTGAACCTGATCGAGGATAAGCACCTCGTCGATCCGGTGCTGCTGCAGGTGATTCTCGCTTCGATGCTGCTGTCGATGCTTGCGGCGCCGCTCATCATCCAGAACGCCGACCGTATCGTCCTGCGGCTTTCGTCGACGGAATGGATGCAGCAGTCGCTGCAGATGACCCGTATCGCGACGCAAAGCCTGCGGCAGCAAGGCCATGTCATCATCTGCGGATACGGCCGCTCAGGGCAGAACCTGGCACGCATGCTCGAGCACGAAGGGCTGTCGTATGTCGCGCTCGATCTCGATCCCGATCGTGTGAACGCCGCCGCCGCGGCGGGCGAGTCGGTCGTGTTCGGCGATGCCGCGCGCCGCGAATCGCTCGTTGCGGCCGGAATTCACCGCGCGGCGGCCGTTGCGATCACCTACGCCAATACATCGTCCGCGCTGCGTGTACTGCATAACGTGCACGAGCTCGAGCCGGCGCTGTCGATCATCGTGCGTACCGTCGACGACGCCGACCTCGAACGGCTGCTCGCCGCCGGCGCGACGGAGGTCATCCCCGAGATCGTCGAGGGCAGCCTCATGCTCGCCTCGCACACGCTCGTGCTGATGGGCGTGCCGATGCGGCGCGTCGTGCGGCGCGTCGAGGAAATGCGCGATGCGCGGTACAGCCTGTTGCGCGGCTATTTCCGCGGCGCCGACGATCCCGGCGATGACGACGGCCATGAGCAGGTGCGGCTACAATCGGTGCCCGTCGACGGCAACGCCGAGGCGGTCGGCCGCACGCTCGAGGAACTTGGCTTGAGCGAGCTCGGCGTCGAGGTGACGGCCATTCGGCGGCATGGCATTCGCGGTGTCGAGCCGGGTCCCGAGACCAAGCTGCGCGAGGCCGACATCGTCGTGCTGCGAGGGGTGCCCGAGGCGCTCGCGCTGGCCGAGGCGCGGCTCTCGAAGAACCGCCGCGCCGGCGCGGCGACCGCCTGACGCGCGGCGCCGGCGAGCGCGTTTTCGTTTTTAGATCGATCAGGCCTGCCGGGCGAGGCGGGCCGTCCTTCGGAGAGTTTCCATGTCCAACCCGCCCGAGCAAGAGCCGCACGACGCTGCCGCGTTCATCAAAAGCCAGATCCGCACGATCCCCGACTGGCCGATGCCCGGGGTCCAGTTCCGCGATATCACGCCGCTTTTGCAGCGCCCGAAAACGCTGCGCGTGCTGATCGATCTCTTCATCGAGCGCTATGTCGAAGCGAAGCTCGACTACATCGCCGGGCTCGACGCACGCGGCTTCATCATTGCGCCGATCGTCGCCTATGAGCTCAACCTGGGGTTCATTCCGATCCGCAAGATCGGCAAGCTGCCGTTTCGTACGGTGTCCGAATCGTATTCGCTCGAATACGGCACGGCCACCGTGGAAATTCACGAGGATGCCTGCAAGGCCGGCGATCGCGTCGTCATCGTCGACGATCTCATCGCAACAGGCGGCACGATGATGGCTGGCAAGAATCTGCTCGAGCGGCTTGGCGCGCACGTGATCGAAGGCGCCGCGATCATCGATCTGCCCGATCTCGGCGGCTCGAAGCTGTTGCGCGATAACGGGCTGCCGCTCTATACGATTGCCGAATTCTCGGGCCATTGAGCCGGCGCGGCGTGGCTTCGGCGCACGAGCTCGTGTGCTGCCGCAGCTTCGCCCGTCGACTGTTCCACCTAGACAGGAAGCCAACGGATGAACCAGATCGCGCTTTTTGCCGCGGCTTCGGCCGCCATCACCGTCGCGCCCGGCCCCGACAATCTGCAAGTCATTGCGCGCGGCGTCTCGCAGGGGCGGGCGGCCGGGTTGGTTGCCGCGCTCGGTTTTGCGGCCGGCGTCGTTTTCCATACGACGCTTGCCGCGTTCGGCATTGCCGCGCTCCTGCGCGCCTCCCCGTTCGCGTTCCATCTCGTCAAGCTTGCGGGCGGCGCATATCTGATCTGGATCGGCGTCAAAGCGCTGACGAGCCGCGGCCTGAGCGAGGCACATACGAGGCCGCCGCAGCGGCTTTCGACCGTCTTTCGGCAAAGCGTGCTCGGCAACATGCTCAATCCGAAGGTCACGCTCTTTTTCATCGTGTTTTTGCCGCAATTCGTCGATCCTGGCGCGGCGACGAGCGTGGCCGTGCAGATGATCGGGCTCGGTCTCGTTTTCATGCTCGAGACGGTTGTGATCTTTTCGCTTTTCGGGCTATCGGCCGGGGCGATCGGCGCATGGCTCAAGCGCCGGCCTGGCATCGGCGTCTGGCTCGACCGGCTGGCCGGTGCGACTTTCGTCGCGCTCGGCTTGCGCGTCGCGTTGCGCGATTGAGCGGCAACGGAGGAACCATGAGCTTGCCTTGTATTGCCGCCGCGCGGTGTTTCGATGCGCGCGCTCATCGACCGTTCTGGCTCGCCGGGCGGCAGGTCGGATGGATTCGCGAGTCTGACGTCTCGCTGCTCGCGCGCTGGCCGGACGTTTTCGCGCTCGACGCGGCGCGCGTCACGCTTGCCCCGCGCTTCGACGAAAACGCCGATACGCGTTCGGCTGCGCTCGGGGCCGTCATCGGTGCGCTGGCGGCCGCCGGCCGGATCGTAGGCTGGCGCGACGAGATTTACGCAGTGCGCAACATGTTCGACGAGCCGCCGCTCGCCTATATCGAACGCGCCGCCGCGCGCTTTTTCGGCACGATGACGTATGCGGTGCATCTGAACGGCATCGTAAAATACCCGGATCGCGCGCCGCAGCTTTGGATCGCGCGCCGCAGCGACACCAAGGCGACCGATCCCGGGCTGCTCGATAACGTGGTCGCGGGCGGCATTGCGTGGGGGCTCGGCATCGAGGCGACGCTCGCCAAGGAGTGCTGGGAAGAGGCCGGCATTGGCGAGGCGCTCGCCTCGCGCGCCGTCGCGGGGCGCAGCGTACATGTGCTGCAGACGATTCCCGAGGGCACGCAGTCGGAGCAGATTTTCGTCTACGACCTGACGCTGCCGCTGGACTTCTCGCCGCGCAATCAGGACGGGGAAGTCAGCGAGCACCGTCTCGCGCGTGTCGATGAAGTCGCGCGGTGGATCGAGGAAGGTGCAATGACGGTGGATGCGAGCCTTGCCAGCCTCGAATGTTTCTTGCGGCACCGCTGGATCGACGAAGAGAGCTGCGCGGGCATCGACGCGCTCTTCGTCGTGCCGCCGCTCTCATCGGTTTAGCGCTGCGCGCTATCGGATCAACAAAGGAGTTCGCAGGTCATGTCGACCGAACACAGCTTCATCCTCAAACTGTCCTGCCCCGACCGGCCCGGCATCGTTCACGCCGTTTCCGGATTCCTGTTCGAGCGCGGCAGCAATATCCTCGATTCGGCGCAGTTCGGCGATAGCCATACCGGCGAGTTCTTCATGCGCGTGCATTTCCAGCAGGTGGGCGGTGGCCCGGCGCTCGACGCGCTGCGCACCGCTTTCTCGGAACTGGCCGAGCAGTTTTCGATGCGTTGGGAGGTGCACGATGCGACGGTGAAGCCGCGCGTCGTCATCATGGTGTCGAAGATCGGCCATTGCCTGAACGATTTGCTGTTTCGCTATCGCACGGGTCAACTGCCGATCGAAATCCCCGCGATCATTTCGAACCATCGGGACTTTTATCAACTGGCCGCGAGCTACGACATTCCGTTTCATCATTTCCCGTTGACCGAATCGACGGACGCCGCGAAAGCCGCACAGGAAGCGCGCGTCTATGAAGTGATCGAGCGAAGCGACGTCGATCTCGTCGTGCTCGCGCGCTACATGCAGATTCTTTCGCCGGCGCTATGCGAGAAGCTCGCGGGTCGCGCGATCAACATCCATCATTCGTTCCTGCCGAGCTTCAAAGGCGCGAAGCCTTATTACCAGGCGTTCGACCGTGGCGTGAAGCTGATCGGTGCGACGGCGCATTACGTGACGACCGATCTCGACGAAGGCCCGATCATCGAGCAGGAAGTCGAGCGAGTCGATCACAGCATGACGCCCGACCAGTTGACGGCAATCGGACGGGACGTGGAGTGCGTGACGCTCGCGCGTGCGGTGAAGTGGCATGTCGAGCACCGCATCGTGCTCAACGGGACGAAGACCGTGGTGTTCCGGTGAGCGGCTGCCAGCGTCTCAGATCAGCCGCAAATAGATGAGCTCGCGCTTGATGTAGGCATAGAAGATGGGCGCGGCGACAAGCCCCGGTATGCCGAACGCGGCTTCCATGATCAGCATGGCGAGCAGCAACTCCCAGGCGCGGGCTTCGATCTGTCCGCCGACGATGCGCGCGTTCAGGAAGTACTCGAGCTTGTGGATCGCCACGAGAAAGCCGAGCGAGGCGATAGCCGTCGGCAGGCTCACGGAGAGCGAGACAGCCACGATCAGCGTATTGGAGATCAGATTGCCGACGACGGGCAAAAGCCCCGCGATGAACGTAATGAGGACAAGCGTTTTCGACAGCGGCAGCCGTTGATGAAAGATGGGCAGGGCGAGCAGCAGGTAAAGCGCCGTGAACACGGCATTAATGGCCGAGATCTTGATCTGCGCGAAGACGATGCGTCTGAAGGCATCCGCAAAGCGGGCGACGCGTGTCGCGAACGCCCGCGCGAGCGGCAGCCGCTGAACGTGGCGCTCGGTCGTGATCGCGATCATCGCGCCGATGATCATGCCGAAGAGAACATGTCCGAACCCGCGGGCGACGCTTTTCCCGCCCTGCTGGAGCTGGCCCATGTGCGTATGCACGAGCATGCCGGCCTTTTCCTTCATTTGCGCCGCATCGACCGGCAGCATCGCCGAGATCCATTCGGGAGCGCGCCCGCGGGCCTGCTCCACGATCTGCATCACCTGATCGAGCAAAGTCTGGATATTGGGCACCGTATGCTCGAAGTGCTCGATCATGCCGATCGCCAGGCTCGTCAGGCCGCCCACGACGACCACTGCGAGGATGACGACCGCCAGCCAGCGCGCCCGCTGGCTCGACATATGCCGCTCGATCGCCGGTGCGATGGTGTGCACGAGTTGGTACACCAGCATGCCGGCGAGCAGCGCGCCCAGCAGCTTCCATTCGATCACCGCCCACATGCCGAACAGCACGACGGCGTAGCTGCCGATTTCCACCGCCGACAGCCTCGGCAGGCTCATGTCGCTCGTAAGCCGCACATGACGCGGCGGCTGCTCCCGTACGGGCAAGTCTTCGTGTGCTTCGTTGCGCTTGACCATGACGCCTTTCGTCTCCAGCCAGTTCAGGCCGCGATGCCTATTTCTTGTGCGTTGCAGCGCAACACGCCGCGCTAGCGGCGTGCGAGCAGCGGCGCAAGATATTTCCCCGTGAAGCTCGCTTTCGATCTCGCAATCTGTTCGGGCGTACCCTGCGCGATGATCTGCCCGCCTCCCGCTCCGCCTTCGGGACCGAGATCGATGACCCAGTCCGCGGTTTTTATGACATCGAGATTATGCTCGATGATTACGACAGTATTGCCATGATCGCGTAACCGGTGAATGACTTCCAGTAGCAAGGCAATGTCATGAAAATGCAGGCCCGTCGTCGGTTCGTCAAGGATATAAAGCGTTCGTCCGGTATCGCGCTTCGAAAGTTCAAGCGATAGTTTGACGCGTTGCGCTTCGCCGCCCGATAGCGTGGTGGCCGATTGCCCCAGGCGGATATACCCGAGGCCCACATCGAGCAGCGTCTTCAGCTTGCGCGAAATGACAGGAACCGCGTTGAAGAACTCGTGCGCGTGCTCCACCGTCATATCGAGCACTTCGCTGATGTTTTTGCCCTTGTATTGGACTTCGAGCGTTTCGCGGTTGTAGCGCTTGCCGTGGCACACATCGCACGGCACGTAGACATCCGGCAGAAAGTGCATCTCCACCTTCAGCACGCCGTCGCCTTGGCAGGCTTCGCACCGTCCGCCTTTGACGTTGAATGAGAATCGTCCCGGGTCGTAGCCGCGTTCCTTGGCGGCAGGCACGCCGGCAAAAAGCTCGCGGATCGGCGTGAAAACGCCCGTGTAAGTGGCCGGGTTCGAGCGCGGCGTTCGGCCGATCGGCGATTGGTCTACGTTGATGACCTTGTCGAAATGCTCGAGCCCCTCGATCGATTCGTAAGGCGCGGGCTCTGTCGTCGATCCGTACAGATGCTGGGCGACGGCGTTGTAGAGCGTATCGTTGATGAGCGTCGATTTGCCGGAGCCCGACACGCCCGTCACGCAGGTGAGCAGGCCGACCGGCAGGTCGAGCGTCACCTGCTTGAGATTGTTGCCGTGCGCTTCGACGATGCGCAGGTGCCGCTCGTCCGGATCCTTGCGTTCATCGGGGAATTCGATGCGGCGCGCACCCGCGAGATATTGACCCGTCATCGAAGCCGCGTCGTCCTGCACCTCGTCGGGCGTGCCCTGCGAGATGATCATGCCGCCGTGCTCGCCCGCGCCGGGGCCCATGTCCACGACATAGTCGGCCATGCGGATCATATCCTCGTCGTGCTCGACGACGATGACCGAGTTGCCGAGATCGCGCAGATGCTTCAGCGTCGCGATGAGCCGGTCGTTATCGCGCTGGTGCAGGCCGATCGACGGCTCGTCGAGCACGTACATGACGCCCGTGAGGCCCGAGCCGATCTGCGACGCGAGGCGGATGCGCTGTGCCTCGCCGCCCGAGAGCGTATCCGCGCTGCGTTCCAGCGAGAGGTAGTCGAGCCCGACGTTGTTGAGAAACATGAGCCGGGCGACGATTTCCTTGATGACCTTTTCGCCGATCTCGCGTTTCGCGCCTTCGAGCGAGAGGGTCTGGAAATAGCCGAGCGCATCGCGCAACGGCGAGCCGCTGATTTCGTAGATGGCGCGTGCCTGGCCATCCGCGCCGAGCCGCACGAATCGCGCCTCTCGTCGCAGCCGCGAACCGTCGCAAGACGGGCACGGCTGATTGTTCTGATACTTGGCAAGCTCTTCGCGCACCGCGGCCGAATCTGTTTCGCGGTAGCGCCGCTCCAGGTTCGGGATGATGCCTTCGAAGACGTGTTCGCGCACGGTCGCGCGGCCGCGCTCGTTGATGTACGAGAACGGGATCGTCTCCTTGCCCGAGCCGAAAAGAATCAGTTTCTTGGTCTTCTCGGGCAAGTCTTCGAACGCCGTATCGATATCGAAGTCGTAATAGGCCGCGAGGCTTTGCAGCATCTGAAAATAAAACTGGTTGCGACGGTCCCAGCCTTTGACGGCACCCGCCGCGAGCGAAATCGACGGGTAGGCCACCACGCGCTTCGGATCGAAGAATGTGATCTGGCCGAGCCCGTCACAATCCGGGCACGCGCCCATCGGATTGTTGAACGAGAAAAGACGCGGTTCCAGTTCGGGCAACGAATACGAGCAGACGGGACACGCGAACTTCGAGCTGAACATATGCTCTTGTCCCGTATCCATTTCGAGGACGACCGCACGGCCGTCGGCGAGCCGCAGCGCCGTTTCGAACGATTCCGCGAGGCGCTGCTTCATATCGGCGCGCACTTTCAGGCGGTCCACGACCACGTCGATCGAATGCTTGTCGTTCTTCTTCAGCTTTGGCAGGGAATCGACATCGCAGATCGTGGCGGTGCCTTCGTTGGCGGTGCCGCCGCCCGAGCGGATCCGAAAGCGGATGAAGCCTTGCGCCTGCATCTGCTCGAAGAGCTCGGCATGTTCGCCCTTGCGGTTCGCCACGACGGGCGCGAGGATCATCAGCTTCGTTTCCTCGGGCAGTGCGAGGGCGGCGTCGACCATCTGCGAGACGCTTTGCGCTTCGAGCGCGATATGGTGATCGGGGCAGTAGGGCGTGCCGACACGTGCATAAAGCAGGCGCAGGTAGTCGTGGATTTCGGTGACCGTGCCGACCGTCGAGCGCGGGTTGTGCGAGGTCGCCTTCTGCTCGATCGAGATCGCGGGCGACAGCCCCTCGATGAGATCGACATCGGGCTTCTCCATCAGCTGCAGGAACTGCCGTGCGTAGGCCGACAGGCTCTCGACGTAGCGGCGCTGGCCTTCGGCGTATAGCGTATCGAAGGCGAGCGATGATTTGCCGGAACCCGACAAACCCGTGATCACGATGAGCTGATGGCGCGGCAGGTCGAGATTGACGTTTTTCAGGTTGTGGGTGCGGGCTCCACGGATGCGAATCTGTTCCATAACCTGGCGAGGGAGAAGGCCAAACCTGCTACTATAACGACTTTTCCAGACCGCCGTTACGGTGTCCTTACAGCGCGCGAGAAGGTGTTACCGGCGGGCGTGAATGCCGTCGCTTTCGGCGAATCCCAGACAAGACCCCCTGCAGATCTCCGGCTCGCCTTCGATGTCGAACGCTTCCGTTACCTCCTCACGCATGAGCGCGCCCGAGTTGCGCGCGACCGCGGCGCTCGCGGGCATTTTCGCGCTGCGCATGCTTGGTCTTTTCATGATCATGCCGGTCTTCTCCGTCTACGCGAAGACGATTCCCGGTGGCGACAACGTGCTGCTCGTCGGCATTGCGCTCGGTGCATACGGCGTGACGCAATCGATGCTCTACATCTTTTATGGATGGGCATCGGACAAGCTCGGGCGTAAGCCTGTCATTGCAGCCGGTTTGCTGATTTTCGCGATCGGCAGTTTCGTCGCGGCGATCGGACATTCGATGGCCTGGATCATCGTGGGCCGCGTGATTCAGGGCATGGGCGCCGTGTCGTCGGCCGTCATCGCATTCATCGCGGATCTCACGGCCGAGGAACATCGGACGAAAGCCATGGCCATGGTGGGTGGCAGCATTGGCATCTCGTTCGCCGTTGCGATCGTCGGCGCGCCTATCGTCTTTCATTTGGTGGGGATGAGCGGGCTGTTTATGCTCGTCGGCGTGCTGTCTGTGCTTGCGGTGGGCGTGGTGCTGTGGATCGTGCCCGATGCGCCGAAACCCGTGCACGTTCGTGCACCGTTTGCGGAGGTGCTGCGCAACGTCGAGCTTTTGCGCCTGAACTTCGGCGTGCTGGTGCTGCATGCGACGCAAACGGCGCTGTTCCTCGTTGTGCCCCGGATTCTCGAGGGCGGTGGCCTGCCGGTCGCATCGCACTGGAAGGTGTATCTGCCGGTGATGGGCCTGTCGTTCGTCATGATGGTGCCTGCCATCATCGCGGCCGAGAAGCGCGGCAAGATGAAGCCGGTACTCGTGGGTGCCATCGGTCTTATCCTGATCGGCCAATTGCTGCTCGGTGCCGCGCCGCATACGATTCTGACTGTGGCGGCGATACTCTTCGTCTACTTCCTCGGCTTCAATATTCTCGAGGCATCTCAGCCGTCGCTCGTGTCGAAGCTGGCACCGGGCACGCGCAAGGGGGCGGCAGCGGGCGTCTATAACACCACGCAATCGATCGGGCTTGCGCTCGGGGGTGTCGTGGGGGGATGGCTCATGAAGTCGGCGGGGCCGAACGCCGTCTTCTTTGCGTGCTCGGGGCTGGTACTTGGGTGGCTTATAATCGCCGCCAATATGAAGACGCCGCCGCGCAAGGTACAAGCCGCAGGCCGCGGCGAAGCGTGAGTTAACTGGAGAAACACATGGCATCCGTGAACAAGGTCATTCTCGTCGGTAACCTGGGCGCCGACCCGGAAGTGCGTTATCTGCCGAGCGGGGACGCCATCGCGAACATCAGGCTGGCAACGACCGATCGCTACAAGGACAAGACGAGCGGCGAAATGAAGGAGGCCACCGAATGGCACCGTGTGGTGTTTTTTGGGCGCTTGGCCGAGATCGTCAATGAATATCTGAAGAAAGGATCGGCCGTGTATGTCGAAGGTCGCTTGCGTACGCGCAAGTGGCAGGGCACCGATGGACAGGATCGGTATTCGACGGAAATCGTCGCTGACCAGATGCAGATGCTGGGTGGCCGCGGTGGCGCGGGCGGCGGCAGCGGTGGGATGGGCGATGACGGTGGATACAGCCGCGAGAGCAATGAGCGAGGCGGTGGGCGTTCGGGTGGTGGTGCCGGTGGTGGCGGTGCGCGCAGCGGCGGGGGCGCAAGTCGTCCTAGTGCGCCGGCCGGCGGTGGGTTGGATGAGATGGACGACGATATTCCGTTCTAGGCGGAACGTCGTCCTGTGGCGTAAAGATGGGTCATGAGGCCGGCTGCGAGCCTGCGAGGTTTGGCCCGCAGGGTTGTTGGCAGGCGGCACGATCAAGGAGCTTGTCAGCCGCGCTCGATACCCCCCTAATGATAGCCAAGTGGACTGGGAGTTCCCGGTCGGCGTCTTAGGCCTCGGTGAGTCTCACCGGGGCTTTTCGCTTTCTAGTGCTGGGAAAATCTTCAGTCCCCAATCCTCATACCCTTGCCCGAGCCGTTCTCGCCCGCCGCTGCAATAAGACTTGCGTTTCAGCACTCGATTTTCTTCACCTTTGGTCCCGTTGCCTAGTGCAAGCCGTCGCAAGCGTTTGCTCCGGCGATCGCATACAAACGCGTTCAATGCCCGTCCTTTGAGCGCGCCAGGCTTCGCGAAGTCCCCTAGGTGTTGGTCGACGCCGCAGCATTCAATAGATTGGTGCGCAGATTCACGATGGCTTTTTGCAGCACACGAAATTCTTCCGGCGACAGGCCCGCCGCCTTGGCCGTCACCTCGCGATAGTCGAACGCCTTTTCCCGCAACTGACGACCGGCCTCCGTCAACGACACCCGCACGCTGCGCTCGTCCTCCGTGTCGCGCTCGCGGTGCACATACCCCATCGCCTCCAAGCGCTTCAGCATGGGCGTCATCGTGCTCGGCTCCAGAAAAAGGTTCTCGCTCAGGTGCTTGACCGTCTGGTTGTCCTCTTCCCACAGGCAAATGATGGTGACGTACTGCGGATAGGTGAGGCCGAGCTCCTCCAGCACGGACTTGTAGACGCGTGAGTACGCGAGGTTGGTCGAGTAGATCGCAAAGCACATGAAGTCGCCGAGCTTGGCCGTGTGCTTGCGAGCGTCGGATCGAGTGCTCATCTGGTCGCCCCAAAAATAGTTATCGAAGTAATGATTATCGTACTTGAAAACGGCTGCGAGGCGGTGTACAGTTATCGCAACAATGATTATCGCGATAAGAAATGGCTCCGATCGTTCCACACCACTCGACCACCACCTCTCATCACAAGGGAAAGCAAATGAGCAAGCACACCACCGTCAGTCGCCTGGCTGCGGCCGTCCTCGCCCTCGCGGGCACGCAATTCGGCCTGCTGGGAACGGCCCAAGCCCAACCGGCAAGCGCCCCGCCGAGCGCGACCGTACCGGCAAACCAGGGGGGGGCGACCTTCAAGTCGATCAAGCAGATCGACGCCGGTGTGCTCAACGTCGGCTACGTCGATGAAGGCCCGGCCGATGGCCCCGTCGTCATCCTGCTGCACGGCTGGCCGTACGACATCCACAGCTTCGTTGACGTCGTGCCCATGCTGACGAAGGCCGGCTATCGCGTGATCGTTCCGTACCTGCGCGGCTACGGCACGACGCGCTTCCTCGATGCCAATGCCGTGCGTAACGGCGAGCCCGCGGCGCTCGCTTCCGATGTGGTCGCGCTGATGGATGCGCTCAAGATCGACAAGGCCATCCTCGCCGGCTATGACTGGGGCGCACGTACGGCGGACATCGTTGCGGCACTGTGGCCGGAGCGGGTCAAGGGTCTCGTCTCCGTGAGCGGCTATCTGATCGGCAGCCAGGATGCGGGCAAGCAACCGTTGCCGCCGAGCGCCGAACTGCAGTGGTGGTACCAGTTCTACTTCGCTACCGAGCGTGGCCGCGCCGGCTACGAAAAGAACCACCACGATTTCGCCAAATTGATCTGGCAAACCGCGTCGCCGCGGTGGCACTTCGACGATGCCACCTACGAGCGCAGCGCCGCCGCGCTCGACAATCCGGACCAGACCGCCATCACCATCCATAACTACCGTTGGAGGCTCGGCCTGGCCAAGGGCGAAGCGAAGTACGACCCGCTTGAAGCGCGCCTGGCCAAGTCACCGTCCATCACGGTGCCAACGATCACGATGGAAGGTGACGCCAACGGTGCGCCGCATCCAGAGCCCGCAGCTTACGCCAAGCGCTTCACGGGCAAGTACAAGCACGAACTCATCACCGGCGGCATCGGCCACAACCTTCCGCAGGAAGCGCCGCGCGCGTTCGCTGATGCCGTGATCGAAGTCGATCACCTCTGATGGGCGCGCGAGCGTTGCCTCGCCTACCGGGCCGCTCGCACAACCGATTCATCCCTTTGCACTCTGTCGTTCCATGACTCACTGAATCAATCACTCAATCGTCTGAAAGGAAGCGTCATGAGCAAAATCGAAAACGTCCTCTACACCGGCAAGACACACACCACCGGCGGCCGTGAAGGCGCGGCGAAAAGCGACGACGGCCGTCTCGACATCAAGCTGTCTCGTCCGGGCAGCCGAGGCGACGGCACCAATCCCGAACAGCTCTTCGCAGCCGGGTGGTCGGCTTGCTTCATCGGCGCGATGGGACGGGCCGCGAAAGAGCGGAACATCAGCGTGCCCCCCGGCGTCGCCGTCGATGCCGAAGTCGACCTGGGCACCGGCGCTGGCGGCTTCCTTCTGCAGGCGCGCTTGAGCGTAAGCCTGCCTGGTCTGCCGCGCGATGTTGCGCAAGAGTTGATGGAGGCGGCGCATCAAATCTGCCCCTATTCGAAGATGTCGCGCGGCAATATCGGCGTGACCCTCAGCCTGGCATAAGCCGCCACCGCAAAGCGAGAAAGGAGTCCATCATGAATGTCAGGAAATACGTCGGGAAATGGCTGATGTCGATCGCGACTTCCACAGCGTTCGCCGCCCTCGCGTCGGCGGCGCATGCGGAAATGCCCATCACCGCCGTCCAGGGCACGGCTGCCAAGCCCACCATCGTGCTGATCCACGGCGCTTTCGCCGATTCGAGCAGTTGGGATGGTGTGGCGAAGCGCCTCACCGCCAAAGGTTATCCGGTGTTGAGCGTCGCCAATCCGCTGCGCGGCGTCGGCAACGATGCGCAGTACACGGCCGGCGTGATCGGTGCCGTCAAGGGGCCGATCGTGCTGGTCGGCCACTCCTATGGCGGCATGGTCATTTCGAAGGCTGCCGAGGGCAATACCGAAGTGAAGGCTTTGGTCTATGTCGCCGCGTTCGCTCCCGACGCGGGAGAGACCGTCGCCGGCCTCGCGGGCAAGTTTCCCGGCAGTACACTTGGCGATGCGCTTGCCGATCCCGTGTCGCTGGCTGACGGCGGCAAGGACCTCTATATCCGGCAGGACAAGTTCCCGCAGCAGTTTGCCGCTGATGTATCGCCGCAACGTGCGGCGCTGATGGCCGCGGGCCAGCGTCCGGTGACGGTGGCTGCACTCAATGAAGCGGCTAATGGTTCTGCGTGGAAGCAGTTGCCGTCCTATTTCGTGTACGGCACTGCCGACAAAAACATCCCGCCCGACGCGATGCGCTTCATGGCCAAGCGCGCGCACGCGAAGGATGTCGTCGAAGTGCAGGGCGCCTCTCACGTGGTCATGGTCTCGCACCCGGATGCGGTGGCGAAGGTGATCGAAGAGGCCGCTGACAACAAGTAAGAGCATTCAAGCCGTGGCCGGCGGAGCTGCATGACGCGGGCGGGCAGCACTGATCGTCGCCCCCCGGGTCACTCGTCATCGAGCCGATCGCATCGGTTTGTCTGCTTCGTCCGAGGGAATTCATCATGATGTCTTATCTCCGAAAGCTTTTTCGCGAGCGCCTTGGTTGGGTCGCCGGTGCCACTCTCGTCGCACTGGGTGCGGGTGCTGCAACGTTCCAGAACATGCCGGTAGCCGACGCCGCCGGAGGCGGTCTCAACGCAAGCCAGGCCTATCGCAGCGGCCTGCCTTTTCTGGGCGCGCTTCCCTCGCTGGCAGGCGCGACGACATGGCTGAACTCGCCGCCGCTCGATACGGCACAGTTGCGCGGCAAGGTGGTATTGGTCGATTTCTGGACCTACTCCTGCATCAACTGCATCCGCACTTTGCCGCATGTGCGCGCCTGGGCCGAGAAATACCGCGATCAGGGTCTGGTTGTGATCGGCGTGCACACGCCGGAATTCAGTTTCGAGAAAGACACCGCGAATATCGAAAAGGCGATCGCGCGTTTCAAGATCGACTATCCGATCGCCGTCGACACCGAGCATCGCGTCTGGGACACCTTTCACAACAACGTATGGCCTGCGTTCTACATCGCCGACGCGCAAGGACAGATACGGGCGCATTTCGTCGGCGAAGGAAACTATGACAAGACGGAGAAGATCATCCAATCGTTGTTGGCGGAAGCCGGCAAGCACGACGCGATGGGCGCATTGACAACCCCGCAGGCCAGCGGCGAACAGGCCGCGCCCGACATCGCGCACCTGCGTTCCGGGGAAACCTATGTCGGCTACGAACAAGCATCGAACTTCGTTTCGCGTAGCGGCTTGAAGCGGGACGTTGCCTATGAGTACTCGATCAGCGATCCGGGATTGAACGAATGGAGCCTCGGTGGCAATTGGACTGTCGGCGCGGAACGCACGACGCTGAACCGGGCTGGCGGCAGCATCGCCTATCGGTTCGCTGCACGCGACTTGCACCTGGTTCTCGGGCCCAGTGCCGATCGCACGCCAGTGCGTTTTAAAGTCAGGATTGATGGACATGCGCCCGGCGAAAATCACGGTTCGGACACCGATCCCGCAGGCAATGGCATTGTTACCCAGACGCGTCTTTACCAGCTCGTGCGCCAGTCCGGCGTGGTGAAGGAACACGTGTTCGACATTCGTTTCCTTGATCCCGGCGTCGGCGCATTTGCCTTCACTTTCGGCTGACTGGCCGACTGGCCGACTGCTTGCTCCGCACCCCTTCGGGTGCGGACGGTTTGGAGGCTGCAACGTCAGCCGCGTCGAGCAGCTTCGATTGTCGCTATATCGATCTTTTTCATGCCCATCATGGCGTCGAACGCGCGCTTGGCCGCCGCTCGATCAGGATCGGCGATCGCGGCCATCAGAACGCGTGGAGTAATCTGCCATGACACTCCCCACTTGTCCTTGCACCAGCCGCATTCGCTTTCCTGGCCACCGTTTTGAACGATCGCATTCCATAAGCGATCCGTTTCAGCCTGGTCATCGGTCGCAACCTGGAACGAGAATGCCTCGTTGTGCTTGATTCCCGGGCCTCCGTTCAAGCCGAGGCAGGGGATGCCCATCACCGTGAACTCGACCAACAATACATCCCCCTGCGTGCCAGCCGGGTAGTCGCCGGGAGCGCGACGGACTGCGCCCACCGCGCTATCCGGGAACGTTTCGGCATAGAACTTCGCGGCGTCCAACGCGGTGCCGTCGTACCAAAGACAGATCGTGTTTTTGCTGGCCATTTCGATTCTCCTGATAGGGGATGCAGAGAAAGGTTCATCGAAGGGGAAAGGCTACGACTATTTGAGGAGGCCTGGGCACCCCCGTTGAAACCAACAACGCCTGCGTCCCCGATTTTGCGAGCTCTGTTGTAGATTGCACAACTGCCGTTGTATTTTCCACAACACGCTCACGACGCGTGGTCAGAATCGCCGCATCCATGATGAAGTCCGTGAAGGCGACATCTCGCGCGCTCAGGCGGCCAAGCTCCACAAGGACGACCGGAAAATTCGTCGCGAAGAGCGGATGATGGCAAGCCAGAACAATGGCCACATCACCAAACAGGAGCGGCGCACGCTGAACCAGCAGGAAAACCAGGTGAGCAAGAAGATCGGCTAGTGAGTCGGCGGTATGTCCGGCGCGCTCGCCGCAAGGCGCGCCGCTACCGCAGCGATGAACCCTACGGACGGAGTGTCCCGCGTTTGCCGATTACTGGCGCGATGCGATCTGCCAGCTTATCGCGCGGGCCGCTGGAAATGACAATGGAATACGCGAAGCGGCGATTCGCTTAGATCAGCCGCGCAAGCACACGAAGCCATCGAGCATGGGCAACTTGTGGCACTGCACGACGTCCCGACAGGCGGTTCAGCAGTCTCGACAGACCGCCAGGTCGACGTTCCATATACCCGCGTACGACTGCTACCACGGTCTCTTGAGACCAGCCTTCCATCTCCGGCACGGCCCATGGCGAGAGGTTGCCCCGCAACGCCGGCGCGACTTCATCTCTGAGTATCCGTTCGAGTTCTTCGCGTCCGTACCCCGACGCACGCAGCGTCTGAGCAATTGCAACGTAATCGTATTCCTGTAACTCCCGGCCGACGAATAGTTCGGCGAGTGCTTCCCACACAGGTGCTCGACGTTGGGTGTCCAGTAGTTCGCGCACTATCGTCACCGCGTGGGCCGAGGGTAAAGCACGCTGAAGCCCGCATCGGCGCCATATGCTACCCGGCGCGGACCGCCTCGCGTAATTCCGTTGAGCTTGCCGCAATGTCATGGGCGTAGCGCATTCGCGCCTGCGCGTCGCGAATGCAGCTGGCGCTGAATTGCGAGGCCGATCCTTGCAGCTCGGCAAGCGCTCGTTCGAGCGCCTGGCGGTCGTTTGAAGCAGGCAGGTTCGTCTGTTCGGGAGCCATGAAGCCGTATTCGAGAACTACGAATCCGAATGCTACGGCAAATACGACGTCGACGGCGCGTGTTGCTCACTCCCAAATCTGGTGGGAGTCCGACGTAGAAGCGGCAATGCTTCGATGCGTCTCGCCGCGCCGCCTCATGACGTTTGCAGAAGCGTCACCGATGCAGTAACGGCATTAGAACGAACAACTCGGCACGCTGCCCGACGTCGTAAAGTTCGACGTAGTCACGCCCGTTCCCGCTGGAACGTCGTTCGAGTTATATAAACCAACCTTGGCATACTGATCCCCGCTTTGCGCAGTGGCATCGAGATTGACGTTGGCCAGATATGCCCCGACCGGGTAACTCGCGTTGAGCCCGGCGATCTTCGTATACGCGCCCGACACCGATTGGATCGAGTAAGCCCCATTGACGAAGATGTTCGACAGCGCAGGACTACCGCCGGTCGTGCAACTGTTGTAGTTCGTATCCATGACGATCATGTGCTTGACATGGATCATGCATGTATTGACGTAGCTCACATTCTTCACTGTCAGCGAACACGGTCCAGTCTTGACGTTGATGCCGTTGTCGTTCGTCGACAGCGTGCCATTCAAGTCGTAGCCGTACACGTAATTGTCCTTGAACAGAATGTTCGAGACCGTGTTCTTGTCGATGCTGCCGACGGACAAACCATGGGTGCCGTACAGCCTCGTGTCGGATACAGTGACGTTCGAAATGTTTCCGGAATTGGTCTTGATGGCGATGCCGTCGTCGCCGGCTTCGATGGTCGAATGGATCACGGTGGCGTTGGTCAGGCTATCGATGTCGATACCATCTGCGTTCTTGCGCGTCGCGGGTGTACGGATAGACACGCCCCACGCTGTAAACCCGTTGCCGCCCTCGACGTACAAGTTCGGGTGCGCGGCCTGTGTCAGCGTGATGTTATAGACGATGAAGTTAGAAATCTTGCTGGCCTGCACGAGCCTCGGCGTTCCGGAGATGATGTCGCCGCGCCCATCGACCGTACCCGGTCCCATCAACGATGCGTTGGTGCCCGAGAATGCCAGCAGGTTAGCCTTGCTCGCATAGTTGTTCCCGATCAGCGTTGCGCCGGAACCGATGACGAGGCCTGCTCCCTTGATCGTCAGGCTTCCCGTGTAGAAGGCGTCGTCGGAGCCGGACGGTGCAAGCACCACGCTTTGTCCCGTACCCGCGCATGCACTTAACGCGTCCTGAATGCGGCTCGTATCATCGGTGCTCGGCGGCGATGAACGCATCGAACTGGAGAAATTCGCGTAAAGCGTCTTGCAGACGACAGGGTAAGTCGGCTCCGTTACCGCCCGGCTATCGCCCGTCGCAAGCGTCTGTGCGTGCGCGGATCCGGCGGCGAAGAGAAATCCAGTAAAGAGGAAGCTTAATTTGCTTTTTATCGTCATTGCCACACCCACCTGTTGTTGTACTTCGTTTTATTGAGCGCAAGACAATGCGCCGAGGTGAACCGTTACAATTCGTTCCGCACGAAATTGTATTCGCGCGAACGTTGCGTTTTAACGTTTGCGCGTGTAAGGGAATCCTGCAAATTGCGTGCGGATGGCTGCAATTGCTTGTCCGCCGGCATGGGGTAAAAAGCGGATCTGAATGTCTGCCGTTTTAACGTTCGCCTTACATGTCTTTCATCCCACCATTTGGGAAAAAAGGACCGGGATGTAACCGGGGATTAACAGAGCCCGTGGGACTTCTCTTCTCGCATCGGCTGTAGCCCCTTATGCTCCGACGTAGCAGACATAAGACATGCGCAAAGGCTAAGCACCTGATAAATCTATCCTTACAACTTGGCACAAGTCCTCATAACCATCGCCGCTAGAGTGAATCGCAAGCCATGGCGACGGGCATTCCATCTGCAGATGGGGCCGCGCGCGTCGGTGGGCTGAAATGAACAGGGAGGGCTCTATCATGAAAGCACGTTCCATCATTTATTCAGCTTTGATCTCGGTCGCAGCTACAGGGGCAGCGTTCACTACAGGAACTGCGTTCGCACAAAACTCACCATTTCAATCCGCATATGGTCAGGCGCGGTTGATCCCGGTCGGTGCCAGTATCGAAATTGGCGTGCATAACGACCGGTACTGGGATGGTCACCGCTATTGGGCGCATGACGAATGGCGTCGCGACCACCCACGAGATCGCGACCCTTGGCTCCACGAACACGAACGTCGCATTCGCCATCATCGCGACGATGACGAGCCGCATCGATACTGACGGCACAGCCAGAGGCCGTGGGGGCCGGCTATTCACTCGGGCAAGAGCCGGTTGCTTTGATGAGGCAACCGGCTCTGCTGCATTCGGGATTTGGGAGAAGCGGGTGACCATCCAATTGCTCCCAGACCACACGCGTATCAACGCGAAGCTTGCTCGAATCCATGGCGAATATTCCTCAACATACGGCTTGTCGCTGGCTGTGCGCGTTGAACCTCCTTGCTTGGCGAGGCCGCCAATTTGTCCGATTCCTGTTCGAGCCGGGCGATCCCGAATTCCTGAGCTGCGTCGAGCAGCGTGGTGAACCGAGGATCAAGCAAGGCGCGTTGGATATAAACGGCATCGTCGGCGCCGCGATTGGACCATACGAGTTCAGGATGTCGATCGCGAAACCGTTTGGGACTTCGAATTGTCGCGGGTCCTTCCGATGTGGCACACATCGCCGTCAAGTCCGACGTTTCCGGGACGATCGCGATACGCACGCCGGCAGCGCGCGCCAGTTTCATGACTGTGGACAGGCGCGCGGAGCCCCGTTTTTTCATACGGGATAGCGCTTTTTCGGAGAGCTGTGCTCGCGACGCCAGTTCCTTTTGCGGCAGATTTTTTCGCGCGGCTTCTCGGAAGATGTCGGCGATCAGTGTGTCGTCGTCAAATTGCGCTGCCATGGGTGCCCCTCAGGAGATGTCCGAGGCAAATGTACCGCGATTGCGACCTCTTACGAGGCAGGGCACTCCAATTTGCACTCGGGCGTTGCGACGCAGTGCGGGTTTTTGCGGGAAGCGCGTCGGCATCGGAGCATGCTGGCGCATCGTTCCGATATTCAGCGTTCAGCACGTCGCTCGTTGAACGCGATTGCCGCGCCCGCGCTGAGCAGGCAACAGGGCACGACATACCAGGCGACCGACATCGGGTTGGCCGTCCATTTCATCAACGCGGCCACGGCGAGTTGCGCGGTGCCACCGAACATCCCCGCGCCGAGCGCATAGGTCGAGCCGTGTCCCGTTGCACGCACGTTGTGCGGCAAGGCTTCCAAAACCAATACGGTGGCGGCACATCCGCCGAGCACGATCAACGCGGTGATCGAAGCAATGCCTATCAAGAGCCGTGCCGCAGTGGCGGCGGGCGTCATGGCGACGAAGAGCAGATAGACGCCGATCGCGGTCCCGCAGGCGGTGGCGAAAAGCAGAGGTTTGCGCCGCGGCAGCTTGTCGATGACGATGCCGGCCGCCGGAGACAATGCGATCAGCAGCACGGCCGAAAGTGTCGATGCGAGAAAGCCGTTCACCATTGGCTGGTGTATGACGTGCGCCATATACGTGGGCAGGAAATAGACGACCGCGTAAAGCGGTACGGTACGAAAGCCCATCAGCAATGTCGCCATTGCAATGATGCGGCGATGATGCCGAAAGAGTTGCGCGACCGGGCGGCGTCGTGCGTCGCCCGTGGCGGTCCTGTCGGAGATGCCGCCTTCCCGTAGTTTGCGGCGCAGATAGTAGGCGATGCCGATCAGCGGTAGTCCCATGGCGAACGCGACGCGCCAGCCCCAATCGAAGAGCTGGGTGGGCGTCAGCATGCCGCTCAGCAGCGCGCCGAGCGATGCGCCGAAGAGCGGTGCAATGCCGTGGCCGGCCAGTTGGCAACCGATGACGAAGCCGCGTTTCGACGGCGGCGCCGCTTCCATCGCAAGCGCCGCGGCGGGACCGATTTCACCGCCAACGGCAAGGCCCTGCAGCACGCGCGACACGACGACGAGCAGTGGCGCGGCAATGCCGATTTGCTCGTAGGTCGGGGAGAGGGCAATCGCCGCCGTGCCGAGCGTGGCGAACCAGCAGCTCAAGAACAGCGCCGGCTGCCGTCCGCGGCGATCGGCATAGGCGCCCAGCAGCAAGCCGCCTAGCGGGCGCGCGAGAAGACCGACGCCGAACGTCGCCGCGGCGAGTAGCAGCGAAGTCATCGGTTGGGTGAACGGAAAGAATCGATCTCCCATAATTGCACCGAAAAAGGCAAATACGGTGAAGTCGAAGAGTTCGAGGCCATTGAGGAGCGAAGTCGCGAAAACGGCCTTCAGCAGGCGCGCATCGATGCGGCCGTTGCCGGGCGAGGGCGGTCGTTCCCGAGCCGCAACGCTGGCAGGGGGCGGGCTGGCTGTGTTCGGGCGGTTGTCGCGTTCATGAGGGTCCAAAGCGCGCATGTCGTGGTCCCCGAGATTCTCGATAAGTTCGACGTGCAAGTATCCAAAATAAAAATCCAACAAGAAATAAGCACGCGCCGGTTATGACGATTCGTCACGAGCAAAGCTGAAATCAATCGTTCACGCCGAGCGAATCGTTTTCTAGACTGGCTCTTCCGGTTGCGCTCGCAACGGTGCCCTTGTTCCGATCAATTTGCACACCTGAATATTTTGACTGGCGCGTAAAAACGCTCCTTGGGGAATCTATGTCTTCAGAAAACGACGACCAACACGTGGCGGCCCGCCGCCGCTGGCTCAAAGCCGCGGCGGTAGGCGGTGCGATGCTCGCGTCGGGGGCGGCTGCCATCGGCTTCGGTCCCGCCGCATTCGCGCAGAAACCCGCGAAAACATTGCGGATCGGTTATCAGAAATACGGCACCCTGGTACTGCTGAAAGCCCGCGGCACGCTCGAAAAACGCGTCGCGAGCGAGGGCGTCACAGTGAAATGGCTCGAGTTCCCCGCCGGGCCGCAATTGCTCGAGGGCCTCAACGCGGGAGCCATCGATTTCGGCACGGTGGGCGAAACGCCGCCTATCTTCGCGCAAGCGGCAGGGGTCGATTTCGTCTATGTCGCCAACGAGCCGCCGGCTCCGACGTCCGAAGCCGTCGTCGTCCCGCGCAATTCGCCGATCAAGACGGTTGCCGATCTACGCGGCAAGAAAGTCGCGCTGAACCGGGGCTCCAACGTGCACTACCTGCTCGTACGTGCGCTGCGGCATGCCGGTCTCGATTACGCCGACATTCAGCCCGCCTACCTGGCGCCGGCGGATGCGCGCGCGGCCTTCACGCAAGGCAGTGTCGATGCCTGGGTGATCTGGGACCCGTATTTTGCGGCTATCCAGCGACAGGCCGACGCGCGCGTGCTCGTGGACGGAACGGGCCTCGTCGACAACACGCAGTTCTATCTCGCCGCGCGCAAGTTCGCGGCGACCGAGCCGAAGCTCGTGCATGCGGTCCTCGAAGAGCTCGCCAAGGCGGATGCGTGGGCCAAGGCGCACCCGGCGGAAGTGGCGCGAGAGCTTGCGCCGCTCGTCGGCCTGGACGCGTCCACGGTCGAACTCGCGGCTCGCCGCGCGGCTTATGGCGCGACGCCGGTCACCGCTCAGGTGCTGGCCTCGCAGCAGACGATCGCCGATACGTTCGGCGAACTCAAATTGATTCCGAAGCGCATCGCCGTGCATGACGCACAGTGGCTTGCATGAAACCGTGAGACGAGAAGGAGAACGATGATGCGGGTGTTCTGGTTCATTCCGACGCATGGCGATACGCGTTACCTGGGGACGTCCGACGGCGCGAGGGCGGCGACCTACGATTACTTCAAACAAGTCGCGGTGGCGGCCGACACGCTCGGCTACGACGGCGTGCTGCTGCCGACCGGGCGCTCCTGCGAGGATGCATGGGTCGTCGCATCGAGCTTGATCGCGGTCACGCAGCGCCTGAAGTTTCTCGTCGCGATACGGCCGGGGTTGAGTTCGCCGGCGCTCTCGGCGCGCATGGCGGCAACGTTCGATCGCCTCTCGAACGGGCGATTGCTCATCAACGTCGTCACGGGTGGCGACCCGGCGGAACTCGAGGGCGACGGTGTCTTTGCCGATCACGACACACGTTACGAGATCACGGACGAGTTTCTGACGATCTGGCGAGAACAGCTTCGGACGGCCCACGAAGGCGGCACAGTCGACTATCGAGGCGCGCATCTCGCTTCGAAGGGCGGCAAGCTGCTCTACCCGAGCGTGCAGCGCCCGCATCCGCCGCTCTGGTTCGGCGGTTCCTCGCCGGCCGCTCACACTATCGCTGCCTCGCACGTCGACACTTACCTTACTTGGGGCGAGCCGCCGCAAGCCGTCGAAAAAAAGATCGCCGAGGTGCGCGCCAAGGCGCGGGAGCAAGGCCGCGATCTTCAATTCGGCATTCGCTTGCACGTGATCGTGCGCGAGACGGCCGACGAGGCGTGGGCTGCAGCCGACAGGCTCATCAGCCGCCTGGACGACGAAACGATCGGCCGCGCGCAAACGGCCTTTTCGAAGATGGATTCCGAGGGGCAGCGCCGCATGGCGGCACTGCATGGCGGCAAGGGGCGTACAAGGGCGGACCTCGAGATCTATCCCAATCTCTGGGCGGGCGTCGGACTTGTGCGAGGCGGAGCGGGGACGGCACTCGTCGGAGACGCGAAGCAAGTTGCGGCACGCATGAGCGAGTACGCCGAGCTCGGCATCGGGACATTCATTCTGTCCGGCTATCCCCATCTCGAGGAGGCCTATCGCTTCGCGGAGCTGGTCTTTCCGCGGTTGCCCGGGCGCGTTCGGGAACGTATCGAGGCGCCATTGTCCGGCCCATTCGGCGAGGTGGTGGGTAACAGCTATTTGCCGAACGTTTCGCAAAGCTGATGACGGGCCGATAACCGCAACTGCAAACCTGGGAGAAAGCATCGTGAAATGGCAAGGAGTCCTGATCAAACGCGTTGCGCCATGGATCGTGCCGGCGCTGATCGTTGCGCTATGGGAGGCGAGCGCACGCGCCGGGTGGCTCGCTGCGCGCGTGTTGCCCGAGCCGCTTGCAGTGGCCGATGCGGCATGGAGGCTCTGGCGCAGCGGAGAGATATCGGCCGACGTGAAAGTCAGCGCGTGGCGCGCGCTCACGGGGTTTGCGATCGGCGGCGGTGCCGGATTCGTATGCGGCCTGGCCTGCGGACTCTTCAAGCCGGTCGAGGCGGCGCTCGATTCGACCGTCCAGATGATTCGCAACATTCCCGCGCTGGCAATGATTCCGCTCGTCATACTCTGGTTCGGCATCGAAGAGCAGGCAAAGCTTTTTCTCGTCGCGCTCGGCGTATTTTTTCCGATCTACGTGAATACGTTTCACGGCATCCGTTCGGTCGACGCGAATCTCGTCGAAATGGCGAAGAGCTACGATGTCCACGGATTCGCGCTCTATCGCGACGTGATTTTGCCGGGCGCGTTGCCGACGATACTGCTCGGCGTACGGTTTGCGTTGGGTCTCATGTGGACGATGCTGATCGTCGCCGAGACCATTTCGGCGCAGTCCGGTATCGGCTACATGACGATGAATGCGCGCGAATTCATGCAAACCGATGTCGTCGTATTGGGCATCCTGCTCTACGCGGTGCTGGGCAAGCTGGCCGATGTGCTCGCCCGTTGGCTCGAGCGGCAGTTGATGCCGTGGCATCCCGCATTCGCCGCATCGGCGCGCAGTGCCGGCACGCGGCGCCGTGTGTTGCACTGGGCGAGAGCGATCCGGCGGCCATCGGGCTCGTTCAAGGGAGCGAAGGCATGACGGCGACCGCACTGGAAGCCGCCGTCCGGTTGCGCGCGGTGACGAAGCGCTACGGATCGCGCACGGTTCTCGACCGTCTCGATCTGACGATCGACAAAGGCAGTTTCATAGCGGTCATCGGCCGTAGCGGATGTGGAAAGTCGACGCTGCTGCGGCTCGTGGCCGGGCTCGACACAGCCGACGACGGCGAAGTCGATATCGGTGCGCGCGCGCAGGACTCGGCGCGCGACGAGGACGGGGCGCCGCCGCGTACCCGGATCATGTACCAGGACGCACGCCTGCTGCCGTGGAAGAGCGTGCTCGGCAACGTGATGCTCGGTTTGCCTCGCGCCGCGCGCGACGATGCGCGCGCGGCGCTCCAGGAAGTCGGGCTGGGCGCGCGCGAACACGATTGGCCGGCGCAGCTTTCCGGCGGACAGCGTCAACGCGTGGCGCTCGCGCGCGCACTCGTTCACCGCCCCGACCTGCTGTTACTCGACGAACCGCTCGGCGCGCTCGATGCGCTGACGCGCATCGAAATGCATGAACTCATCGAGCGGCTTTGGCGCGAATACGGGTTCACCGCGCTGCTCGTCACGCACGATGTTCATGAGGCGGTGGCATTGGCGCAGCGCATCGTGCTCATCGAGCACGGGCGCGTGGCACTCGAGCGAGCAGTCGACCTACCGCGACCGCGGGCGCGCGGCGCCGCCGCTTTCGCCGCGATCGAAAACGATGTGTTGCAGCGTGTGCTGCATCCGGCATTCAAGAGGACATGAGCGATGACGAAGCAATTGAAATTGGTTGCCGTATCCGGCGGACTTCAGCGGCCTTCGCGCACACTGGTGCTCGTCGAAGAGATCGTGGCGGCGTTGAGTGCGGTCGTCGCGCTCGACGTTCGGCTCGTCGAGCTTGGCGAAATCGCTCCGGCGCTGGGACGGACCGTGTATCGCAACCAATTGCCACCGGAGGCGAGGGCGCATGTCGAAGCGATCGAAGGGGCCGATGCGCTCGTGGTGGCGAGTCCCGTGTTCCGCGGCTCTTTCACGGGGCTTTTCAAGCACCTGTTCGATCTGGTCGGCCAGGATGCACTCGTCGATAAGCCGGTGTTGCTTGCCGCCACCGGCGGAAGCGAGCGTCATTCGCTCGTCATCGAACATCAGCTGCGGCCGCTTTTCGCCTTCTTTCAAGCGCTTACGCTGCCCCTCGGGGTCTATGCCTCGGAGCGTGACTTCGATCACTACGAAATAGCGAGCACGGCCCTGCGGCAACGGATTGCGCTGGCCGTGGAGCGCGCCGCGCCGTGGCTCGAAGGAAGGCCCGCGTTGGCTGCGGCCGCGCGCGAAACTGTCGCGGCCTGACGAGTCCCTCGCCAATTCGGCGATCGATTTTTGCCGCCTCCAGGAGGTAAGCTACTACTTAAATCGATCTAAACGGTCCTTTAGCGCATCGCTATGTCGGCATTGAATGGCAAAGGGCGCGCTATCCAAAAGGATCGATATCGCTATAATGCGGAGCGTTCATTCATATTATGTTTCATGCTCCGAACCCTCCGAATCCTTTGCGCATCGCTGCTTTTGTTCGGCTCTTTCACGCACGCGATTGCTGAGGAGCCCGAAACGATTCGCGCTATCGCCGCTTCGTCGCCCAAGGCACCGGGCGATGCGCTCGCGTCTGCCCCGGCCGCTGCAAGCGATTCGGCCGCCGACAGCGAAACGCACAAGCTATCGGGCATGCTCGTGCGCAAATTCGGTCTTGCGCGAGCCAAGGCGGAGCAGATCGCTCGGGCCGTCATGGCTTCGGCCTCGAAGTACTCGCTGCCTCCGGCACTGGTGCTGTCGATCATCTCGATCGAATCGAGGTTCAAGGAGACGGCCCGCGGCGCGCATGGCGCGACGGGCCTCATGCAGGTCGTTCCCGCGGCGCACCGTCGGCTCGTGCAGCATATCGATCTCACCCAGCCGGCCGCCAATATCGATGCGGGCTCGGCCATCCTGCGCGGCTATATCGAATCCGCTCAGGGAGATGTGGTCGCTGCACTCAAGAACTATGGCGGCTCGACGGCTTATGCCCGCAAAGTGAGCCTGCATGCGCATGATTTCGAATTGAACGCCGGCGCGAGTGCCACAACCGCAAGCGCCGACCGCTAAAACGGCTTTGCGCCGTGGCATTGCCGCGCTTCGCGTTTCGTGTGAATTTCTCGTATCCCGGGATGTCGTGGCAGATCGCTCTGCTAGAATCGGTCGACGTCGTGCGCCGCGCGCATAAGCGAAAAGCAGTAAAAACAATAATTCAATCGACGTACCTGGGCCAATTTCGCACAATCGGAACCACCAATGAAATTGCTCCGTCGATTGCTCGTCTGTCTGATGCCCATGGGCGCCATGGTTCATGCGGAAGCCACGCAGTGGAGCTACCTGTCGGGCGAACGCGATCTCTCCTATGCAGTGGATACCGATAGTGTCGCCACCGACGCCGACGGCTACATCGAATACATCGGAAAGACGACGTGGAAAGTCCCGGAGAAGGTGCAGGGCGCCGCTCAGCCCGTCGCCGTTTCGCTCACCCGCTATCAGATCGATTGCAGCCACAAGCGATGGCGCGCGGTCGATACGCATTATCTCGCCGCCGACGGCACCCCCGCAGGCTTCGTCCATCCCACCAGCCCCGAGTGGACTGCAATCGGTCCCGGCACCGTCGTCGACATCATGTTCCGCAAAGTCTGCTGAGGCGCAGCGCGAACCGTCGGACGGTCTAAGGGCCTAAGCGCGTCGAGAAATGTTCCGGGGTATGGCCTACTATGTGGACACCGCTTCGCGGGCGCGTCGTTCCGGCGTGGGCGGCATCCACTGACAGGAGAACAAGATGGGACTTATGCGCAAACTGAGCATGGCCGTCCTGCTTTCGGCCGCGGCGACGAGCGCCGTGTATGCCGAGGAAGTCGCATATAAGGCGACGCTGACGGGTTCGGCCGAGGTGCCGCCGACAACGAGCCCGGGCAAGGGTTCGGTCGACGCTACACTCGACACGTCGACAAAAGCGTTCAAATGGACGATCAGCTATGAAGGACTGACCGGGCCCGCGACGGCGGCGCACTTTCACGGGCCGGCGGCGGTCGGACAAAACGCAGCGCCCGTGGTCCCGGTGAAAGTGCCGGAGGCGGCATCCGGCAACGTGTCCGGAACGCAGACGCTGACCGATGCGCAGATCGCCGACCTTGAAAACGGCAAGTGGTACTTCAACGTGCATACGGCGAAGAACAAAGGTGGCGAGATCCGCGGTCAACTGCAGCCGTCGCACTGAGCGGTGAATCCTTGAGCTGGCAAAGCCGGGTCGCCTGCTGGCTTCTCGAGCGGCAGTTTCGCCCGGAGACCGAAAACCCGCATGCGAGCGTGGAGCGCGCGCGGGCCAGGACGGCCGCGCGGATATGGTCGCCGCGCGTGCCGGCCGGGTGGCGCTTCATCGACAGCAGCGGGCGCAACCACGCGCCGCTTGCTGGCGAATGGCTCGAGCCGATCGCCGATATGGCCCGCGCGGCACCGGTGCGCACACTGCTTTACCTGCACGGCGGAGGTTATTACTTCTGCTCGCCCAAGTCGCATCGGTCGCTCGTCTTTCCGCTCGCGGTGCACACGGGCGCCCGCACGTTTTCTCTCGACTATCGGCTGGCGCCGGAGCACCCGTTTCCGGCAGCGCTCGACGACGCGCTGGCAGCCTATCGGCAATTGGTCCGGGACGGCATACCGCCGGAATCCATCGTCGTGGCCGGCGATTCTGCCGGCGGCGGCCTCGCGCTGGCGCTGCTCGTGGCGCTGCGCGATGCCGGCGATGCGTTGCCCGCGGCGGGCTTGCTGTTTTCCCCGTGGACCGACCTCGCCGCGACGGGCGCGACGCTCGTCAGCAACGATGGTCTGGATCCGATGTTCCGGGGCGCCGCCATTGCGCGCGCGGCCCGGTTCTATCTCGGCACCACGAGCACCACGCATCCTTACGCCTCGCCGCTCTACGCCGATCTGAAGGGCCTGCCGCCCTTGCTGATCCAGGCCGGCAGCACGGAAGTGCTGCTCGATGATGCGCGGCGGGTGGCCGAGCGGGCGCGCGCGGTGCAGGTCGAAGTGGATTTCGAAATCTGGCCGAAGATGCCGCATGTCTGGCAATTGTTCGTGCCGTTCATCCCGGAGGGGCGCGCGGCGCTCGAGCGGGCCGCCGCCTTCGCGTGCCGCCACGCGAAGGCGTGCCGTGTTCAGCCGCGTGCCGAGCGCTCGATCGCCTCATAGGCGAGGCGCACCGCATCGGAGCCGTATTGCCGTTCGAGGCGGCGCACCGTGAAATGACCGTGGGCGGTCTGCTGAAAGTGATCGATGAAGGCCGTATTGACGAGTGCGCCGAGCACTGCGCCGATGGCCGGAATCGATTTGGCCGCCACCTGTTCACTGACCTGCACCGAAAAGCGCGCCGCAATGGCGTTGGTGAGCCTCATCAGCGCGGACGCGCCGTGCGCCGCAACCCCTTTCGACGCGAGCTCGGACGACGCTTTCGAGATCGCCTGTGCGAGCGCGCCGCGTGCGATGAAATAGCCGAAATCGGCATCCTCGTCGGTGCTGGCGTGCCGCGCCGCACCGCCGCCCAGCCCGAAAACCGATAAGCATTGAAGCCGTGTTTCGGCCGAGTTCAGGTCTTCGCCTTCGCTGCGCGCGATGTCGCAGATCGAGCGAAACATGAGGGCCGTCGTCACCGGCAGTTCCGCTGGCAGCGCCATCAGCCCGAATGCGCCTCCTGCCGCGCCGGTCGTCGCTACGGCCACCTTGTGCCAGATGTCCCGCGCGGGCCGGAGAGGGCCGGGCGCACTCCGCCCCGATTTGGGGACGCTCGCGAGCGCCACATGAAGGCATTTTTCGAGCGCAACGCGCGTCGCGGCGGCGACCGTATCGTGCGCTGCCGCCGGCAGACGCTCGATCAGCCGCTCGATCGGGGCACCGACGGCAGCGGCAAGCTTCATGGCAAGCGGCTGGCGCTCCAACGCTTCCTTCGCGCGCGCCAAAGCGGCGCGGTCGTCTTCAGTCAGCGCTGTGGTAGCGATTGGAATCGTTTTCATCGTCAGAAAAACTCTTTCGAATACGAGATGGCCTGCGCAAGCGGCGGTCCGCGCGCTCGCAGCGCCGTCGCCTGCCTCATGCTAGCATTACGATATCTTTGACGGATCAACGATTGTATCGACAAAAAATGGCTGTCCATACCGCCGCTCAACATTCACGTGCGCAGGTACTGCCGTTTCGTGAGTCGCTGCTCGCGATGCTCGGCATCTCTTTCGTGACAATGCTCGTCGCGTTCGATCAGACAGTGGTCGGCACGGCTTTGCCTACCATCGTGGCCGAACTCAAAGGCTTCGAGCTCTACGCGTGGGTGGCCACGTCGTATCTGCTCACCTCGGTCATTACCGTCCCGATCTTCGGCCGGCTCGGCGACTATTACGGGCGCAAGCCTTTCGTCCTCGTATCGATCGCGCTTTTCACCGGCGCGTCGGCGCTATGCGGCGCGGCCAACAGCATGCTGTTCCTCGTGCTCGCGCGGGGGCTGCAGGGCATTGGCGGCGGCATGCTCGTCGGCACCGCGTTCGCCTGTATCGCCGATCTTTTCCCCGATTCGGTCGTGCGCCTGCGCTGGCAGGTCATGATGAGTTCGGCCTTCGGCATTGCGAATGCCATCGGTCCTTCGCTCGGTGGTTTTCTCACGCAGTACTGGGGATGGCGGTGGGCATTCTTCGTGAATCTGCCCGTCGGGTTGCTCTCGCTCGTCTTCGTGTGGCGTTATCTGCCGCATCTCCGGCATATCGCGCATACCGTGCGCGTACGGCTCGACTGGGTCGGGGCGCTTTTGATCGCCGTGGCGCTCAGCGCGCTGCAGCTTTTCGTCGAATGGGTCGCGCACGACGGATTCACGCCGAGCGTCGTTGCGCTGGCCGTGGTCGGCCTCGGCTGCGCGTTTGGCCTGCTGAAGTGGGAACGCTCGAACGCCCAACCCATCCTTCCGCTCGACATGTTTCGCAATCGCTCGCTGGCCGCACTGTTCTCGCTTTCGGTGCTCGGCGGTTTTTCGATGTTTTCGCTGCTGTTCTATGCGCCGCTATTGCTGCAAGGCGGCTTCGGCCTTTCGCCGCGCGATGCCGGCCTCGTCGTCACGCCGTTGGTCGTGTTCATCACGATCGGCAGCATCGTGAATGGGCGGATCGTCACGCGCGTTCGCAATCCGAATACGATGCTCTACGTCGGCTTCACGCTCGTTGCGCTGGCGTGTTCGGGCACTGTGCTCGCCACGCGCACCATGCCGCACGCAGTCCTGATGGCATTCATGATGGCCGGCGGGCTCGGCCTGGGCTTCGTGCTGCCGAATCTGACGGTGTTCGCGCAACAGACCGCGGGCCGCGAGCATCTCGGAATCGCGACGGCGCTTTTGCAGTCGTTGCGCATGATCGGGGGTATGATCGGCACCGCGTTTACGGGGACGCTCGTCACGCGGATGTACGAGCATGGCGTGCGCGACGCGCTTGCGACGGACCGTGCCACGGCATGGATCGCCCGATTTCGCGATCCGCAGATCCTCGTGAATATCGATGCTCAGCGCGCGCTCGCGCGAGAGCTGGCCGTTCGAGGCTTCGACGGCGCCGCGTTGATCGAAGCTTCGCGCGAGGCACTCGTCGCGGCCATCCATGCCGGCATCGCCGTCGCAATGGTGGTCGCCGTATTTTCGATCTGGCAGTGCCGGCGCGTGCCGCGCATCAAGATCACGAGGGCCGCCGAGCCGGTGCCCGCCGCAGAATGAATTTGGAAGTCAGCCACCACGCTCCATGGAAGAACACGATTACGTCGCCACCGTCCAGCAATTCGGGCGGACCTACCGCGCATTCATGTCCGCGTTCGAAGCGCAAGTCGGGCATCCGATGACGCGCTGGCGCATCTTGCGCGCGCTGGCTTCGGACGAGGGGGAGTGGTCGCAAAAGCGGCTCGTCGAGCAACTCCGTATCGATCCGGGCGCGCTCACGCGGCAGTTGAAGGCGCTCGAACTGCTCGGCTGGGTGGCGCGCAGCACCGATACGCGCGACAACCGTATCACCAACGTCGTGCTGACGCGCGCGGGCGCCGCCGCCGTCGAAGAGAGCCTGCCGCGGCGCAACGCGTTCTTGCGCGAGACGATGGGAGCACTACCGGCCGATGCGCGGGCCGCATTGTCGTCAGCGCTGTGCCAGCTCGAAACGCGCATCGCGCAAACCGTCGAACCGGCTCAGAAGCAGGTCTCCACGACCTCCGTCACACGATAGTCGGCATCGACGACGAGGATTTGCCGCCATTTGTCGAACGTCAGGCACGGATGCGAGATGTCGAATGCAAGCATGTCGCCCACTTTGAGGTCGGTACCCGGCGCAATGCGCAGGTAGGCATGCTGATCCATCATGTTCGTGACTTCGAAGCCTTCCTCGGGCGCGATATCGCGCGGCGCCTGTGTTCCCGGACGGTAGTGGCGCGCGGCAACGGGGGCGCCCGCATCGAACGCCGTATCGCGTTTGCCGAAGCCGACGATCGCGCGATCCGGTTCGGGAATCGATTGCACGTAGGCCCACAGTTGCAGCGCGGGCAGCAACGCTTCCCCCATTTTGCGGGCGATCGGGTTGCGCGCGAGTACACCCGCCTGGGCTTTCGCGTAGACGCCGGCATCGTGCGTCAGATAGCAGCCGGGGCGCAACACCACTTCGACGCGCCCGCTGGCCGATTCGTGGGCGAATTCTTCGGCCACGACGTCGTACCATGCGGAGCCCGCGCCCGAGAGAATGGCCGGCGTGCGGGCGAACCGTCCTTGCGCCGCGAGCAGGCGGGTGGTATCGAGCGCTCGGCGCAAGAACGCGCGCACGGCCTGCTCGTCGGCAAGAATGCCCTCGTAGAGTTCGACGCCCGCGAGCTTGACCGTGTCGGCGTTGCGCTCGAGCGCGGACAATACGGCGTCGCGCTGTGCGTCGTCACGCACGCCCGTACGTCCGCGGGGTATGCCCAGCTCCAGCAGCACCGGGAGCGGCTTGCGCACGGAACGAAAGAACGCGCCCAACTGATCGACACCGTCAGCTGAATCGACGAGGCAGAAAAACTCGAAATCCGGATCGGTCAACAGCTCGGCGATCATGGCCATGTTGCGTCGTCCGACCAGCTGGTTCGCCATCAGCACGCGCTGCACACCGGCCGCATAGGCCGCGCGCGTCTGGTGCGCGGTGGCGAGCGTAATGCCCCAGGCGCCCGCCGCGAGCTGGCGGCGAAAGAGCTGCGGCGCCATCGTCGTTTTGCCGTGCGGCGCGAGCTTCACGCCGTACTCGGCCATGAAGGCCTGCATCCATCTGAGGTTGTGCTCCATGCGGTCGGCGCGCAACACCGCCGCGGGCAGGCTCACGTCCTCGGCCAACAGATTCCACTCGAGGTTGACGGCCTGGTTCAGCGGCACGCTGGCGCTCGGCACGGAGCCCAGCCCTTTGCCGTAAGGGTCGATCGTGGCGGTTTGGTAGGCGATTTTCATGGCGATCCTGGTGGAGCGTTCGAACGCGGCGCTGGCATGGCTCGAGGCACGCCGCTCAGACGACGATGGTACGAGGCCGGCCGGCGATCCGCCAGCGGAAAAGGGCGCATTGCGTGCATCGGGCGTAATGGTCGAGTACGATCGTGCGCATGGCGCGCCCGTGTCCCTGCCGGCGCCGCATCCGCCGTAGGAGCTCGTTCATGCATTCCCATCCAGAAGCCGCAGATACGCTGATCCTCGGCGCGATGCTTTACGACGGCACCGGCAACCCGCCCGTCGAGCGCGACGTGGCCGTGCGCGACGGCCGCGTCGCCGCGATCGGCAACCTGTCGAACTGGGTTGCCGAGGAGTTCGTCGAGGCCGAAGGGCGCGCACTGGCGCCCGGTTTCATCGACGTGCACACGCACGACGACATCCACGCGATCCGCTCGCCGCAGATGCTGCCCAAGCTGACGCAGGGCGTGACGACGGTGATCGTCGGCAATTGCGGCATCAGCGCTTCGCCCGTCACGCTCGCGGGCGATCCGCCGGACCCGATGAATCTGCTCGGCGGCGCCGACGCCTTTTGCTATCCGAGTTTCGCGGCCTACCGCGCCGCCGTCGATGCGGCGCGGCCGGCGGTCAATGTCGCGGCGCTGGTCGGTCATACCGCGCTGCGCAACAATCACATGGACCGGCTCGATCGCGCCGCCACGCAAGAAGAGCTCGCGGCGATGCGCGCGCAGCTCGAAGAAGCGCTTGCGCATGGCGCACTCGGCCTGAGTTCGGGGCTTGCGTATGGATCGGCCAATGCGGCCCCGACCGAAGAGGTGATGGCGCTCGCCGAGCCGCTCGCGGCGGCCGGCGCGATCTATACGACGCATATGCGCAGCGAGTTCGACGCGATCCTCGAGGCATTCGACGAAGCCTGCCGCATCGGCCGGCATGCGCGCGTGCCGGTGGTCATCTCGCACCTGAAATGCGCGGGCCCGCGCAACTGGGGCCGCAGCAAAGAAGTCCTCGCTTCGTTCGACTCCGCACGGCGCTTGCAGTCGATCGGTTGCGACTGCTATCCCTACGATCGCAGCTCCACGACGCTCGACCTCGCGCAGGTGACGGGCGATATCGAGATCACGGTGACGTGGTCGACGCCGCATCCGGAGCAGGCGGGCAAGCGCGTGTCGGCAATCGCGCGCGAATGGGGCGTCAGCGAACGGGAAGCGGCTGCGCGCCTGCAACCGGCGGGCGCCGTGTATCACAACATGTCGGAGGACGACGTACGCCGGATTCTGTCGCATCCCGCGACGATGATCGGCTCGGACGGGTTGCCGAACGATCCGCTGCCGCATCCGCGTCTATGGGGCGCATTTCCGCGCGTGCTCGGCCATTACGCGCGCGACGAGCAGCTGCTGCCGCTCGAGGAGGCCGTTCGCAAGATGACCGGTCTTCCGGCTCGGCGCTTCGGCCTGGAGGGGCGCGGCGAGGTGCGGCGCGGCGCGCACGCCGATCTCGTGTTGTTCGATCCCGCGCGCGTGCTCGATGCGGCGACGTTCGAGCGTCCGCAGCAGGCTGCCGTCGGTATCGATGCCGTCTGGGTCAACGGCGTTGCGAGCTATCGTGGCGGCGAGCCGACCGGGGAGCGGGCCGGCTGCTTCGTCGCACGTGGTCCGCGGGCGACCGGCGACGACGCGCCGCAGGCCTTCTAAGCGCCGCGCGCCGCAGGCCTTTCAAGCGCCGCGCGCGTCACTGGCGCGCAGTGCGCGCATTGTCCGGCATCGGCTGGTTGTAGTTGGTGCGAAACGGATTGATGTCGAGCCCGCCGCGGCGCGTGTAGCGCGCATAGACGGCGAGCTTGACGGGCCGGCATTCGCGCACGATGTCGACGAAGATGCGCTCGACGCACTGCTCGTGAAACCCCGTGTGATTGCGATACGAGATGATGTAGCGCAAGAGCCCGGCGTGATCGATCTGAGGTCCGACGTAATGAATCTGGAGGCTGCCCCAGTCCGGCTGGCCCGTGACGGGGCAATTCGATTTCAGCAGATTCGAGACGAGCGTCTCTTCGACCGGCGCTTCGCCATGCGCCGCCGTCAGCAGCGCGGGCTCGGGATGATAGACGTCGGCTTCGAGATCGAGCCTGTCCAGCGAGAGCCCCTCGAGTTCGTCCATCGCGAGTTTGTGGAACTCCGCCGGTGTGGCGAGACGCACGGACACGCTCGCGCCGCAGGCCGCCGAAACGTCGCGCTTGAGCATGTCGCGCAGCGCATCGGCGGACTCGATGCGGGTTTGCGCGAACGATCCCAGATAGAGCTTGAACGACTTCGATTCGACGATGTTCGGCGATTCGGCCGGCACGAGGAACGTCGCGATGGCGATCTGCGGCTTGCCGCGCGCGTTGAGCCACGAAAGCTCGTACGCGTTCCAGATGTCCGTGCCGAAAAACGGCAACTGCGCGCCGATGCCGATCGCCTCGCGCGCGAGCGCGCGAGCGATCGGAAACAACAGCGACGAATCGTATTGTTCGGTATAGGCGGCCGGTTTGCCCAGCGGCGATTGGTCGGGAGTCATGACGATGCTCGATACGCGGTGCCCGGCACGCGAAAGCGCGCTCAGGCCAGAAACAGGCGATAAACGGGGTTGCTACTCTCGTCCCAATACGGATACCCGAGCGTCGACAAAAAGCGCACGAACGCCTCGTTGTCCGCAACGGGTACCTGGATGCCGACCAGGATCGAGCTGTAGTCCGCGCCCTGGTTCCGGTAGTGGAAAAGGCTGATGTTCCAGTCCGGCGCCATCGACGACAAAAAACGCATCAATGCGCCCGGGCGCTCCGGGAACTCGAAGCGAAAGAGGCGCTCGTCGTGCGCGAGCGGCGAGCGCCCACCCACCATATAGCGGATGTGCTGCTTCGAGAGCTCGTCGCTGGTCAGGTCGACGGTGGCGAAGCCGTGCGCCTCGAACGCGCGTGCAATGGCGGCCGATTCGTCGCGGCTCTTGATTTGCACGCCGACGAAGATATGAGCTGCGCTCGCGTCGGCGATGCGGTAGTTGAATTCGGTGACGCTGCGCTCGCCGACGAGTTCGCAAAAGCGCTTGAAGCTGCCGCGTTCTTCGGGAATCGTGACGGCGAAGACGGCTTCGCGCGCCTCGCCGACTTCGGCACGCTCGGCGACGAAACGCATACGGTCGAAGTTCATGTTCGCGCCCGACGTGACGGCGACGAGCGTTTCGTTTTCGATGCCGGTGCGCTCGGCATATTGCTTGGCGCCGGCAACGGCGAGCGCGCCAGCCGGCTCGAGCAGGCTGCGGGTATCCTGGAAGACGTCTTTGATGGCGGCGCAAAGCGCGTCGGTGTTCACGATGAGAACGTCGTCGAGATACTCGCGGCACATCCGGAACGTCTCCGTTCCGACGAGCTTGACGGCGGTGCCGTCCGAAAAGAGCCCGACTTCGGCGAGCGTGACGCGCTCGGACGCCTTGATCGACTGCGCCATGGCGCACGAATCCTCGGTCTGCACGCCGATCACCTTGATTTCGGGGCGTACGGCTTTGACATAGGCCGCCACACCGGCCGCGAGGCCGCCGCCGCCGATCGGCACGAAAATCGCATGAATGGGTGCCTGGTGCTGGCTCAGGATTTCCATCGCGATCGTGCCCTGGCCTGCGATCACATACGGGTCGTCGAACGGATGGACGAACGTCAGTCCGCGCGCTTCCTGCAGCTCGAGCGCATGCGCGTAGGCATCGCTATACGATTCGCCGGTTTGCACCACCTCGACGGTCGGGCCCCCGTGGGCGCGGACCGCGTCGACCTTCACCTGCGGCGTCGTCACCGGCACGACGATGACGGCCTTCACGCCGAGGCGCGCGGCCGAGTAGGCCACGCCTTGCGCATGGTTGCCGGCCGAGGCCGTAATGACGCCGCGCGCGATCGCGTCGGTCGGAATATGGACCATCTTGTTGTAGGCGCCGCGCAGCTTGAACGAAAAGACCGGCTGGTTGTCCTCGCGCTTCAGATAGACGCGGTTCGCCAAGCGCGCCGAGAGATTGCGCGCGGGTTCGAGTTCCGTTTCGCGCGCAACGTCGTAGACGCGGGCCGTGAGGATTTTTTTGAGGTAATCGTGGGACGAGGAGGTCATGGGACGGTGCGCGCAAAGCGCTTGCAGTGCCGGCAGAGGCGGAAATAGTCAATGATAGCGCCAACGGCGGTGTTTTCGGCTCTCGGCGCCCCGTCATCTGCCGGCCGTCCGGTCGGTCGAGCAATGCGTGGCGCGGCGCCCGGCGGCGCCGGCCGACACGAGCAGCGGCCCGTTTCATGCGGTAGAATCCTAGTTTGAGACCAGGACCGGAAAATGCGCTGGCAGCCTCGGACCGCCCACTTGATCCCCGCTCCGCGAGAAGCGCGTCCCGCGGCGGAGAAGTATGTCCGTCACGCGCGATCGCGTCACGCATGAGCCTCTGCCCGTGAAGGCTTGCCGGCGCCGCATCGAGCGGCGGCCAACCGCCTTGAAGCCCAGTTTCCAAACATTGCGCGTGACGCGCGCCGCCGTTTGCGTAATCGATCCGATGCGCAAGCCGGCCCATCGATCCGTCCGACCATGAACGCACCACAAGTATTCGACCCGCACGGCGCCCCCGCCGCATTGGCCGCCGATCCCGAACCGCGGCTGCGCGAGATTCCCTACAACTACACGTCGTTTTCCGATCGCGAAATCGTCATCCGGCTGCTTGGCACCGAAGCCTGGAGCATCCTCGACGAGCTGCGCAACGAGCGCCGCACCGGCCGCTCGGCCCGCATGCTCTACGAAGTGCTGGGCGACATCTGGGTCGTGCGCCGCAATCCGTATCTGCAAGACGATCTGCTCGACAATCCGAGGCGCCGCACGCTGCTCATCGAGGCGCTCGAGCATCGGCTCAATGAAATCGAGAAGCGGCGGCACGCCGATCTCGCCGAGCATCGCGACGACGCGGGACGCGAGCGGGCCGCGCGCGTGGAAACATTGGTCGCTGCCGCGCGCCGCGCGGTGGACGCGTTTGCCGGCGAATTCGCGGCGCTCGCCGAGTTGCGCCGCCGTGCGCTGAAGGTGCTCGGACGCTGCACGCAGAAAGACAACATCCGCTTCGACGGCTTGTCGCGTGTCTCGCACGTGACCGATGCGACCGACTGGCGCGTCGAATATCCGTTCGTCGTGCTCACGCCGGACACCGAGCAGGAAATCGCGCGTCTCGTGAAGGCGTGCTTCGAACTGGGCCTGACGGTGATCCCGCGCGGCGGCGGCACCGGCTATACGGGCGGAGCCGTGCCCCTCACGCCGTTTGCGGCCGTCATCAATACGGAAAAGCTCGAGCAGCTGGGCGCAATCGAGCTCACGGAACTCCCCGGGCTCGCACTCAAGGTGCCGACCATCTTCTCGGGCGCGGGCGTCGTCACGCGTCGCGTCACGGAAGCGGCCGAGGCCGGCGGCTATGTTTTCGCGGTGGATCCGACTTCGCTCGACGCCTCCTGCATCGGCGGCAACATCGCGATGAATGCGGGCGGCAAGAAGGCCGTGCTCTGGGGCACCGCGCTCGACAATCTCGCCTGGTGGCGCATGGTCGATCCGGAGGGCAACTGGCTCGAAGTGACGCGGCTCGGCCACAACCTCGGCAAGATCCACGATGCCGACATGGCGCGCTTCGAGCTGAAGTGGTTCGACGGCGAGCACGCTCCGGGCGAGCGCTTTTTGCGTACGGAAACGTTGGCGATCGAAGGCCGACGCTTTCGCAAGGAAGGGCTCGGCAAGGACGTCACCGATAAGTTCCTGTCCGGGTTGCCCGGCGTGCAAAAGGAGGGTTGCGACGGCCTCATCACGTCGGCGCGCTGGGTGCTGCACAAGATGCCCGCGCACACGCGCACGGTCTGCCTCGAATTTTTCGGCCAGGCGCGTGAGGCGATACCGAGCATCGTCGAAATCAAGAACTATCTGTTCGAGACGGCGAAGCGCGGCGGCGCGATCCTGGCGGGGCTCGAGCATCTGGACGAACGCTATTTGCGCGCGGTCGGTTACGCGACCAAATCGAAGCGCAATGCGTTCCCGAAGATGGTATTGATCGGCGACATCGTCGGTGACGATGCCGACGCCGTGGCCTCGGCCACCTCCGAAGTGGTGCGCATGGCCAACGGCAAGAGCGGCGAGGGGTTCGTGGCCGTGAGCGCCGAGGCGCGCAAGCGTTTTTGGCTCGACCGCAGCCGCACGGCGGCGATCGCCAAGCATACGAACGCGTTCAAGATCAACGAAGACGTGGTGATCCCGCTCGATCGCATGGGCGAATACACGGACGGCATCGAGCGGATCAACATCGAGCTGTCGATCAAGAACAAGCTGCAGCTCGTCGATGCGCTCGAAGCGTTTTTCAAGGCCGGAAAGCTGCCGCTCGGCAAAAGCGACGATGCCAACGAGATTCCGAGCGCGGAGTTGCTCGAAGACCGTGTCCAGCAGGCGCTGGCATTGCTCGCGCATGTGCGTGCGCGCTGGGTCTTCCTGCGCGAGAACCTCGATATGCCGCTTCGCGAGGCGCAGCATACGCTCGTGCAGCTAGGCTACGAGGGGCTTGCCGAGAAGTTCGCCGACCGCGTCGATGGCCAGCCCGATGCAACGGTCTTTGACGTGACGCAGGATCGCACGGTGCGCGTGTCGTGGAAGCAGGAAATCCGCGCCGAGCTGAGGCAGATCTTCAACGGCGGAGAGTTCAAGCCGATCCTCGAAGAGGCGCAGGCCATCCATAAGCAGGTGCTGCGCGGCCGTGTCTTCGTCGCGCTCCATATGCACGCCGGCGATGGCAACGTGCATACGAATATTCCGGTGAACTCGGACAACTACGCGATGCTGCAGGATGCGCACGCGGCGGTCGAGCGCATCATGAAGCTCGCGCGCTCGCTCGACGGCGTGATTTCGGGCGAACACGGCATCGGCATCACCAAGCTCGAATTCCTGACCGATGACGAGATTGCCGAATTCCGCGCCTACAAGGAGCGGATCGACCCGCAAGGCCGTTTCAACAAAGGCAAGCTGCTGCCTGGGGCGGACTTGCGCAACGCCTACACGCCGAGCTTCGGCCTCATGGGTTACGAGTCGCTCATCATGCAGCAGTCCGACATCGGCGCGATCGCCGATTCCGTGAAGGACTGTCTGCGCTGCGGCAAGTGCAAGCCGGTGTGCGCGACCCACGTGCCGCGGGCAAACCTGCTCTACAGCCCGCGCAACAAGATTCTCGCGACGTCGCTGCTGATCGAGGCGTTTCTCTACGAAGAGCAGACGCGTCGCGGCGTGTCGATCAAGCATTGGGACGAGTTCAACGATGTCGCGGACCATTGCACCGTCTGCCACAAGTGCGTGACGCCGTGTCCGGTGAAGATCGACTTCGGCGACGTGTCGATGAACATGCGCAACCTTCTACGCAAGATGGGCAAGAAGAAGTTCAACCCGGGCACGACCGCGGGCATGTTCTTCCTGAACGCGACGAACCCGCGCACGATCAATCTGGCGCGCACGGCGATGATGGGCGTCGGCTACAAGGCGCAGCGGCTCGGCAACGACCTGCTCAAGCAGTTCGCGAGAAAACAGACCGCGCATCCGCCGGCGACGACGGGCAAGCCGCCTGTCGTCGAGCAGGTGATCCATTTCATCAACAAGAAGATGCCGGGCGATCTGCCGAAGAAGACGGCGCGCGCGCTGCTCGACATCGAAGACAACAAGATCGTGCCGATCATTCGCAATCCGAAGACGACGACGGTCGATTCGGAAGCGGTGTTCTACTTCCCGGGCTGCGGCTCCGAGCGCCTGTTCTCGCAAGTCGGCCTCGCGACGCAGGCGATGCTGTGGGAGGCGGGCGTGCAGACGGTGCTGCCGCCAGGCTATCTATGCTGCGGTTATCCGCAGCGCGGTGCTGGGCAGTACGACAAGGCCGAGAAGATCGTGACCGACAACCGCGTGCTGTTTCACCGGGTGGCGAACACATTGAACTATCTCGACATCAAGACCGTGGTCGTCTCGTGCGGCACCTGCTACGACCAACTGGCCGGCTATGAATTCGAGAAGATCTTCCCGGGCTGCCGGATCATCGACATCCACGAATTCCTATTGGAAAAGGGCATGAAGCTCGACGGCGTGAAGGGCACGCGGTACATGTACCACGATCCCTGCCATACGCCGATCAAGACGATGGATCCGGTCAAGCTCGTCAACGAGCTGATGGGCGCCGAGAAGGACGGGTACAAAATCGAGAAGAACGACCGCTGCTGCGGCGAATCGGGCACGTTCGCCGTGAGCCGCCCCGACATCTCCACGCAAGTGCGCTTTCGCAAGGAAGAGGAGATCAGAAAGGGTGCGGCCAAATTGCGCGCGCTGCCGATCGTCGATGCGAACGCCGGGGCCGCTGCGAACGGCGAAACCAACGTCAAGATTCTCACGAGCTGTCCTTCCTGCCTGCAAGGGCTGAAGCGCTACAACGAGGATGCCGACATCGAGGCTGACTACATCGTCGTCGAAATCGCGCGGCGCACGCTCGGCGAGGACTGGATGGTGAACTACGTGCGCCAGGCCAACGATGGCGGGATCGAGCGCGTGCTGGTGTAATAGCGGCCATCGCCGGCTCGATCGGTGACGATCGGGCCGCAACGACGCGAAAGGACGACCATGGACTGCGTATTTTGCCGTGAGGAAGGGGGAACGGTGCTTTGGCAGGATGACGCCATGCGCGTCGTGCTGACCGACGAGATCGACTATCCGGGCTTTTGCCGGGTGATTTGGAATGCGCATGTCGCCGAATTCTCCGATCTTTCCGCCGCTCACCGCGAGCGTTTGATGCGCGTGGTCTATGCTGTCGAACGAGCATTGCGCACAGTCATGCAGCCGGCCAAGGTCAATCTCGCAAGCCTTGGCAACCAGGTGCCCCACCTGCATTGGCACGCGATCCCGCGTTTCACGAACGACGCGCATTTCCCCTTGCCGATCTGGGCGCCGCGGCAGCGCACCGTGTCCGAGGCGCTGCTCGCATCGCGCCGCGCACAGGCCACGCTGCTGGGCGATGCGGTGCGCCGCGAGGTCGTGCAGGCGTTTGCCTGATACCTGCGGTTCGGGGCGCGCTGCGGGTGCCGGCGGCACTGAACACAACGAATATCGAGGCAGTCATGAGCGGACTCACTCCCGATACCCCGGTTCCGACCGGCGTCGTCGTCCATGCGAAATCGCGTGTACTGGAATTGCAATATGCGGACGGGCAGAGCTACCGGGTCCCGTTCGAGCTGCTACGCGTCTATTCGCCGTCAGCCGAGGTGCGCGGGCACGGGCCGGGCCAGGAAACGCTCCAGACCGGCAAGCGCGACGTGACGATCGTTTCGATCGCGCCGGTCGGCAACTACGCACTGCAGCCGACATTCTCGGATGGGCACTCCACGGGTCTTTACTCATGGGACTTGCTCCACGATCTGGCCACTCGCCAGGACGCATACTGGAGCGAATACCTGGGCAAGCTCGCCGCGGCAGGAGTGGACCGCGATGCGCCGATGAGCGAGCCCGGCGCTTCCGGTGCGCCGCACGGCCATTGCCACTGAAACCATTGAATAAAAAGCGGAGGATATTCGCGATGAGCAAGACCCACTTCGGCTTCGAAACGGTCGACGAGCGGGACAAGGCCAGGAAGGTCGCGGGCGTGTTCCACTCCGTCGCGTCGAATTACGACTTGATGAACGACCTGATGTCCGGGGGGCTGCACCGGGTCTGGAAGCAGTTCACCATCGCGCAGGCGAACGTGCGTCCGGGCGCGAAAGTGCTCGATATCGCGGGCGGCACGGGCGATCTGTCCAAGGCATTCGCGAAGCGGGCCGGTCCGACGGGCGAAGTGTGGCATACCGACATCAACGAATCGATGTTGCGGGTGGGGCGGGACCGGCTCCTCGATGAAGGTGTCATCACGCCGGCCCTGCTGTGCGACGCGGAGAAGATTCCGTTTCCCGACAATTACTTCGACGTAGTCACGGTCGCTTTCGGGCTGCGCAACATGACGCGCAAGGAAGTCGCGCTTGCCGAGATGCGGCGCGTGCTGAAGCCGGGCGGGCGGCTGCTCGTGCTCGAGTTTTCGAAAGTTTGGGAGCCGCTGAAAAAAGCGTACGACCTGTATTCGTTCAAGGTCTTGCCCTGGCTCGGCAACAAATTCGCGCGCGATGCTGAAAGCTACCGCTACTTGGCTGAATCGATCCGCATGCACCCGGATCAGGAAACACTGAAAACAATGATGGAACAAGCAGGCCTCGACGCCGTCAAATATTACAATTTGTCAGCTGGCGTGGTAGCCTTGCACGTGGCGACTAAATATTAGCGCCGCTAACCGCTTGTTTTTCGTGAGGAATTTCGAGATGTCCGATCCCCTTCCTGTTGCTTCCAAAAACCTTTCTAAGCCCCTTGCGAGGCGGATCGGCTCCGTTGCGCTGGTCGCGGTGCTTGCGGTGACCACCGTTGCTTCGCTCGATGCAGAAGCGAAGCGGTTGGGGGGCGGACGCACGTTCGGGCGCCAGGCCCAGACCACGCAAACGGCACCGTCCACGGCCACGCAGTCGCAGTCGCAGTCGTCGACGCAGCAGAACTCGCTGCAGTCGGCGCAACCGGCCGCCGCCGCGCGCACGCCGTCGAGCCCGGCGCAGCCGCCCGCGCGTTCGCGCTGGCTCGGCCCCATCGCCGGGTTGGCCGCCGGCCTCGGCATCGCGGCGTTGCTTTCGCACTTCGGGCTCGGCGGCGCGTTTGCCAGCATGATGGCAAACGTCATCGTGATCGCGTTGTTGGCGATGGCGGGCATCTGGCTCGTGCGTAAATTCATGTCGCGTCGTCGGGAGCCGGTGCCGGCTTATGGTGCCGCAGCGGCGGGGGCCGGTGGCGCGCCGATGCGGGACTTCGGGGTGTCGCGTATGCAGACGGCCGAGCCGGCCGCTTCGAGCGGAGCGATGCCGGGCGCCGCGATGGGCGCTGCGTCAGGCGCGGCGCTGCCAGCCGGTTTCGACACCGAAACCTTCCTGCGCCACGCGAAGGTCAACTTCGTTCGGTTGCAGGCGGCGTGGGACGAGGGCAATCTCGCCGACATTCGCGAATTCACGACCCCCGAAATGTTCGCTGAACTGAAGGTCGATATCGATGCGCGGGGCCGCGAACGCGATCAGACCGACGTCGTGCAGCTCAACGCCGAGCTCATCGGCGTCGAAGATCGCGGCAGCGAATATCTGGCGAGCGTGAGGTTCAGCGGCTTGATTCGCGAGTCGGCCGGTGAGTCGGCCGGGCCGTTCGTCGAGGTCTGGAATCTCTCCAAGGCGGCCCGCACGGGCGAGGGCTGGCTGCTGGCCGGCATCCAGCAAATCGCGCAGCACTGAGTGCTGTGCGTGGTTCGGGTGCGGCGTCGCGGCCGCACCATGGCGCGCGATGCGGCGGCGGCCGTGCGCGAACCGACGTTACAATAGTGGCCCGCGCAGGCAGCCGCCTCGCGCGGGCTTTTTTGTCGACCGCAGTTGCTGCTTTAGCTGTTACTGCGGTCCCGAGCCATGTCGAGCCCGATGATCCTTGCCGCCAAGCCCTTTGCCGCAGCCGTCAATCACCTGCTTGCCCGCGAAGCCTGGGCGCGAGAGCGGCTCGTGCCATATTCCGGGAAAACGGCACGTCTCGTCTTCTCTTCGCTTTCCATCACGTTGGCGGTGCAGCCCGAGGGCTATCTCAATGCGCTCGACGAGCATGAGGGCCCGCTGCCCGATGTCTCCATCGCGGTGCCGGCCGAAGCGGTATCGGCATTCGTGCAGGGTGGGCAGGCTGCGGTCATGAAACATGTAAGGATCGAAGGCGACGCCGAATTCGCGACGCAGCTCGGCAAACTGGCCGAGCACTTGCGCTGGGAGCCGGAAGAGGATCTCGCGCGGCTGATCGGAGACGCCAGTGCTTACCGGATGTCGGCGCTCGTGCGCACGGCCGGCGAGCGGGCGCTGCGTGCGGGACGCAATTTGCGCGACGCGGCGGCCGAGTATTTGCTCGACGAGAACCCCCAACTCGTGCGGCGCACGTTGCTCGAAAGTTTCAACAGCGAGCTCGCGCGGGCGCGCGATGCCCTTGCGCGCGTGGAAAAGCGTATCGAGCGCATCGAGGCCCAAGCCGGCGCCGGCGGCGCTTCGATTTCGCGCGGCACCCGCTAGCGAGGCCACGGACTTTTCCATGCGTTTTCTGCGCTTTATCAAGATCGTCTATACGGTCATCCGGTTCGGCCTCGACGAAATGATGCTGGCCCGCATCAACGACCGCCGCGTGCGGTTCCTGCTGCGCATCGGCACGATTGGGCGTCGCTTCAAGTCGCCGCCGGCGGTGCGGCTAAGACTTGCGCTGGAGAGCCTGGGACCGATTTTCGTCAAGTTCGGTCAAGTGCTGTCGACTCGGCGAGATCTGCTTTCGCTCGACGTGGCGATCGAGCTCGCGAAGCTGCAGGATCAGGTGCCACCATTCGATTCGGATGTCGCCATCGATATCATCGAAAAATCGCTCGGCGCCAAGGTCGACGCGCTGTTCGACGAATTCGAGCGCGTGCCGGTGGCGAGCGCATCGATCGCGCAAGTGCACTTCGCGAAGGTCAAGGCGGGGCAGCATGCCGGCAAGCCCGTCGCCATCAAGGTGCTGCGGCCGAACATGCTGCCCGTCATCGATTCCGATCTGGCGCTTTTGCGCGACATCGCGGTCTGGGCGGAGCGGCTATGGGCCGACGGCAAGCGCCTCAAACCACGCGAAGTCGTCGCCGAATTCGACAAATACCTCCACGACGAACTCGACTTGATGCGCGAGGCCGCCAACGGCAGCCAGTTGCGCCGCAACTTCATCGGGCTCGATCTGTTGCTCGTCCCGGAGATGTACTGGGAGTTCTGTACGCAGAACGTGCTCGTCATGGAGCGCATGGTCGGCGTTCCCATCAGCCAGGTCGAGACGCTGCGCGAGGCGGGCGTGGATATTCCAAAGCTCGCGCGCGAAGGTGTGGAGATTTTCTTCACACAAGTTTTCCGCGACGGCTTTTTTCATGCCGATATGCACCCGGGCAACATTCAGGTCAGCCTCGATCCAGCACATTTCGGGCGCTATATCGCGCTCGATTTCGGCATCATCGGCGCGCTGTCGGACTTCGACAAAAACTATCTGGCGCAAAACTTCCTGGCGTTTTTCAAACGCGACTATCACCGCGTGGCGACGCTTCATCTGGAATCGGGCTGGGTTCCGCCCACCACTCGCGTCGAAGAACTCGAAAGTGCGATTCGCGCCGTGTGCGAGCCCTATTTCGACCGGGCCCTGAAAGACATCTCGCTCGGGCAGGTGTTGCTCAGGCTGTTTTCGACCTCGCGGCGCTTCAATGTCGAGATTCAGCCGCAGCTCGTGTTGTTGCAAAAGACGATGCTCAATGTCGAGGGACTCGGCCGCTCGCTCGATCCGGAGCTCGATCTGTGGAAGACGGCGAAGCCTTACCTCGAACGCTGGATGAACGAACAGATCGGCATACGGGGCTGGCTGGACCGGCTGCGCGTCGAAGCGCCGCAGTGGAGCAAGACGCTGCCGCAGTTGCCGCGCCTCGTGCACAACGTGCTGGCCGGCCGCCACGATGGCGCGCGCGGGGCGCAGGACACGGTGATTCAGATGCTGCTCGTCGAACAGCGCCGTACGAATCGGCTGTTGCAGGCGCTGATACTGTTCGGCGTGGCAATGGGCGTCGGCGCGGTGGCTGCGCGGTTCTGGCTCGTGCTGGCATACGGTGGGTGAGACCGGAGCCTCTCTATGAGCGATTCGACGCAGCCCGGCAGCGAGCCGACCTTCGATTCCCGCGATCCCGGCTCGGCCCACTTCTGGGACGAGCGTTTTCGCAAGGGCTTCACGCCCTGGGATCAGGCGGGGGTGCAGCATGCGTTTCTCGCTTTCATGGCGCGCACCGAACGGCGCCCCGTCTTGATCCCGGGTTGCGGTAGCGCGTATGAGGCACTCGCGCTCGCTCGAGCCGGCTGGACCGTGCGCGCCATCGATTTTTCGGCCGATGCGGTGGCGGCCGCCCGTGCGCAGCTCGGAGAATTCGGCGCGCTGGTCGAGCAGGCCGATTTTTTCAGCTACATGCCGCCGTTCGAGCCGGGGTGGATCTACGAGCGGGCGTTTTTCTGCGCGCTGCCGCCGGCACGCCGCGCCGATTACGTCCAACGCATGGCGCAACTGCTGGCGCCGGGCGGCTTGCTCGCCGGCTTCTTTTTCCTCGGCTCGACACCCAAGGGGCCGCCGTTCGGTGTCGAGCGTGCCCAACTCGAGGCGCTCTTCGCACCGTCGTTCGAGCTCGTCGAAGACGCGCCGGTCGACGACTCCCTACCCGTCTTCGCCGGGCGCGAGCGCTGGCTCACGTGGCGCCGCCGCTGAGGCCCTTTCCGGGGCCTTGAATTTCGCGCCGACGCCCCCATCTCGGAACGGCCCGGCCCCCGGCTGCCTGAAATCAGACCGGGGGCCGGTTGCGGTTATAATTCAACGCTTTGTACGCACCGAACCGTTTTGTCGGAATTGCCGGGAAGAGAATCATGCCCATCTACGCTTATCGCTGCGAATCGTGCGGATTCGAAAAAGACGTGCTTCAGAAAATGAGCGACGCACCGCTCACGCAGTGTCCGGAGTGCAAGAGCGAGGCATTTCGGAAGCAAGTGACGGCCGCGGGCTTTCAATTGAAGGGCTCGGGTTGGTACGTCACCGATTTCCGTGGCGGCTCCAAGGGCGCCGGTGCCGCGGCGAATGGCCAGAAAGACAGCGGCGAATCGAAGACGGCGTCGGGTGATTCTGGAACCGCTACGGGAACCGCTTCGTCGGCTTCCGCGACGTCCGCGGCTTCGACGGGCGGGAGCGGCGCGGGCGGCTCGAGCGGCTCCGGTACGACGGCCCCCAGCACGACGGACGCCTGATCCGCTGCATCGCGCCGATCGGTGACCGGGCAGGCAGCCGGGCGGCTTCCGGCGCGCTCGAGGCTGGCCGTCCTCGAATGCGCTTTCGGACGCCGCGCCGAACCTTTTCCGCGGTTTTCTGACGGTATACATGAAAAACACGACGTTCAAATCCGTATTCCTGACCGGTCTGTTGGTTCTCGTGCCCCTGGCGATCACGCTATGGGTGCTCGGGCTCATCATCGGTACGATGGACCAGACGCTGCTCTTGCTGCCGGCTTCGTGGCAGCCCGAAAAGCTCTTCGGCTTCCATCTGCCGGGCATCGGCGCGCTGCTGACGCTGGCGTTCATCTTCATCGTCGGTCTGTTCACGCAGAACTTCGTCGGTCAGAAGCTCGTGACCTGGTGGGACGCCATCGTGCGTCACATCCCGATCGTGGGCCCGCTGTATACGAGCGTGAAACAGGTCTCGGACACGCTGTTGTCGAGCAGCGGCAATGCGTTTCGAAAAGCGCTTCTGATCGAATACCCGCGGCGCGGCTCTTACACGATCGCTTTTTTGACGGGTGTGCCGGGCGGCGATGTCCTCAACCACCTGAACACCGAGCACGTGAGCGTCTACGTGCCGACAACGCCCAACCCCACCTCCGGTTTTTTCCTGATGGTGCCGAAAAGCGAAGTCATCGAGCTCGATATGAGCGTCGATGCGGCGCTCAAGTACATCGTCTCGATGGGTGTGGTCGCCCCCGCGGCGCCGCCCGCGGCCGCCGTGGCGCGCCGGCCCGTCGAACCGCCTCTTTAAATACCGGGCGAAACGCGTAGCGTTCATCGCTCAATCATGCAAACGATAGACGAACACCATGTCGATGAGATCTGAATACTGCGGTCTGGTGACCGAACACCTGCTGGGTCAAACCGTTGCGCTCTGCGGGTGGGTGCATCGCCGGCGCGACCACGGCGGCGTCATTTTCATCGACCTGCGCGACCGCGAAGGCCTGGTCCAGGTCGTTTGCGATCCCGATCGTGCCGACATGTTCAAAGCCGCCGAGGGGGTGCGCAACGAGTTCTGCGTGCGCGTTGTCGGCGTCGTGCGCAACCGCCCCGAGGGAACGATTAACGCGGGCCTGCAGAGCGGCAAGATCGAAGTGCTCTGCCATGAGCTCACCGTGCTCAACGCATCGGTCACGCCGCCGTTCCAGCTCGACGACGACAATCTCTCGGAAACCACGCGCCTGACGCACCGTGTGCTCGATCTGCGCCGTCCGCAAATGCAGCACAACCTGCGTTTGCGTTACCGCGTGGCGATCGAAGTGCGCAAGTACCTCGACGCGCAAGGCTTCATCGATATCGAAACGCCGATGCTCACGAAGAGCACGCCCGAAGGCGCGCGCGACTACCTCGTGCCGTCGCGTGTGAACGCCGGGCAGTTCTTCGCGCTGCCGCAGTCGCCCCAGCTTTTCAAGCAGCTTTTGATGGTGGCGAACTTCGATCGCTACTATCAGATCGTCAAGTGCTTCCGCGACGAGGACCTGCGGGCCGACCGTCAGCCCGAATTCACGCAGATCGACTGCGAAACGTCGTTCCTCTCGGAACAGGAAATCCGCGATCTTTTCGAAAAGATGATCCGGCACGTGTTCAAGGAAACGATCGATGTCACGCTCGACGATCCGTTCCCGGTCATGCAGTACGCCGAAGCGATGGCGCGTTTCGGTTCGGACAAGCCCGACCTGCGGGTGAAGCTCGAGTTCACCGAGCTGACCGATGCCATGAAGGACGTCGAGTTCAAGGTATTCAGCGCACCTGCCAATACGAAGGACGGCCGTGTCGCGGCGCTGCGCGTGCCCAAGGGCAGCGAGCTCTCGCGCGGCGACATCGACGGGTATACGGAGTTCGTGCGCATTTACGGCGCGAAAGGCCTCGCCTGGATCAAGGTCAACGATGCCGCGAAGGGGCGCGACGGTCTGCAAAGCCCGATCGTCAAGAACCTGCACGATGCGGCGATTGCGGCGATCCTCGAGCGCACCGGCGCACAGGACGGCGACATCGTTTTCTTTGCCGCCGATCGCGCGAAGGTGGTCAACGACAGCCTCGGCGCATTGCGTCTGAAGATCGGCCATTCGGAATTCGGCAAGGCGAACGGCCTCGTCGAGCAAGGCTGGAAGCCGCTGTGGGTCGTCGATTTCCCGATGTTCGAATACGACGAGGAAGAGGCGCGCCACGTCGCCGCTCACCATCCGTTCACGAGCCCGAAGGATGAGCACCTCGAGTATCTCGAGACGGACCCGGGCCGTTGCCTCGCCAAAGCTTACGATATGGTGCTCAACGGCTGGGAGATCGGCGGCGGGTCCGTGCGGATCCATCGCGAAGAGGTGCAAAGCAAGGTCTTCCGCGCGCTGAAGATCGGTCCGGACGAGGCGCGTGCGAAGTTCGGCTTCCTGCTCGACGCGCTGCAGTACGGCGCGCCGCCGCATGGCGGGATTGCGTTCGGGCTCGACCGCATCGTGACGATGATGGCGGGTGCCGATTCGATTCGCGATGTCATTGCGTTCCCGAAGACGCAGCGTGCGCAATGTCTGCTGACGCAAGCGCCGAGCCCCGTCGACGAGCGCCAACTGCGCGAGCTGCACATCCGACTGCGCCAGCCCGAGCAGCCGAAGGCGTAAGCTGTTGCTCTCGCGCGGCGTGCCGCGCGGATCATCGGAAAAGGCGCTTCGGCGCCTTTTGTCAAAGCCATGCAAAAACCGCCGAAGATCCCGGAGTCCGTTCTCGTCGTCATTTACACGCCGGAGCTCGACGTGCTCGTCATCGAGCGCGCCGACCGGCCTGGGTTCTGGCAATCCGTGACCGGATCGAAGGACAGCCTCGACGAACCGCTGGCGCAGACCGCGATGCGCGAGGTGGCGGAGGAAACGGGCATCGCCATCGGCAGTGCCGACGTGCCGGTGAGCGCGCTCGTCGATTGGGGCCAGCACATCGAGTACGACATCTACCCGGTCTGGCGCCATCGCTATGCCGAGGGCGTCACTCGCAACCTGGAGCACTGGTTCGGGCTCGAAGTGCCGCGGCGGCTCGAGGTGCAGCTCGCACCGCGCGAGCATACCGCTTACCTCTGGCTGCCCTACGAGCAAGCGGCGGCCCGGTGCTTTTCGTCGTCCAACCGCGACGCGATCCTGCAGTTGTCGCGTCGCTTGCGAGCGCGCGGCGAATGAGCCGTCACGGCGCGCGCCGGTTGGCGCGCTTCGGCGCGGCGCTGGTATCGCGGCGTCGTTCGATCCGCCTTGCCTTCACCCCCGGCAATCGCGTGCGGCTTTTCGGCACCGGCGATACCTACTTCGCGGCGCTCGTTGCCCGCATCGACGCGGCGCAGCACGACGTGGCGCTCGAAACGTATATCTATTGCGACGATGCAGCCGGCCGTCCGGTATCGGAGGCGCTGACGCGCGCGGCCGCGCGCGGCGTGCGCGTGCGCGTGATCACCGACGGCATCGGCACGGGCCGGCTTCCGCTCTTCGACGCGTGGCGTGAAGCCGGCGTCGAACACCGCATCTACAATCCGCACCTGTTCGGCCGGTTCGGCTTTTCGCGCACGCATCGGAAGATCGCTTTCGTCGACGGAATCGCCGCGTTTTGCGGCGGCATCAATATCGTCGACGATTACGATGCCGGCGCTTTGCGCCTGCCGTTCCCGCGTTGGGATTTTGCCGTGGAATTGAACGGGCCCGTCGTTGCGCAGGTACGAGCGGCGTTCGACATTCAATGGCGCCGTCTGGAGATCGGCCATCGGCCGAATCCGCTCGACGCGCTGCGCGCGGGCATGCGGGGTATTTCGTCAGCCCCCGGCGTGCGTGCGCGGCGCGCCGCGCCTTTGACGGCCGGCGAGCCAGCTGTCGCATTCATCGCGCGCGACAATCTCGTGAACCGCCGCGCGATCGAAAAGGCCTACCTCGTGGCGATCGGCCGCGCGCGCCGCGAAATCCTCGTCGCCAACCCCTACTTCATGCCGGGACGCCGAATGCGTCGCGCGCTCGTGCGCGCGGCAAGGCGCGGCGTGGATGTGCGCCTGCTCGTCGGCAGAAAGGAATTCGTCGTACTCGATCATGCCGTGCGCTACCTCTATCGAACATTGTTGATGGCGGGCGTGCGTATCGGGGAGTATGAAAAGACGATGCTGCATGCCAAGGTGGCGGTCATCGATTCGAGCTGGGCGACGATCGGTTCGTCCAATCTCGATGCGCTCAGCCTGGTGCTCAACAATGAAGCGAATGTCGTGCTCGTCGAGCACGACGAAATCGGTCTTTTGCGCCGCGCGATTCTCGCCGCCTTCGACGACGGGAGACCGATCGACGCCGTCCGCTATGCGGCCCGCCCCTGGTACGAGCGGGTCGTGAACCGGGTGGCCTATGTGGTCTACCGAATGGCGATGAAACTGCTCACGATCGGCGGCTACGACTGAGGGCAATCCGCGAAAGCCCTCTATCCCGATACCGGCGAATGCGGCAATACTCCGATCATCGAAACTGTGCCCGGTTAGATCGGGTTTTCTAATAAAGTCCTTGTTTCGACGACGGCTGCGCTCAATAATAGTACGGCCGTTCGTTTTTGGATGGAATCCTATAAGAACGGTATTTGGCCATGCGAAAAGGTGAACAGACGCGCGCCGCGATTCTCGATGCTGCGCTTGACCTGGCGAGCCGCGATGGGCTCGAGGGTCTGACGATCGGGCTTTTGGCCGAGCGTATGCAGATGAGCAAGAGCGGCGTGTTCGCGCACTTTGGCTCGCGCGAGGATTTGCAGGTGGAAGTGGTGCGCGAGTACCACCGCCGCTTCGAGGAAGAAGTGTTCTTCCCGAGCCTGCGTGAGCCGCGCGGGTTGCCGCGTTTGCGTGCAATGCTGAGCCGCTGGATCGAGAAGCGCATCCAGGAAGTGACGACGGGATGCATCTATATCAGCGGCGCGGTCGAGTACGACGATCGCGGCGACAATCCGGTCCGCGAAGAGCTCGTCGCGAGTGTGTCGACCTGGCGTGCGGCATTGCTGCGCGCGATTTCGCAGGCGTTGGCGGAGGGGCATTTGCGTCCGGATACCGATCCGAATCTGATGCTTTTCGAACTGTATAGCTTCACGCTCGGTCTGCATCATGATGCACGCTTTCTGCACCTGCCGGATGCGGTGCGACTGACGTGGGCCGCGTTGGAAAAGACGATCGTCTTGTATCAAAGTCAGAGCGAAAGCCGTTAGCGGGCGCGCGGGCCATCGATACCCGCCCGCGCGACGGCCGAGCTGGTCGCTGCATATCTTGGGAGGGGAGTCATGGGTCAGTACGCCGCGCCGTTGCGGGACATGCAGTTCGTCATGCACGAGCTGCTCGATGTCGAAGCCGAACTGAAAGGCATGCCGAAACATGCCGATCTGGATGCCGATACGATCAACCAGGTGCTCGAGGAGGCCGGCAAATTCTGCTCGGAGGTGCTCTTCCCGCTGAACCAGACCGGCGACCGCGAAGGCTGCGTCTATCACGGCGACGGTGTCGTCACGACGCCGAAGGGTTTCAAGGAGGCCTACGCGCAATACGTCGCGGCAGGTTGGCCCGCGCTCGGCTGCGACCCTGAATACGGCGGCCAGGGCCTGCCCGCATTCGTCAATAACGCGCTGTATGAAATGGCCAACTCGGCCAATCAGGCCTGGACGATGTATCCGGGGCTCTCTCATGGCGCCTACGAATGTTTGCGGGAGCACGGCACGCCGGAGCAGCAGCGCGTCTATCTGCCGAGGCTGGTGGCCGGCACCTGGACGGGCACGATGTGCCTGACCGAGCCCCATTGCGGTACGGACCTCGGCATTCTGCGCACGAAAGCCGAGCCTGCGCTCGAAGGCTCCTACTCGATCACCGGCACCAAGATCTTCATTTCGAGCGGCGAGCACGATCTCGCCGAAAACATCGTGCACCTCGTGCTTGCCCGGCTGCCCGACGCGCCTCCGGGAACGAAGGGCATTTCGCTTTTCATCGTGCCGAAATTCGTGCCGAACGCGAGTGGCGAGATCGGCGAGCGCAATGGCGTCAAGTGCGGCTCGATCGAGCACAAGATGGGCATCCACGGCAACGCCACCTGCGTCATGAATCTCGACAACGCGCAGGGTTGGCTCGTGGGCGAGCCGAACCGCGGGCTGCAGGCCATGTTCGTCATGATGAACGCGGCGCGGCTCGGCGTCGGCATGCAAGGGCTCGGCCTCACGGAAGTCGCGTACCAGAACTCGCTCGCCTATGCGAAGGAGCGCTTGCAGATGCGCTCGCTGACCGGGCCCAAAGCACCGGACAAGCCGGCGGACCCGATCATCGTGCATCCGGACGTTCGCCGCCTGCTGCTGACGCAAAAGGCCTATGCCGAGGGCGGGCGTGCATTCACGTACTGGTCGGCACTGCAGATCGACAAGGAACTCTCCCATGCCGACGAATCGGTGCGCAAGGAAGCGGCCGATCTCGTCGCTCTGCTGACGCCGATCATCAAGGCGTTCCTGACCGACAACGCATTCGAGTGCACGAATCACGCCATGCAGGTCTTCGGCGGTCATGGCTTCATTTCCGAATGGGGAATGGAGCAGTACGTGCGCGACGCGCGCATCAACATGATCTACGAAGGCACGAACGCTGTGCAGGCACTCGATCTGCTGGGCCGCAAGGTGCTCGGCGACATGGGCGCGAAGCTCAAGAAATTCGGCAAGCTCGTGTCGGATTTCGTCGAAGAGCAAGGCGTGAAGTCCGAGATGCAGGAGTTCGTCAATCCGCTGGCCGACATCGGCGAGAAGGTGCAGAAGCTGACGATGGAAATCGGCATGAAGGCCATGCAGAACCCGGACGAGGTCGGGGCGGCGGCCGTGCCCTATCTGCGCACCGTGGGGCACCTCGTGTTTTCGTATTTCTGGGCCCGCATGGCGCGCATCGCGCTCGACAAAGAGGCGTCGGGCGATCCGTTCTATAAGTCGAAACTTGCCACCGCGCGTTTTTACTTCGCCAAACTCCTGCCCGAGACGGCCGCCACGATTCGTATGGCGCGTGCCGGTGCAAAGCCATTGATGGACATCGACGAGGCGCTTTTCTGAACGATGACGGGATTCGCCGACGTCTTCGTTCGACGCGTCCGTTTCATATCGGCCGGCTGCCGCAGGGTGCGCCTGGTGCGCCCACGCGGGGGCCGGCAAACCGCATGACTCCGAGGGAGAATTGACGTGAGCAACCTGATCATTCGCAAGGTGGCCGTGCTCGGTGCCGGCGTGATGGGTGCGCAGATCGCGGCGCATCTGATCAACGCCAAAGTTCCGGTGCTGCTCTTCGATCTGCCGGCCAAGGAAGGCCCCAAAAACGGGATCGCCCTGAAAGCGATCGAGAATCTCAAGAAGCTCTCGCCCGCGCCGTTCGGCGTCAAGGACGACGCGCGCTTTCTCGAGCCGGCCAATTATGAAGACGACATCGCCCGGCTGGGCGAGTGCGATCTCGTCATCGAAGCCATCGCCGAGCGCATGGACTGGAAGCATGACCTCTACAAGAAGGTCTCGCCGCATCTCGCGCCGCATGCGATTTTCGCCACGAATACTTCGGGGCTGTCGATCGGCAAGCTGTCGGACGGATTCTCCGACGAACTCAAAGCGCGCTTTTGCGGCGTGCATTTCTTCAATCCGCCGCGCTACATGCATCTCGTCGAGCTGATTCCGACGCCGCATACACGTGCGCAGATTCTCGACGATCTCGAGACGTTCTTGACGAGCGTCGTCGGCAAGGGCGTCGTGCGGGCCAAGGATACGCCGAACTTCATCGCCAATCGCGTCGGCGTGTTCTCGATCCTGGCCGTGATCGCGGAAGCGCAGAAGTTCGGTCTGCGCTTCGACGAGGTCGACGATCTGACCGGCGCGCGGCTCGGCCGCGCCAAATCGGCGACGTTCCGTACCGCCGATGTCGTCGGCCTGGACACGATGGCCCATGTCATCAAGACGATGCAGGACAATCTCGCCGACGATCCGTTTGCGCCCGTGTATGAAACGCCGGCCGTACTGGCGGAACTCGTGAAGCAGGGCGCGCTCGGCCAGAAGACCGGGGCCGGCTTTTACAGGAAGGAAGGCAAGACCATCAAGGTGCTCGACCCGAAATCGGGTACCTATATCGAAGGCGGCGCCAAGGCGGACGAACTCGTCGGCCGCATTCTCAAGCGCCCGGCCGCGGAACGGTTGAAGCTGCTGCGCGAATCGGAGCACCCGCAGGCCCAGTTCCTCTGGGCGATTTTCCGCGACGTATTCCACTACATCGCCGTGCATCTCGAGTCGATCGCCGATAACGCGCGCGACGTCGATCTGGCGATCCGTTGGGGCTTCGGCTGGAACGATGGACCGTTCGAAGGTTGGCAGGCGGCCGGCTGGAAGCAGGTCGCCGAATGGGTGCAGGAAGACGTCAGCGCGGGCAAGGCGCTTTCGAAGGCGCCGCTGCCGTCGTGGGTGTTCGAAGGTGCGGTGGCCGAAAGCGGTGGCGTGCATACGAACGAGGGCTCGTGGTCGCCCGCCGCGGGCAAGTTCGTGCCGCGCCCGGCGCTTCCCGTCTACGACAAGCAGGTGTTCCGCGCACCGCTCGTCGGCGAAACCGGGATCGATCCGAAGACCTACGGCAAGACGCTTTTCGAAACCGATGCGGTGCGCGCCTGGGTCGATCCGCGCGCAGGTGAAGACGACGTCGTCATCGTGTCGTTCAAGAGCAAGATGAACACGATCGGCCCGAGCGTGATCGACGGGATCGTGCAGGCGATCGAGCTCGCCGAGAAGGCGTACAAGGCCGTGGTCGTCTGGCAGCCGACCTCGCTCAAGCTCGGGACGCCGGGCGGTCCGTTTTCAGCCGGTGCCAATCTCGAGGAGGCCATGCCCGCTTTCATGATGGGCGGCGCCAAGGGCATCGAGCCGTTCGTAAAGAAATTCCAGCAGGGGATGTTGCGGATCAAGTATGCGAACGTCCCCGTCGTCGCGGCGGTCTCGGGCATCGCGCTCGGTGGCGGTTGCGAGCTGGTTCTGCACAGTGCGAAGCGCGTCGCGCACATCGAAAGCTACATCGGCCTCGTCGAAGTGGGTGTCGGGCTCGTGCCGGCCGGCGGCGGGCTCAAGGAAGCGGCATTGCGGGCCGCCGACGCGGCCGCGGCGATCGGCGCGCCGACGGGCGAACTGTTGAAGTTCATCGGCAAATCGTTCGAGAACGCGGCGATGGCCAAAGTCTCCGGCTCGGCGCTCGAGGCGCGTGCAATGGGGTATCTCAAGCCGTCCGACACGATCGTCTTCAACGTGTTCGAGCTGCTCGATACCGCGAAGAAGGAGGCGCGCGCGCTGGCGGCGGCAGGCTACCGTCCGCCGTTGCGTGCCACGCAGATTCCGGTGGCGGGCCGCTCCGCGATCTCGACGATCAAGGCTCAACTGGTCAATATGCGCGACGGCAACTTCATCAGCGCTCACGATTTCCTGATCGCTTCGCGTATTGCCGAGGTGATCTGCGGTGGCGACGTGGAAGCCGGCAGTCTCGTCGACGAGGAATGGCTGCTGACGCTCGAGCGGCGCGCTTTCGTCGAATTGCTCGGCACGCAAAAGACGCAGGAGCGGATCATGGGCATGCTGCAGACCGGCAAGCCGGTGCGCAATTAACGAGAGTCGCATTCAGGAGCTGCAAATGAGCAAACAGTTGCAAGACGCATATATCGTCGCGGCGAGCCGTACGCCGATCGGCAAGGCGCCGCGCGGCGCGTTCAGGAACACGCGGCCCGACGAGCTGCTCGTCCATGCGATCAAGGCGGCCGTGGCGCAGGTACCGGGGCTCGATACGAAAGTGATCGAGGATGCGATCGTCGGCTGCGCGATTCCCGAAGCGGAGCAAGGCCTCAACGTCGCGCGGATCGGTGCGCTGCTGGCGGGCTTGCCGCAATCGGTCGGCGGCGTGACCGTCAACCGGTTTTGCGCATCGGGCGTGACGGCGCTGGCCATGGCTGCCGATCGCATTCGCGTCGGCGAGGCCGATGCGATGATCGCGGGCGGTTGCGAATCGATGAGCATGGTGCCGATGATGGGCAACACGCCGTCGATGTCACCACACATTTTCGATCGCGACGAAAATATCGGCATCGCCTACGGCATGGGGCTTACCGCCGAGCGCGTCGCCGAACGGTGGAAGGTGAGCCGCGAGGATCAGGACAAGTTTTCGCTCGAATCGCACCGCAAGGCGATCGCGGGACAGCAGGCGGGCGAGTTCCGCGATGAGATCGCACCGTTTCAAATCGTCGAGCGCGTGCCCGATCTCGCGAGCGGCGAGGTCAGGACCAAAACGCGCGAGATCGCGCTCGACGAGGGGCCGCGTCCCGATACGTCGCTCGAAGGACTGGCGAAGCTGCGTGCGGTGTTCGCCAACAAGGGCTCGGTGACGGCGGGCAACAGCTCGCAAACGTCCGACGGTGCGGGTGCGCTGATCGTCGTCTCCGAAAAAATTCTCAAGCAGTTCGGGCTGACGCCGCTCGCTCGCTTCGTGAGCTTCGCCGTGCGCGGCGTGCCGCCCGAAGTCATGGGCATCGGCCCGAAAGAGGCGATTCCGGCGGCGCTGAAGGCTGCGGGGTTGAAGCAGGACGATCTGGACTGGATCGAACTCAATGAAGCATTCGCCGCGCAATCGCTGGCGGTGATTCGTGAATTGGGCCTCGATCCGGCCAAGATCAATCCGTTGGGCGGTGCGATTGCGCTCGGCCATCCGCTCGGTGCGACGGGCGCGATCCGCGCGGCCACGGTCGTCCATGGTCTGCGTCGGCGCAATCTGAAGTACGGCATGGTGACGATGTGCGTCGGCACGGGTATGGGCGCTGCGGGCATCATCGAGCGGCTTTGAGGGCCGGCACCTGGCCGTCTACGGAGTTCGCGGTCGGACGATCGGGTGCTCGCCGCCCGCCCGCGAACTGTTTGTCCGGTAACGATCTTCGAGGAGACGCAGGCAATGGATATTCTGGTCGAACGCGCCGAAGGCGTCATGACGATAACGTTCAACCGGCCGGAGAAGAAAAACGCGATTACGTCCTCGATGTATCGTGCGATGGCCGACGCGCTTGCGCAGGCACATGACGACGCCAGCGTGCGTGCGATTCTGATTCGCGGCGGCGCGGCAGCGTTCAGCGCGGGCAACGACCTCGAAGACTTCATGAAATCGCCGCCGACGGATGCCGATGCGCCGGTCCTGCAGTTCCTGCGGAGCATCAGCACGGTCGACAAGCCGGTGGTCGCGTCGGTCGCGGGCGTCGCGATCGGCATCGGCACGACGCTGTTGCTTCACTGCGATATCGTCTACGCCGCTGAATCGGCGGTTTTTTCGCTGCCGTTTGCGCAACTGGGGCTGTGCCCTGAGGCCGCCTCGAGCTTGCTGCTGCCGCGTCTTTGCGGCCATCAGCTCGCGGCCGAGAAGCTGTTGCTCGGTGAGCCGTTCGACGCCGACGAAGCGCACAGAATGGGGATCGTGAATCGGTTGCTACCGGCAGCCGAACTCGAAGCCTTTGCGTTCGGGCAGGCGACGAAGCTGGCTGCGTTGCCCGCTTCGTCGCTGCGCGTCACGAAGATGCTGATGAAGCGCGCGCACACGCATGAAGTCGCCGAGCGCATGAACGACGAAGTCGTCCACTTCGGCAAGATGCTGCTTTCGCCGGAGGCGCGCGAGGCGATGACCGCGTTTTTCCAAAAGCGCAGACCCGATTTCAGGCAGTTCGATTGAACAGGTCCTAGGCCGTCGTGTAGTCCACGTAGCCCGCTTCGCGGCAGAAACTGAGCAGGCGAATTCCGGCTTGCCGGGCGATCGAAACCGCCAGCGACGAAGGTGCCGAGATCGTCGCGACCATCGGGATGCCGACACGTGCCGCTTTTCGTACGAGCTCATAGCTCGCGCGGCTCGACAGGAAGACGAACCCGTCCGTCGTATCGGCGCGCTGCAGTATGAGATGGCCGATCAGCTTGTCCAACGCGTTGTGGCGTCCCACGTCCTCGAACGCCGCGACGATCGATCCCTCGCTGTCGCACCAGGCGGCGGCGTGCAAGCCGCCCGTGAGCCTCGTCAGGACTTGATGCTCGGGCAGCTCGCGCGCCGCGCGCGCGATCGCATCGGGAGCCAGCCGCGCGAGAAAACCATGCTCGGGTACTCGTTCGGGGGTGAGGTCGAGCAAGTCGATGCTTTCGATGCCGCAGACGCCGCAGCCCGTACGGCCCGCCAGCGCGCGGCGGCGGTCCTTGAGCGCGACGAATGCCTGCTGAACGACCGTCAGCGCCACCTCGGCGTAGGGAATGGGTGCCGCGTCGGCATGGATCGCAACCTCGATGTCATGGATATCGCTACCGCGCTCGACGATGCCCTCGGAAATCGAAAACCCGACGGCGAACGCCTCCAGATCGCGCGGGGTGCACATCATCACCGCATGCGAAATCCCATTGAATACGAGGGCGACGGGCCATTCCTGGCCGATGCGGTCGGTCACGGACTCGACCGCGCCCGCTCGGTGCCGGCGCACCGGTTGTTCGATGGCGCCGGCTTGCTCGGCGTAGTCCAGTGGGTCGTTCAAGGTCGCTCCTCGGCATGTTCCAGGTGACCGGACGGTGCGTTGCGCCGTTGCCGGTCGAATAAGGTTCTAAAATACCCGAAGCCAGCTCGGCCTGCCGGACGAGGCATTGCCGCCTCGAAACACGAGGACTCGGTCATGGGATTGCACGAATCGCCGCTGATGTTCGATTTCGAAGCCGTATCGTCGGAAAACCTCAAATTCATGCCGATGTCGGTCCGCTTCAATCTGGATCGCTTCGGACTGCGTATTTCCCTCGCCCAGTGGCAGTGCCTGCCCCATGCCGATCGCGTATTGCTGGCGCGGTTTCCCGTCGACGAGGACACGGCCATCGAGCCGAACTTCGACCATGCGCTGTTCGAAATGATGCGTACTCACGCCAACGTCGAGCCCGATTGGTTCGCGCCGGAGCCGAACCCGGCGTGGCGCGAGACGTCGGTCGTGCCCGACGGCGTGCAAAATCAGTGCCGGATTGCCGGACTCGAGCCCGTCGAGGCGCAGCGCTGGGGCGGGCTCGATCCATTCAAGCGGTATGTCCTGACGAAGCTTTCGCGCAAACCCGAGGGCAATCACGATTTCGTGCCTGCGATGCGCGAGTTCGGGCTCGCGGACCTCGCCCGACCGTAGCGCCGGACCTCCTCTGGGGCCGTTTTTTGCGCGCGCCCCTCAAGTTTTCGCGATCGCTGCCGTTATCGATAGGTTGGCACGTCAAAAATTCGATTCACTCGCGGTGCCACCCTATAGGTTGGCGAGCCCGGCGCCGTCGGCGATCGAGGCATGCTCAGCCCCCGTCCGAACGGCGTTCCGAATCCATGACTTCCTTTTTATCGAAGCGGCTGCTGATCAACCTGGTAGTCGTGGCTGCCGCGGTGGGCGCGAATGCGTTCGTCGCCTATACCCAAATTCGCAGCGAGCGTGCGACGAACGAGCGTACGCTGCGCTCGATGAGCGTCAAACGCGATCTCGACGCGTACCGCATGACGCTTGGGGCGGGCCTGGCCGCGCTTGGACGGTTCGAAATCTCCGGCTCGGCCGTGTCGCCGACGCTCGGCGCCGCCCAGGAAGCCCGCCTTGTCGACATCAAGGGGCGGCTTGTAGCCGAACTGGCCGACGAACCGGCGATGAGCACCGCGCTCGAGACGCTTTTCGCAGCTGGCGACGCCGCCGAAGCGGGAACGCTTGCCGCTCTGGAACGCGCGGCGGCCGATGACGATTCCGAAGCGCATGGGTGGGCGACATCGGCGTACGCCCGGCTGGGGGCCAGATTCGATCAGGTGGACGATGCGCTCGCCACGCTGCGGATTCGCGAGGACGAGGCGCTCGAGGCATCGCTTGCCGAATCGACGCGCTCGGCTCGTCTTGCGACATTGCTCGTCGTCCTCACGATGGTCCTCGGGTGCGGCCTGCTCATCTACATGTTCGGCGCGCGTGAAAGCGCCGCACGCGCGAAGCTGCGCGTTGCCCGAGCCATGCGGCGCAGCGACGAGCGGTTTCGCGAGCTCTTCGACGCGCACCCGGTGCCGATGTGGATTTACGACCGGGAAACGCTACGGTTTTTGGCGGTGAACGCCGCGGCGCTCGAGCAGTACGGCTATACCGAGAGCGAGCTGCTTTCGATGACGATCCGGGATATCCATCCTTCCGACGAACTGCCCCGCCTAGAGACGTATCTCGACCGCAGCGCCACGTTGCCGAGGCGTGGCCGCGTCATGGCGGGTGTCTGGCACCATCAGCGTCGCAACGGCTCGCAGCTGTCGGCCGATATTTCGAATCATGCGCTGAGCTTCATGGGCCGCTCCGCAATGTTCGTGTTGGCCGATGACGTGACCGAGCAGATTCAGGCCGAAGCGGAGGCGCAGCGTTCCAATCAGATGCTCGAAAGCATCATCGACAATATTCCTCAGCGCATTTTCTGGAAGGACCGCGAATCGCGCTATCTCGGCTGCAACATGGCCTTCGCCCGGGACGCGGGGCTCGCCTATACGGAGCAGGTCGTCGGCAAGACCGATTACGACTTGCCGTGGAAGAACATGGCCGAGGCGCTCCAGCGCTCCGACCTCGAGGTGATGGAAACCGGCGTGCCGAAAATGAACGCCGAGTTCGAAGTGATGATCGACGGCGCGCACCGCGCCGGTATCACGAGCAAGATTCCGCTGACGAACGGCGATGGCAAGGTCATCGGCGTACTGGGCTCCTATACGGATGTCACCGATCGCAAGCGCTCCGATCTCGCGCTGCGATTGCAAAGCCGGGCGCTCGACGCGAGCGTCAATGCGATCTTGATCACGGGCGCGGCCGAACGCGGGCACTTGATCGAATACGTGAACCCCGCGTTCAAGCGGATCACGGGCTACGATCCTGCCGAGGTGGTCGGCCAGGATTGCCGTTTTCTCCAACGCAACGACCGCGACCAGGAAGGTCTCGCCGAAATACGCGAAGCCCTGGCGGCAAATCGCGAGGTGAGCGCTGTGCTGCGCAACTATCGCAAGGATGGCGCGCTGTTCTGGAATCAGCTGTTCATCGCGCCGGTGCCGGATCCCGACGGCAAGACGACCCACCATATCGGCGTCATCAACGATGTGACCGAGTTGATCCGCTACCAGGAGCAGCTCGAGTATCAGGCGAACTACGACAGCCTGACGAGGCTGCCCAATCGCAATCTGTTGCGCGAACGTCTGCAGCAATCGATCGCCCGAGGCTTGAGCCTCGCTGTCGTCTTCATCGATCTCGACGGCTTCAAGAACGTCAATGACAGCCTGGGCCACAGCGTCGGCGACCGCCTGCTCGCCGTCGTCGCCGAGCGGCTCGCGCGCAGCGCGCGCCCGGGCGATACCGTCGCACGTCATGGTGGGGACGAGTTCGTGATCGTATTGGCCGACCTCGTCGAAAAAGATGCGCTGATCCATTGGATGGAGCGCGTGCGCGCGACGATCTCCGAGCCCGTCATGCTGGACGGCACGGAGCTCTTTGTCGGATGCAGCATGGGGGCGAGCCTTTACCCGCAGGACGGCGAGGATGTGGAAACCTTGCTGAAAAAGGCCGACCTCGCCATGTATCGCGCAAAGGACATGGGCCGCAATACGTTCCAGTTCTATCAGCCCGAAATGAACACGAGCGTCGGCGCCCGGCTGAACCTCGAAAGACGGCTTCGCCGCGCGTTGCGCGACGGTGAGTTTCTGCTGCATTACCAGCCGCAGGTCGATATCGAAACCGGCCGCATCGTCGGCATGGAAGCGCTCGTGCGCTGGCTGGACCCCGAAGTCGGGCTCGTGCCGCCTTCCGCCTTCATTCCCGTGGCGGAGGAGAGCGGGCTCATCGGCCCGCTTTCGGAGTGGGTGCTGCGCGAGGCGTGCCGGCAGAACAAGGCCTGGCAGGACGACGGGCTGCCGCCTGCGCGCGTCTCGGTGAATCTTTCGGCCCGGCAGTTCCAGCAGCGCGACATCGCGCGGCTCGTCATGTCGGTTCTCGAGGAGACTGGCCTCGAGCCTCAGTACCTCGAGCTCGAGTTGACCGAAAGCGCGATCATGCGAAACGCCGAGGAGGCCGTCGTGATGCTCAATGAGCTGCACGCGCTCGGCATCGGGCTCGCGATCGACGATTTCGGCACGGGCTATTCGAGCCTCAGCTACTTGAAGCGCTTTCCCGTCGATCGCTTGAAGATCGACCGCTCGTTCGTATCGGATATCGGCGCCTCGAGCGACGACGAGACCATCACCTCCGCGATCATCGCGCTCGCCCATTCGCTCGATCTACAGGTGATCGCGGAGGGCGTCGAGACGGCCGCGCAACTCGACTTCCTGAAAGAGCGCGCGTGCCACGAGATGCAGGGGTATTTCTTTGCGCGCCCGATGCCGCACGACGCGATTTCGCATCTGCTGCAAGCGGAGCGCTCGGGCGCCGCGGTAATCTGAGCGTTCCGCGCGGGGCCCGTTGCGCTACTTGAGATCGGGCAGCTTGCGCGGACGGCGTTCGTGATCGGTCGCCACATAAGTGAGCGTGGCCTCGGTCACCTTGACGACTTCTTCGGCCAGACTCATGCGCTGCGCAAACACTTCCACATCCACGGTGACGGACGTGTTCCCCGTCTTGACGATGTCGGCATAAAAGCTCAGCAAGTCACCGACGAACACGGGCTGCTTGAAGACGAACGAGTTGACGGCGACCGTCGCCACGCGGCCGTTGGCGCGCCGGCTGGCCGGAATGGAGCCCGCGATATCGACTTGCGCCATGATCCAGCCGCCGAAGACGTCGCCGTGGACGTTCGCGTCGGCGGGCTGCGGCACGACGCGTAGCGTGCAAACCTTTTGCGGAAGCAGAGGTGAAGTCATAAAAATACCGTGAAAAAGGAAAAAGGCGCGGCCGTGGACGGCGCCAACGCGCCCGATGCGCTTCTGCGACAATACTCGGTGCGCTGAGTCGAGCGTAGGAATTGTACAGATAACCGCCGTCCCCACGGCCCCCGATACTGCCATGCGCCGTTATTCCGCTTCGAGTGAACTCGCCCCGCCTTCGAGCGCGCCGCGGCGCGATTGGCAAACCATTCGCTCGCTGTTGCCTTATCTGGCCGGCTACAAGGCACGCGTCGCGCTGGCGCTCACTTGCCTGATCGGTGCCAAGGTCGCCAACCTGGGCGTGCCGATCGTCATGAAGCGCATCGTCGATGGGCTGGTCTCCATGCGGCAACTGACCGCCCTCGGCCGCGCGGCGAACGATCCTGCGATCGTGCTGGCGGGAGGAATCGGGTTGCTGGTCGTCGCCTATGCCGTCGTGCGGCTATCGACTTCGCTTTTTACCGAGTTGCGCGAGATTCTCTTTTCGAAGGTCACCGAAAGCGCTGTGCGGGACCTTGCGCTCAAGGTCTTTCGCCATCTGCATTCGCTCTCGCTGCGCTTTCACCTCGAACGGCAAACGGGCGGGATGTCGCGCGATATCGAGCGCGGCACGCGCGGCATTCAGCAACTGATCTCCTATTCGCTGTACAGCATCTTGCCGACACTGGTCGAAGTCGGGCTCGTCCTCGGGTTTTTCATCGTCAAGTACGAGGCCTATTACGCCATCGTTGCGCTCGTTGCCCTCGTCGTCTACATCGTCTTCACCGTGAAAGTGACCGAGTGGCGCACGCATTTGCGCCGCGCGATGAACGAACTCGATTCGCGCGCGAATTCGAGAGCGATCGATTCGCTGCTCAACTACGAGACGGTCAAGTACTTCGGCAACGAAGCGTGGGAAGCACAGCGGTACGACGAAAACCTCAAGCGGTTTCGCGCAGCGGCGATCAAATCGCAGAACTCGCTGTCGCTATTGAATTTCGGCCAGCAAACGGTCATCGGCACCGCGCTGGTTTTCATCCTTTGGCGCGCGACGTCGGGCGTGATGGCGGGGCGGCTCACGCTCGGCGACCTCGTGCTCATCAACACGTTCATGCTGCAGCTCTATATTCCGCTGAACTTCCTGGGCGTCGTCTATCGCGAGCTCAAGCAGGCCCTCACCGATATGGACCGCATGTTCACGCTGCTCGGCACGGAGCGCGAGATTCCGGACGAGGCCGGCGCACAGGCGCTCGCGGTGCGTGGGGCCGAGCTCGAATTCCGGCACGTGTCGTTCGGCTACGAGGCCGCGCGGCAGATTCTGTATGACGTGAGCTTTACGATTGCGGCCGGTACGACGACCGCAGTCGTCGGCGCGAGCGGCGCCGGCAAGTCGACGCTCGCGCGGCTCCTGTTTCGCTTTTACGATCTGGACCGGGCGTCGGGCGGTTCCATCCGTATCGATGGGCAGGACATTCGCGATGTAACGCAGGACTCGCTGCGTCAGGCAATCGGCATCGTGCCGCAGGATACGGTGTTGTTCAACGACACGATCTACTACAACATCGCTTACGGCCGGCCGACGGCAACGCGCGAGGAAGTCGTTGCGGCCGCGCGCGCGGCGCATATTCACGATTTCATAGAGGGGCTGCCCAAAGGATACGAGACGCCGGTCGGCGAGCGCGGGCTCAAGCTGTCGGGCGGCGAGAAGCAACGCGTGGCGATTGCGCGCACATTGCTGAAGAACCCGCCGATACTCGTGTTCGACGAGGCGACTTCGGCGCTCGATTCGCGCTCGGAGCGTGCCATCCAGGCGGAACTCGATCAGATTGCGCGAGGGCGCACGACGCTCGTGATCGCGCATCGCTTGTCGACTGTCGTTCACGCGCATCAGATCATCGTCATGGAGCACGGCCGGATCGTCGAGCGCGGAACGCACGCGCAATTGCTGGCTGCGGGCGGGGCGTTCGCGCAGATGTGGGCGTTGCAGCAGCAGCGCGCGGTTCGCGATGCGGGTTCAGGTGAGCAGCATGACGGGGTGCTTCGACAGGCAGCGGACTAGATCTGCAAGCGTGCGACGCGCTGACACGTCCGGATTCCTTGGGAGGGCCGGCCCGACAGTCCCGTAGGGGACTGCGGGCCGCACGCACGCTGGGTGAATCGACGCATGCCGATCAGTGCTTGCTTGCCGCTGCCGTCTTCTACACTTCCCGCGCGTGGGTGGCGCCCGGCCAGACGCCGCTCATTTCGATCTCGCGACGTCCCGTCAGCCATTGCCCCAACGGGGTGGCCCAATGGAAGGTGTAGTTGTCGTCATTGACCACGCCTTTGAATTTCACTTCGACATGGATGTCCGTCGCATGCAGCGGGATGTTGCTGACGGTCTTCGAAATGCCGCCCGAGAGCGTAAATTCGTTGTCTTGCCGTCCGTGCGGTGTGTCGTAAGCCAGCTTGATATGTGTGATGTAAGTGCAGCCGGGCTTGTTGTTGAAGAAGATCTCGAACGCGCCGAGGCGCGTGATCCAGTTGGGAATCAGCAGTTGTCCATCGAACGATGCGACCGTATAGGCGATCGGTACGGCATCGGGCGCAATCTCTCCCGGCTTGAACGGCCACAGGTGCTGGTCGACGCTTTTATGCTGGTTGACCGAGAGGAACGAACCCTTGCCGTTGACCCCGCCGAGCATGTCCTGCACCGCGCTCGCCGAACCCGTCAGAGCAAGCGACGAGCTGCTGTCCTGGGAACCTGCGTTCACGCCGCTGTGCGCGTAGATCGCACTGGTGATGACGCCGAAGCCCTGCGAGATCTTCCCGTCGGAGCCCATGCTCACCGATTTGGCCTGTTCGGCGAGCCACTTCAGCGTTTCAGGCTTCGTCAGTGAGGTCAGGTCGTTGATGTACTTTTCCGTCTCGATGCTGAATTCCGATGCGATTGCGCCCGCGGACGAAAACTCCCACTTCACTTCGAGGCCGGCCTTGACCTTCGTTCCGGTCTCCGGATCGGTACCCGATCCGTCGAGGTTGACCTGCGTTTCCGTGCGGTGAACGTTGCTCGACGACAACTTCCACTGATTCGGAATGGTGCGGCTGCTGTGGGCAACGCCCGGCGTTGCCTCCCTGACGAGCGTGAAGTCGCCCGTGTCCGGGGTAATGATGCCGACGGCGCCCGGGGCGAGTTTGGGTGAAAGTGTCCAGTTGCCCCAGTAGGCCGGGCGACCGTTGCGGATCAAATCGGTAAAGGCGCGATTCCAGTTCACAATTAGTTCTCCTAATTAATTTCGACAGCTTTCGACGAGAAATGCAGTCGCCGTCTCGAACAAAAACTGCTGTTCGATCGCAGGTCCTCGCGCCGGCTCGTGACACTGGGCCGCGCGAAACCATTCTGCAGATGAATCGGGATCGGCCGCTATACGGCAAATGAGGTATGGGGACGAACGTGCATCGCCGGACGGCCGCGCAGCCGATGGCCAGCGCGTGATTTACGCCCGTGGTGTATGAAGCGGGGGAGCGCTCGAATCTACGGTGTCTGCTATCCGGCGCCGATTGGCAGCTTTTCCGATGGCCGAATTCGCCCGGCGCGGCCCGTTATCGGACGGATCCGCGCTCCCTTAGCCGCCGATCGAGCGCGTCGAGCTGCGCCGGCGTGCCGACGTTCTCCCACAAGCCATCGAAGACTTCGCCGCTTGCGCGCCCGGCGGCAATGGTCTCGCGATAGTAAGGCCTCAGCGCGCGCCGCTCGCCGCGCGCCAGTCCCCGAAACATTCGCGTGTCGTAAAGCCCGATATTGCCGAACGTATAACGTGGCGAACCGTCGAGCGAGAGCGCCCCGTCGACGAGCGCGAAGTCGCCCTCGGGATGAAACGATGGATTCGGCACCATCACGAGGTGCATGCCGGGCTCTTCCATCGCCGCCAATCGCGCCGCGGGCCCGGCGAGCCGTTCGTAGCCGAAGTCGCAGTAGACGTCGCCGCTGACCGCGGCGAAGACCGCGGGCGCTCCGTCCTCTTCGAGCAGCGGCAACGCCTGAGCGATGCCGCCGGCTGTCTCGAGCGCGGCCCCTTCCGCTGAGTAGGCGATGCGTACGCCCCAACGCGAACCGTCGCCGAGCGCGGCTTCGATCCGGTCGCCGAGCCACGCATGGTTGATGACGATCGTTTCGAAACCGGCCCTGGCCAGCCGCTCCAGTTGCCAGACGATGAGCGGTTTGCCGCCCGTTTCGAGCAACGGTTTGGGACAGGTATCGGTGAGCGGGCGCATTCTCTCGCCGCGCCCGGCCGCGAAGATCATCGCGTGGGTCAAAAGTGGATTCAGCTTCATCGTGCGCGGGGCGTCAAAATGTATAGCCGACTTCGCTCGCACGTCCTTCGAGCTCGTCGAGCAATCGTGCGAATGGCGCAAGCGGCCGGTAGCGCTCGCTCACCTTGCGCGCGTAGCCCATGAAACGCGGTAAGTCGGCGAGATAGCGCGATTTGCCATCGCGATGGTAAAGCCGTGCAAAAAGCCCCAGGACCTTGATGTGCCGCTGCAACCCCATCCACTCGATCTGCCGGTAGAACTCGCCGAAGTCCGCATCGACAGGCAGCCCCGCTTTTTTCGCGCGCTCCCAGTAGTAGACGAAGCAATCGAGCTCGAACTCCTCGTCCCAGCTCAGGAACGCATCGCGCAGCAGCGACGCGACATCGTACGTGATCGGGCCATGGACCGCGTCCTGAAAATCGAGCACGCCGGGATTCGGCTCGCAGACCATCAGGTTGCGCGGCATGAAGTCGCGCAGCATATAGACCTGCGGCTGCGCGCGAGCGCTGGCGATCAACAGCGCGTAGGTGCGGTCGAGGACGCCGCGTATGTTCTCGTCGACGGTGCGTCCGAGGTGCCGCTCGATGAACCATTCGGGCATCAGTTCCATCTCGCGGCGCAAGAACGCCTCGTCGAAAGCCGGCAGTACGCCCTCGCGCGAGCCGGCCTGCCAGCGGATCAACGCGTCGAGCGCGTCACGCATGAGCGGCCGCGCGGCTTGCGGGTCGCCGGGGTCGAGCACTTCGATGTAGGGCGTCGTGCCCAGATCGGTGACGAGCATGAAGCCCTGCTCGAAATCGCACTCGAGTACCTGCGGCACATGGACGTCCGCACTCGCGAGCAGACCGGCGATCTGAGCGAACTCGCGGCATTTTTCGGGCGGCGGGGCATCGACGGCAATCAGTGTCGGGCCATGCGTGCCCGAGCTTTCGAGGCGAAAGTAACGGCGAAAACTCGCATCGGCGGATGCAGGGGCGAGCGTTGAGAGGTTCAGGCCATAATGGGCCTGGTGTGCGCGCAGCCAGTTGGCAAGCGCGTCGATACGGGCATCGGCCGGACAAGTATTCGTCATAACGGGGGGAGGCAAAACGTCTTGCCATATAATACCCGACGACTTTTCACGATGCGCCCCGTGTCGGCCTTTGCACGGTCCAGTTTGACCGCCCGTCGTCCCGTGCGTCGAGCACGCCGCTCGTGCGCGACGAGACCGCCACCGGATACCGGCGGTGCACGTCGTGCGACGGCGCCGTGCCTGGCTGCCGGGCCGATTCGCCAATCGATACATGCCGCCCAGACAGTTTCTTCGAACGAATTTCTCCGGCGATAGCGCGCCGCGCATGAAACGCCTCGCGGCTGCGCTGATCGCCATGCCGGGCCTGATGCCGTCGGTCTCGCACGCGCAACTGACGGGCGCAGCCGCCCAAGCGCAGCAGCTCGACGCGCCATGGGGCCTGAGACTCGCTCCGCAGATCGAAGAGCATCCGGTCGCGGCCGGCGGCTCGCCTGCCACGTTCGCGCTGGGCGACGACGCGATCGGCACCGCCGATCGCGATGTCGCGGCCAAAGGGTCGGCCGAGATTCGGCGGCCGGCCAACGTCATCAAGGGCGATGCCCTTCACTACGACGAGGATACCGATCGCGCCGATGCCTACGGCAACGTGCGTCTGATCGGCAATGGCGTGTCGTTTGCCGGCCCTGAGGCGCATTTGTGGGTCGAGGCGAACGCGGGATACATGCCCGTACCGAAATATCGCTTCACGCTGCGTGGCGGATCGGGCAGCGCCAAGCGGGTCGAACTGCTCGACCGCGAGCGCTCCGTGTTCACCGATGGCACTTATACGGGCTGCCAATGCGAGACGCGGCCCGCGTGGTATATCCGTGGCAGCGAGTTCGATTTCGATACCGGCTCGGATGAAGGCGTGGCCCGCAATGCGGTGCTGTTTTTCCAGGGTGTGCCGATCTTCGCGAGCCCCTGGCTCTCGTTTCCGCTGAGCGGCGAAAGGCGCAGCGGTCTGCTGCCGCCGCTTTTCTCGGTGAGCTCGACCAACGGCATCGAATTCTCGCAGCCGTACTACTTCAACATTGCGCCGAATCGCGATTTCACGCTCACGCCACGCATCATTTCGAAACGCGGCGTGCAAACGCAAGGGTCGTTTCGATATCTTTCGCCGACATACACCGGCACGTTCACGGCCGAGTATTTGCCGAACGATGCGATCAAGCGCAAGGATCGCTACGCGATCTACTGGCAGCACAACCAGAACCTGGGCGGCGGCTTCGGCGCGTACGTGAACTACAACCGGGTATCGGACGACACCTACTCGCAGGATCTCGCGACCGTCGGCAATCAGTTCCTGGTCGGCACGCAGATCATCTACGACCAGGAAGCGGGGATCACGTACAACAACGGGCCCTGGTCCGTGCTGGCGCGCGAGCAGCACTGGCAGACCTACAACGACGCCGCGGCGCCCTACGGCCGCGAACCGCAGCTGAACGTGAAATACACGCGGTACAACGTCGGCGGGTTCGATTACGGCGTGGAAGCCGACTACACCCGCTTCCACATCACGGCCGCCGATGCGACGCAGGGCAACCGGCTCATGTTCAACCCGTACCTTTCGTACGGCTTGATCGGGCCCGGCTATTTCGTCGTGCCGAAAGTGCAGATGCACTTCGCGTCGTACAACCTGACGACGCTCGGCTCGACGGCCCCCGCTGGCCAGCCGAAAAACTTCACCGAGTCGATTCCGACTTTCAGCTTCGACACGGGCCTCATCTTCGAGCGCTCGCTGCGGCTTTTCGGCGAAGACTATATCCAGACGCTGGAGCCGCGGCTTTACTACGTCTATACGCCCTATCGCAATCAGAACTTCGCGCCGCTGTTCGATACCGCGGAGTCCGACTTCGGGCTTGCCGAAATCTTCACGCCCAATACGTTCGTCGGTAACGACCGGATTGCCGATGCGAACCGCCTCACGGCTGGCCTCACGACGCGCTTCATCAACGCGGCGACGGGCGACGAGCGCGCGCGGTTCGTCATCGCGCAGCAGTATTACTTCCGCGATCAACGCGTGAGACTCACATCGAGCGACCCGATTCCGGCCACGAGCCATTCGGACCTGATCGCGGGCGCGTCGATCAAGCTCGGCGCAGGTTTCGCCTCGGAAACGGCGTTCCAATATAATGCCGACAACAACCAGCTGGTGCGTTCGAGCGTCGGCTTCGGCTTCAGCCCGGAGGCGCGCAAGGTCGTGAACGTGGCCTATCGTTACACGCGGGCCAACGACACGCTCGACAATGAGCCGATCAACCAGTTCGTGGTATCGGGCGAATGGCCGATCACGCGCCGGCTCTACGGCGTGGGGCGGTTCAACTACGACCTGGCCGGTCACCGCATCGTCGACGGGCTGGTCGGCTTCCAGTACGATGCCGATTGCTGGACGCTCGGCGTCGGCGTCCAGCGTTACGCCAACGGCATCAATTCGGCAGGCGGAGCCCGCTCGTCGACGCGTATGCTCGCGCAGTTGACGCTGAAAGGCTTGTCGAATGTCGACAACGGACTCACGGCAGCATTCAGGGCCAGCGTGGCGGGGTATACACCGCCGCCGCCCCCGCCGCTGCCGGTTTCGCGTTATTCGAACTATGAATGAAGCGCGACGATGCGGGGCTCGCATGCGCGCAATCGATTTTCGCAAAACGGGGCAGGGCTCGATTTCGGCGGCCCGATATGAATGGAGTAGCTGTGGCAATTTCGAATAAGCTTCGCTGGGCAACGCTCGCGGCCGGTATCGGGGCCGCTCTGGTCTTCATGCCGGCGGGGCCGGCCGCGGCCCAGGCAGTGGCTGCTCCGAGCGGGCAGTCGGTCGACTCCGTCGCGGCCGTGGTCAACGACGATGTCATCACGGAGCGCGAGCTGCAATTGCGGGTCGATCTCGTGGCGCGCCGCTTGCAGCAGCAAAATGCGCCGGTGCCGCCCTCCGACCAGCTGACGCGCCAGGTGCTCGATCAGATGATCCTCGAGCGCATTCAACTGCAGCGCGCGAAGGAAGACGGGATCACCGTGGACGACGCGGCTGTCGACGCGGCGGTGCAGCGTCTCGCGAAGGCGAACAACATGTCGCTCGAGATCTACCGCGCGCGCATCGAGGCGCAGGGCGTGCCGTGGTCGGTGTTTACGCGCGACGCGCGTACCGAGTTGACGCTTTCCAAGCTGCGGGAGCGCGAGGTGGACAGCAAGGTCACCGTGTCCGATGCCGAAGTGGCGAACTACATCGCGAGCCAGCGCGGGCCGGACGCGAAGGTGCAGCAGGACCTGCGCATCGAGCACATTCTCGTCAAGGTGCCGGAGGGCGCGTCGCAGGATGTGCTGGCGGACGCGCAGAAGAAGGCGCAGTCGATCCTCGATCGCGCCAAGAGCGGCACGAAATTCGAGTCGCTCGCGAAAGAGCAGTCACAGGCGGCCGACGCCAAAAAGGGCGGCGACCTCGGTTTCCTGCCGCCTTCCCGGCTACCCGAAGAGCTCGTCAAGGCGACCTCGGCGCTGCGTCCGGGCGAGGTGAGCCCCGATCTCGTGCGCACGGCGGACGGCTTCGAGATCGTGCGACTCGTCGATCGCCGCACCGGTGTCGGCGGTACCGCAAGCGATGCACCGAAGCTCGTCCAGACGCACGTGCGGCATATCCTGCTGCGCGTGGGACCGGGCGGAGTGACCGAACAACAGGCGCGCCAGCAGGAGCTCGATATCCGTCAGCAGATCGAGGCGGGCGGCGACTTCGGCAAATTTGCGCGGACCTACTCGCAAGACGGTTCGGCATCGCAGGGCGGCGATCTCGGCTGGATCAGCCCGGGCGAGACCGTGCCGGAGTTCGAGCGCGCGATGAACAATCTCAAGGACGGCGAGATCAGCCAACCGATTCGCACCGAATACGGCTACCACCTCGTACAGGTACTTGGCCGGCGCGAGGCGCAAGGCTCGGTTCAGCAGCAAATGGACCTCGCGCGGCAGGCGATCGGCCAGCGCAAGGCCGAGCAAGCCTACGCGGACTGGCTGCGCCAGTTGCGCGATTCCGCCTACATCGAATACAAGCTCGGCGGCTCGCTCGCGCAGCAATGAGTCATTGAGCCATGGTGCGCGCCCCTCACTCCCCGCTGCGGATCGCGATTACAACCGGTGAGCCCGCCGGTGTCGGTCCTGAGTTGACGGCGATGGCGCTCGCCGGTGCCGCGGCGCACTGGCCCGATGCAAACTTCACCGTGTTCGGCGACGCCACGTTGCTCGCTGCGCGCGCGCGTGCGGTGGGCGTCGATTGGGTGTCGCTCGTTGCCGAGGCCGCGCCGGGTCGGGTGGCGTCCGTGTGCGTCGAACACCGGCCGCTCGCCAAGCCGGCGGTGGAGGGGCGGCTCGATGCGGCGAATGGCCCTTATGTGCTGCGATTGCTGGATGACGCCATCGACGGCGCGCTGGCCGGCACGCTCGACGCCATCGTCACCGCTCCGCTGCAAAAGAGCACGATCAACGACGCCGGCGTGCCTTTCACGGGCCACACCGAATATCTCGCCGAGAGGACGAATACGCCGCGCGTCGTCATGATGCTCGCAGGCACGGGTGTGCGGCCGCTACGGGTCGCGCTGGCTACCACGCACTTGCCGCTGAAGGATGTACCGGGTGCGTTGACGATCGATGGCCTCGTCGAAACGCTCGTCATCATCGAGCGGGATCTGCGCCGCGATTTTGGACTGCCGGTACCGCGCATTCTCGTGACCGGATTGAACCCGCATGCAGGCGAGAGCGGCTATCTGGGGCGCGAGGAGATCGATGTGATTTCACCGGCGCTGGCGATTGCGGCGCAGCGGGGGATCGATGCGCGCGGTCCTTATCCGGCCGATACGCTGTTTCAGCCGCGTTATCTCGATCAAGCCGATTGCGTGCTGGCGATGTTCCACGATCAAGGTCTACCGGTACTCAAGTACGCGACATTCGGCGAGGGCATCAATGTGACGCTCGGTTTGCCGATCATTCGAACGTCCGTCGATCACGGCACGGCGCTCGATCTGGCAGGCACCGGCCGCGCCGACGCGGGCAGTCTCATTGCCGCGATCGATACGGCCGTCACGATGGCGCGCAACCGGCGCGGCGGCTGATCGCTTCGGCGGTCCATCCGTCCGGTATCCCCTCGCAATTCATCGTCTTTCATTCGGCGCTTCAACGACGCAATGTCCAACAGCAGCAAACAGCATCAAGGCCATTTCGCACGCAAGCGTTTCGGCCAGAACTTCCTCGTCGATCTGGGCGTGATCGACTCGATCGTTGCGGTCATTCGGCCGTTGCCCGGCGAGCGGATGGTCGAGATCGGCCCGGGGCTCGGTGCGCTGACCGAGCCGCTGATCGAGCACGTGGCCGCGCCCGGTTCGCCGCTTCACGCCGTCGAGCTCGACCGCGATCTCATCGCGCGGCTGAAGAACAAGTTCGGAGACCGCCTGGCGCTGCACGCCGGGGATGCGCTGGCATTCGATTTCGCGACGCTCGTCGACACGCAAGCGCGTCCAACGCTGCGTATCGTCGGCAATCTGCCCTATAACATCTCGAGTCCGCTGCTCTTTCACTTGATGGCATGGGCGCCGATCGTCGTCGATCAGCATTTCATGCTGCAAAGCGAGGTGGTCGAGCGCATGGTGGCCGAGCCCGGGACGAAGGCGTTCGGACGGCTTTCGGTGATGCTGCAGTACCGGTATGCGATGGACAAGCTGCTCGATGTGCCGCCCGAATCGTTCCAGCCCCCGCCGAAAGTCGATTCCGCGATCGTGCGAATGATTCCCTATCGACCGGACGAGCTCGTGCCCGTTGACGAGCGGGCCTTTGGCGAGCTGGTCACCGCGGCTTTTTCGCAGCGCCGCAAGATGCTGCGGAACACGCTTGCAGCCTATCGCGACCGAATCGACTTCGAGGCGCTCGGCTTCGATCTCGCGCGCCGTGCGGAAGACGTTCCGGTCGAGGAATACGTGCGTGCGACGCAGGCGCTGACGTCTTCCTAGGCGGATGTAGTAGGAGCAGCGCCGTTCCGGCGAGCGGGCGCGTTCACGAGTACGATGCCGGCCAAAACGAGCGCCGATGCGGCCAGAAAGCGGGCGCTGAACGACTCCCCCAGCAATACCACGCCAAAGGTCACCCCGAACAGCGGGGTGAGGAACGAGAACACGGACAGGCGCGACGCCATATAGCGCGTCAAGAGCCAGAACCACGTCAGATAGCTCACGAAGGCCACGATGACCGCCTGGTAGGCGAGGCTCGCCACGGCCAGCGCCGTGATATGGATCGTGTGCGTCTCGCCGCGCAGGAGCGCCAGCGCGAACAGTACGACGGCGGAAACGGAGAGCTGATAAAAGAGCGTCTTGCTGGCGCTCGTGTGCGACAGCGACGTAGCTCTCACGACGACCGTCGTCGCGGCCCAGAGGGCCCCGGCCAGTACGCCGAGCGCGTCGCCGGCGAGGCCCGTGAGCACCGCGCCGGCAGCGGGTGCGCGTGCGAAGCCGTCGGCGAACGCGAGCGCCATGCCTGCGAAGGCGACGACGATGCCCAGCCATTGCACGGCCCGCATGCGCTCGCCCGGTACGAAAAAATGGAGCCCCAGCGCGGTGAAACAGGGCGCCGTATAGAGGAAGACCGCCATACGGGACGCGCTCGTCAAAGTCAGGCCGAGAAAGATGCAGACGAATTCGCCGGCAAACAGCAGACCGGCAGCGAGCCCGGCACCGAGCGTGCCGTCCGCCGCAAAAAGCCGCGTGCCGCGGGCGCGTGTCCAGCCCCAGACGAGCGCTGTGGCGATCGCCGAGCGCAGGGCGGCCTGCAGCATCGGCCCGATCAATCCGTTCGTCGATTTGATCGCGACTTGCTGGAATCCCCAGATCGCGCAGAGCACGACCATCGTCAGAATTGCGAAGGTATCCGGTGCGCGGCGCAGCGGCGGCGAAGCGGAGGCAGCGAGGCGGGAGGCGGCTGTGTTCATTATGTCCTGTCTGGGCAGGCGCGACGGATCGGCGGCGCGTGCCGGGTAACATATCAAAATGCCGTGGCCGCCGCACTGCGGCTGGCGAGTAACCGTACGCCCCAAAGGGGCAAGGCACGGCCGCCGCATTGTTGCTAGAGTCGCTTTTTTTCAGAGGAGCATGCTATGCGCTTGCTGCACACGATGCTACGCGTCGGCGATCTCGATCGTTCGATCGCGTTTTACACGGAATTGCTGGGCATGAAAGTCCTGCGTCGGCAGGACTACCCGGAAGGCCGTTTCACGCTGGCGTTCGTCGGCTATACGGACGAGAGCGAAGGGACGGTGCTCGAGCTCACCCACAACTGGGATACGAAAGCGTATGACCTGGGCAACGCGTTCGGCCATCTCGCGATCGAAGTCGACGATGCCTATGCGGCTTGCGAAAAGATCAAGGCGCAAGGCGGCACCGTCGTGCGCGAGGCGGGCCCGATGAAGCATGGAACGACCGTCATCGCGTTCATCGCCGATCCCGACGGCTACAAGATCGAGTTCATCCAGAAAAAGCGCTGACGGACGCGCGCCTGAGCGGTGCCGAGGCCCGGGCTAGAGAGCGGGGAGCAGCTCGGGCGGGTGGTGCTTGAGCGTGTGCCGCGCTTCGCGAAACTCGGGAAAGATCGATTCGACCGTCTGCCAGAAGCGCGGGCTGTGGTTCATTTCGCGCAGGTGCGCCAGTTCGTGCGCCACGACGTAGTCGACGATCGACAGCGGAAAGTGAATCAGTCGCCAGTTCAGGCGGATGCGCCCGTCGCTCGAACAACTGCCCCAGCGCGTTGCGGCCGACGAGAGTGCGTAACCCTTGAACGAGACGCCGAGTTTTTGCGCATAGACATCGAGCCGCTCGCCGAACACGCGCTTGGCCTCGTTTTGCAGCCAACCCTGCACGCGATCCTTGATCTGCTGGGCGTCGACATGGGCCGGCAACGCGAGCGCGAGCACGGCCGCCTCGGGATCGAAGCGAAGCGCGCCGTGCGATGAGCCGAGCGCGACGGTGACCGGTTTGCCGAGAAAGGGGATCTGCGCTCCATCGCGCCACTCGATGTGCGGCAGCGCGCGCTGTTCGGCGCGGGTTTGCCATTCGGACAGCTTCGCGAAGATCCAGCGCTGCTTGCCCGCAATGGCGGCTTCGATATCGGCGAGCGTAACCCACCGCGGCGCCGTGATGGTCAGGCCGCTGCCGTCGATCGTGAAGCCGATGGTGCGGCGCGTCGAGCGCTTGAGTCCATATTCGAGCGTACGGCCGTCGAGCGCCAGCCGGCGAAGCTTGACGCCGGGGGCAAATTTCGTGGGATCGGGCGATTGAAGGGAGGCGGGCGCCGGTGGCGCTTCGAGGGGCGGTTCGGCGAACAGCGGCAAGTCGAGTTGCCGATTGTCGAGCGCTTTAGCGCGGCTGGGTGGAGCAGGTTTGGGCATCGCTATAGTAAGCATCCGGATCGATACGGCGCATCTCGGTTTCGATCCATGTCTCGACGCGCGTGTTGATCTCATCCGCCGAGAGCCCGACGGTATCGATCGGCTTGCCGATCGACACCGTAACGATACCAGGGTATTTGATGAACGAGTTGCGAGGCCAGACACGCCCCGCATTGTGTGCGATCGGCACGACGCACGCGCCCGCATCCATCGCGAAACGCGCACCACCCGTTTTGTACTTGCCCTGCGTGCCGACCGCCGTACGCGTGCCCTCGGGAAACATGATGACCCACGCACCTTCGCTCAAGCGCTGCCGGCCCTGCTTCACCACCGATACGAAAGCATATTTGCCTTCCTTGCGATCGATCTGAATCATTTTCAGCATGCCGAGCGCCCAGCCGAAAAACGGCACGTAAAGCAGTTCGCGCTTGAACACGTAGCAAAGCGGGCGCGGCATGATCGCCGGCAACGCGACCGTTTCCCATGCCGATTGGTGTTTGGGGAGGAGGACCGCGGGACCGTCGGGCAGGTTCTCCATGCCCTCGACGCGATAGCGAATGCCGTTCAAGTGACGCGCGACGAAGAGCGTCGTCCGGCACCAGCCAACAGCCATCCAGTAGCGCTTGTCGGCCCGCATGAACGGGAATGCGACGAAGCAGGCCGTGGCGTACGGGATCGTGAAGACGATCAAGAAGCAAAAAAGGAAGAGCGAGCGAAGAAAGCGCATCGGAATCGGAGTCTACTCGTCGCGCTCGGCGAGGTAATCGAGCGCGAAATGTTTCAAGTCTTCATGCACCTTGGTGCCCTCCGGCAGGCCGCCCGCGGCAAGCGTTTTCGCGCCTTTGCCCGTCAGCACGAGGTGCAGGTCGAAGCCGAGTACCGCACCGGCCTGGAGGTCGCGTAGCGCATCGCCGACGACGGGCGTCGCCGAAGGATCGATCTCGAAGCGGTCCATGATCATCTTGAGCAGCCCCGGTTTCGGCTTGCGACATTCGCATTGGTCGTCCGCCGTATGCGGGCAGAAGAACACGGCATCGATGCGGCCGCCCACCGCGGCCGCGGCGCGCTGCATTTTCGCATGCATGGCGTTGAGCGCCGCCATGTCGAACAGGCCGCGCCCGATACCCGACTGGTTCGATGCAACCACGACGCGGTAGCCGGCTTGATTGAGCCGGGCAATGGCCTCGAGGCTGCCGGGAATGGCGATCCACTCGTCGGGCGACTTGATGAACGCGTCCGAATCGACGTTGATGACCCCGTCGCGATCGAGGATGACGAGCTTCTTGCTGAAGGTCATGGCGAGCGCTCCCGGCGTCAGGCAGCGAGCTTCGAAATGTCGGCGACGCAGTTCATCTGCGCATGAAGCGCCGCGAGCAAGGCGAGCCGGTTTCTGCGCAGCGCGTCGTCCTCGGCGTTCACCATGACATCGTTGAAGAACGTGTCGACCGGTGCGCGCAGCGCGGCAAGCGCCGAAAGCGCGCGCGTGTAATCGCGCTGGGCGAGCTGCGATTGCACCGTGGGCGCGACCGCGACGAGCGCGTCGCTCAGCGCTCTTTCGGCATCCTCGACGAGCAGGCGCGACTCGATTCCGCTGCCCGACGGCTTCGCGTCGAGTTCGGACTTCTTGAGTATGTTCGAGATCCGCTTGTTGGCCGCAGCCAGTGCTTCCGCCTCGGGCAGTGCCGTGAATTCGCGCACGGCGTCCAGGCGCGCAATGACATCGTCGATGCGCCGCGGCTCGAGGCTCAGCACGGCCTCGATCTCCCCGGCCGAGTAGCCGCGCTCGCGCAGCAGACCGCGCAGGCGGTCCATGAAGAATGCGTAGAGCGGCTTCGACGAATCGGCGACCTGCGGTTCGGCCGCAAAGACGCCGCATGCAGCCTCGACGAGCTCGACGAGATCGATCGGCAACGCGTTCTCGATGAGAATGCGCAACACGCCAAGCGCGTGGCGGCGCAATGCGAACGGGTCCTTTTCGCCGGTGGGCACGAGGCCGATGCCCCAGATTCCGGCAAGCGTCTCGAGTTTGTCGGCGAGCGCGACCGCCGTACCGACGCGCGTGGAAGGCAGCGCATCGCCGGAAAAGCGCGGCTGATAGTGCTCGCTGCAAGCGAGCGCGACATCCTCGGGCTCGCCGTCATGGCGCGCGTAGTAGGTGCCCATCGTGCCTTGCAGCTCGGGGAACTCGCCCACCATATCGGTCAGCAAGTCCGCCTTGGCGAGGTACGCGGCACGCTCGGCCTCGGCGATGTTCGCGTCGACGAACGGAGCGATTTTGCCGGCCAGCGCGACGAGGCGCTCGACGCGCTTGAACTGCGAGCCCAGCTTGTTGTGATAGACGACATTCGCGAGCAGGGGCACGCGCTCCGCCAGCGGCTTTTTCTTGTCCTGCTCGAAGAAGAACTTGGCATCGGCCAGCCGCGGCCGCACGACGCGCTCGTTGCCCTCGACGATCTCACCGGGCGTTTTCGTTTCGATATTGGAGACGATCAGAAACCGCGAGCGCAATTTGCTTTCGCTATCGGTCAACGCGAAATACTTCTGGTTCGTCTGCATCGTCAGGATCAGGCATTCCTGCGGGACCTGCAGAAACTCGTCTTCGAAACGGCAGGCGTAGACCACGGGCCATTCGACCAGCGCGGTCACCTCGTCGAGCAGTGCATCGGGCATCACCACGACATCGCCGCCCGCATGCGCGCGCAATTGCGTCACGATGCTCGCGCGGCGATCGGCGAAGTTCGCCACCACGTGCCCTTTCGAGCGCAGCGTGGCCGCATACTCGTCGGCATGGAGGATGGCCACGAGACCGTCCGACAGAAACCGGTGGCCGATCGTGGTGTCGCCCGCGTCGATGCCGAACGCGGTGACCGGCACGACTTCTTCGCCATGCAGTACGGTGAGCCGCTGAACCGGGCGAACGAACTGCACGCTCGTGCCGTCGGGACGCTGGTAGGTCATCACCTTCGGGATCGGCAGCTTTGCAAGCGTTTCGTCGAGCGCCGCCTGCAACCCCGCAACGAGCGTGGCACCGGGCGCCGAGTAGCGCAGAAACAGCGCTTCGGCCTTACCGTCTTGCGCACGCTCGAGTTGATCGACGGCGATGTCGGGAAAGCCGAGCGCCGCGAGCTTCTTGGCGAGCGGCGCGCTCGGACGCCCGTTCGCATCGAATGCAACCGACACCGGCAGGACTTTCTCGCGCACGTCCTTGGCCGGTGCGACGCTGCGCACATGCTTGATCGCGACGGCCAGGCGTCGTGGCGTCGCAAAACGCTCGAACGAGGGTTCGCCGGCGATGAGATCGCGAGCGGCCAGCCGCTCCACGAGGCCGGTGGCAAAGGCTTCACCGAGGCGCGCGAGTGCTTTGGGCGGCAGTTCTTCGGTCAGCAATTCGACGAGGAGCGTGGCTTGTTCGATTTGATTCATGTTCTGGGACTAGCTCTGTTCCTGGGTTGGGTCACTGCTCGTCGATCGTACGCTCAACCTTGAGCGGCGGCGCCCAGGCGGGCAGCGCGGCTTCTTGCGCGTCGGTCGTGAGCCCGCGCACGCCGTGCACGGGGTTGCCGAGCATGGGGAAGCCGAGCTTTTCGCGCGAATCGTAGTAGGCCTGGGCGACGAGGCGCGACAGCGCGCGGATGCGGCCGATATAGGCGGCACGCTCGGTCACCGAGATGGCCCCTCGCGCATCGAGCAGATTGAACGTATGGGCCGCTTTGAGCACGAGCTCGTAGCCGGGCAGCGCCAATTGCGTTTCGATCATGCGCTTCGCTTCCGACTCGTAGCTGGAGAAAAGCGTGAAGAGCAGTTCGACGTTCGCGTGCTCGAAGTTGTAAGTGGACTGTTCGACTTCGTTCTGATGGTAGACGTCGCCATACGTCAGGCGGCGCATCTCGGGGCCGCTCGGGCCCGCTTCTTCCCACTCCGTCCAGACGAGGTCGTAGACGTTCTCGACCTTTTGCAGGTACATGGCGAGCCGTTCGAGCCCATAGGTGATTTCGCCGAGCACGGGCTTGCAATCGAGGCCGCCGACCTGCTGGAAGTACGTGAACTGCGTGACTTCCATGCCATTGAGCCAGACTTCCCAGCCGAGGCCCCATGCGCCGAGCGTGGGGTTTTCCCAATCGTCCTCGACGAAGCGCACGTCGTTTTGCTTCAGATCGAAACCGAGCGCCTCCAGCGAGCCGAGGTAGAGATCGAGGATATTCTCGGGCGCGGGTTTCAGCACCACCTGATACTGATAATAGTGCTGCAGGCGGTTCGGATTGTCGCCATAGCGGCCATCCTTCGGGCGGCGCGACGGCTGGACGTAGGCGGCGCGCCACGGCTCGGGACCGACGGCCCGCAAGAACGTGTGCACGTGCGACGTCCCGGCGCCGACTTCCATGTCGATGGGCTGAAGCAGCGCGCAGCCCTGTTGGTCCCAATAGGATTGCAGCGTCAGGATGATTTGCTGAAACGTGAGCATGTCGTGCCTTTTGCGGCGCGCGGCGGACAAGCCGCGGATCGCGCCGATGATTGGCCGCGCGAATGGGATCGGGCGCGGCCGGGGGCGCGGGATGGCGCATCGTTCGCCGCTTCCCGCCTGCTAAAACGATGAATTTTACCGGATTGGGATGCGCGTGCGACTTTCGGGGGGCCGGCAGTGCGCGGATCAGTCTCGCCGGCGCCGCGCGAACGCGACGCAAAGCGCGAGCAGCAGGAGCGAGACGGCCAGCACGACGAGGTTGCCCGTTGCGATGTAGGGCGTCGTGCCCGTCATGCCCTGCACCTGTACGTCGAGCGCGCCGGCCGCGAGCACCGGTAGCTGGGCGATGACGCGCCCCCTCGAGTCGATCGACGCGGTGGCCCCGGTGTTCGTTGCCGCGAGCAGCGGCCGTCCGGTCTCGAGCGTGCGCATGCGCGCCATCTGCAGATGGTGATCGAGCGCGATCGTCTTGCCGAACCATGCGAGGTTCGACACGTTGACGAGCACACTGGCCGGCGTCGCCGCTTCGCGCAATCGGCGCGCGATCTCTTCGCCGAAAATGTCCTCGTAGCAGATGTCGACATCGACGGTCTGATGACCCACCTGGAACGGCGGCTGCACGGGCTTTCCGTTCGCCAGATCGCCGAGCGGAATGTTCATGAGCCGCACGAACCAGTGAAAGCCCCACGGCACGAATTCGCCGAACGGCACGAGGTGATGTTTGTCGTAACGGTAGAGCACGCCCGAGCGGGGTGTCACGCCGAACAGGCTGTTCGTCGGTTCGGTGATCTGCCCGTCGGGCGCGATCTTCGCGCCGAACGCCCCGAGCAGAACCGATGAGCCCGTGCTGTCGGCGAATTGGCGCACGGCACGGACGAAGGGCTCGGGGAACTGCTGCGGCAGCAGCGGAACCGCCGTTTCGGGCGTGATGACGAGATCGGCCGGCTTGGCCGTGATCATTTTCTCGTAGAGCGCGATCGCCGCCGTGACCCCTGCTTCGTCGAACTTCATTTCCTGCTTGACGTTGCCCTGCAGGATTCGCGCGGAGATCGGTGCGCCGTCGGCGCGGGTCCAGGCGAGTTGCGAAAGCGCTATGCCGCCCGCGACGAGCGCGAGTACAGCGAGCGCGGGCAAGAGAGCCCGCGCTCGCTGCGCCGGCCGCGCTGCGAGCCCTGCGACCGCTTGCACCGCGAGCGCGGCAGCCAGTGCAACGGCCCAACCGACGCCGTAGACGCCCACGAGCGGCGCGAAGCCCGCGAGCGGTCCATCGACTTGGGCGTAGCCGCTCGCAAGCCACGGAAAGCCCGTGAATACCGTTCCACGCAGCCATTCGCCAAGCGCCCATGCGCAGGCGAACGCGAACGCGCCCTGCCAGCCCGGCACGAATCCCCGCTGCGCACGGGCGCGATTCGAATGGCCCTCGCCCACCGACCAGAGACCGGCGGCGAGCGCCGGATACGACGCCAGGTAGATCGAGAACAGCACCAGCGCGGCAATCGCGAGCGGCGCGGGCATGCCGCCGTAGTCGTGCATGCTGACGTAGAGCCACCACACGCCCGTGACGAAGTTGCCGAAGCCGAATGCGGCGCCGGTCAATGCCGCGCTTTTCCAGTGATGCGTGCGCGCGAGGCAGACGTAAAAGAGCATGAAGAGCGCCAGCTCGACCCAGCCGCCCGCGCGCGTCGGCGCGAACGACAGGGTGTTGGCCGCGCCGAGCGCGAGCGCGGCCAGATAGTGCCAATGTGGTATGCCGCGCACGGCCGCGAGCGCTGAGCGATCGGCGTCGCCATGCGTGCGGTACGCGGCGCGCGCGGGGTGTCGCGCGCGAGAGGAAATCGGTTCTGCCATGAACGAGGAGGCGAAAGTGGTGCGGCTCAGGTCTGAACGTGCTGGGCTTCGCGTTCGCGCTGACCGGCCAGCGGATCGCGCCGCACGAGCAGCACATGGATCTGGCGTGCGTCGCCGCGCAGGATTTCGAAGATCAGATCGTCGATGCGAACGCGCTCGCCGCGATGCGGCACGCGTCCGAAGTGATGGGTGACGAGCCCGCCGATCGTATCGACTTCTTCATCCGAGAACCGGGTGCCGAACGTCTCGTTGAACTGTTCGATCTCGGTCAGCGCGCGCACGCGATAGCGGCCGTCGGGCGAGGCAATGATGTTGCCGCTTTCCTCGTCGAAATCGAACTCGTCTTCGATATCGCCCACGATCTGCTCGAGCACGTCTTCGATCGTGATGAGACCGGCCACGCCGCCGTACTCGTCGACGACGATGGCGATATGGTTGCGGTTCACGCGAAAGTCGTGCAGCAGCACATTGAGGCGCTTCGCTTCGGGGATGAAGACGGCGGGGCGCAGCATGCCGCGCACATCGAACTCGTCCTCGGCGTAGTAGCGCAGCAGATCCTTCGCCAGCAGCACACCGATGACGTTGTCGCGATTGCCTTCGTAGACCGGGTAGCGCGAGTGCGCTTTTTCGAGGACGAAGGGGATGAACTGCTCGGGGCTGTCGGCGATGTTGATCGCGTCGATCTGCGCGCGCGGGATCATGATGTCGCGCGCACAAAGCTCGGATACCTGGAACACGCCCTCGATCATCGACAGTGAATCCGCGTCGATCAGGTTGCGCTCGTGCGCGTCTTGCAGGATGTCGAGCAGTTCGGCGCGCGAATCGGGCTCGGGCGAGATGAAATCGGTCAAACGCTCGAGCAGCGAACGCTTTTCGTGCGGCTTGTCGGTCTGTCGTCGACTGGGATAGGAGTCGTTCATGGCGGGGCGCCCGGAGACGGCCGGGCGCGTGGTACACGGAAAGTCAAGGATACACCAGCCGTGCGACACCTCAGCGTACATGCCCTGCTGGCGAAGTCGCGCAGCACCGCGTTATTTTTGGGGCAAGCAAATTTTGAGACAAACAAATTTTGAGACAAGCGAGTTTTGAGACAAGATAGCAGCCGTTTTTCTCCACCTTTTTACGAAACGAATATGTCCGAAGAATTCGAAGTCCGGGGGCCGCATGAAGAGGCGCTCGAACATGCGGGCCACGGTGCTCATGCGGGCGGCCATCACGCCGCCCCCGGCGTCGCCCCCGACCCGTTCGCCGGGCGCGTCGCGGTCATGACGGCGATTCTCGCGACCATCGGCGCCGTTTTCTCGTACCAGGGCGGTTCGACGGAGGGGCTCGCGCTCTTTTACAAGAACGAGGCGGCCATCCGGAAGACGGAGGCCGCCAACCAGTGGAGCTACTACCAGGCGAAAGGCGAAAAGCAGAATCTGGCCGAGCTCGGGGCGGCGCTCGCCGCGAGCGACGCGAAAGCCAGCGCGAAATTCACGGCCGATATGGCGAAGTACGCGCAGCAGAAAACGGCGATTCGCGAACATGCCGAGGCGCTCGAAAAGGGAGTGCGGGAAGCCGACGAAGCGAGCGAGCATCAATTGCACTTGCACCATCGCTGGGCGCAGGCGACCACCCTCACGCAAGTCGCCATCTCGCTGGCCGCGATCACGTTGCTGACGCGGCGCCGCTGGCTGCTGGCCGGTGCATTCGGCGTCGCCGTTGCGGGCGTCGCGGTCGGTGGGGCCGCGCTGCTCGGAGTGTGACGACGGCGAAACAGACGGGAAAAAATACGACTACGCCTATCGCCTCAAGCGCGATTTTCCGGCGCTGAATAGGGCGAGGCCCCGAAGTGATCGCTCGCTTCGAATTGCGCGGCCCGCGTTATTCCTCGGCGCAGCGCCTGAGCAGGGCTTCGAGCGCGCGGTCCGGCATGCCGCTTTTGCGCAGCGCGTCGACCGTGCGGCTCACATAGTCGAGCGTCGTGCCGTAGCGTCCGCGCGCGCAGCCGAAGACAGCCTTCACGACCGCGTCGGGCAGTTTGCCTGTGTAGGTTGGTACATCGCGGCGCATGACGAACGCCAGCGCGGGGACGCGGCGCCCGTCGGCCAGCGAGCAGGGCAGCCATGCCGGCCGGTAGGAGCCCATCACCATTTCGCGCCGCCAGAGCGCTTGCAGATGCGGCATGGCGTTCGCGCCGTCGAGCCGGAATGCCACGCCCGTGCACGAGCCGCCGCGGTCGAGCGCGAGCACGAGGCCCGGTTGCTCGGGCGTGCCGCGATTGACGCGCGACCACAAATAAAGTCCGCGGTGATAGCCGCGCACACGCGCGTGGATCGTCTCCGCGGCCGGCATGCCCGGGTTCCAGATCAGCGAGCCATAGCCGAACAGCCACAGGTCGCTCGCGCCGTCCCAATGCTCGAGCGTCGAGGCGAGCGAAGCGGCGAGCTCCTCGTCCGAGAGCAGGCGCGCCTCGCCGAGCGACGGCGGATAGCCGCACGCGGGCTCGGGCAGTTTATCGTCGGGATCGGAGCAGACAGCTGAGGACATGGCGTCGAAGCGGAGGTGGCGTTCGCGGGATCGTCAGCGTTCGCGGTATGGGTCGGCGAAGCCGAGCAGGCCGAGAATGCCGGTCTCGAGCGTCTCCATTTCGTGCGCTTCGTCTTCGGTCTCGTGATCGTAGCCCTGCGCATGCAGCGTGCCGTGCACGATCATATGCGCGTAGTGGGCTTCGAGCGGCTTGCGCTGCTCGGCGGCTTCTTTTTCGATGACGGGGCAGCACACGATGATGTCGCCCGAGACCGGATCGTCTTCGGTCTCGGCATACGCGAACGTCAGTACGTTCGTCGCGTAGTCCTTGCCGCGATAGGTGCGGTTCAGCAGGCGTCCTTCCTCGGTGTCGACGAAGCGCAGCGTGAGTTCGCCATCGGCAAAAAGCGCTGCCTTCACCCAGCTCGTCACGCGCGCACGCGTCAGCAGCGTCTTGTGTTCAGGGTAGGCGCCGGCGGCCGGAAATTGCAGCGAGAGCGCCAGGCGTGGAGCGCGATTCATGCGCGTGCCCCCGTGCCGTTCACCCCATGCCGCGGGCTCGGGCGGCGGCGGCTCGCGCAGCGCTTCGTGCAGGACTCGCTCATCACCGATCGTCGGACGCGTGACCGTCCTCTTTCTTCATGTGCTGATCGTAGGCGTCGACGATGCGCGCGACGAGCGGGTGGCGCACGACATCGGCGCTCGTGAAGCGCGTGAGCGCGATACCGCGCACGTTGGCCAGCACCTGCTCGGCTTCGATGAGGCCGCTCTTGGCGCCGCGCGGCAAATCGATCTGTGTCGTGTCGCCCGTCACGACGGCTTTCGAGCCGAAGCCGATGCGCGTGAGGAACATCTTCATCTGCTCGGGCGTGGTGTTTTGCGCTTCGTCGAGAATGATGAATGCGTGATTGAGCGTGCGTCCGCGCATATAGGCGAGCGGGGCGATTTCGATCATCTGGCGCTCGAACATCTTGGCCGTCTTGTCGAATCCGAGCAGATCGTAAAGGGCGTCGTAGAGCGGCCGCAGATACGGGTCGACTTTCTGTGCGAGGTCGCCGGGCAAAAAGCCCAGGCGTTCGCCCGCCTCGACGGCCGGGCGCGTCAGCACGATGCGCTTGACGTGATCGCGCTCGAGCGCATCCACCGCGCAGGCCACGGCGAGGTAGGTTTTGCCCGTGCCGGCCGGTCCGACGCCGAACGTCACGTCGTGCGAGACGATCTGCTTCAGATAGTCGCGCTGCGCGCGCGTGCGTCCGCGCAAGTCGGCGCGGCGCGTATAAAGCTTGGGCCCGAGTTCCTCCAGGTCCTCATCGTCGAGACCGGCGGGTTCGTCGAACGGATGGTCGGGGTCGTAGCGTGCGCCGGACTCGCTGCGTTCTTCCTCGGATACGCCCGAGCGGTTGCTCGGATGACGCGACTCGACGAGCGCGAGCTGGATGTCGTCGACGGAAAGCGGCTCGCGCGCGCGGTTGTAGAACGTTTCGAGCGCGCCGAGCGCAAGCTTGGCGCCGCGCCCGCGGATGGCAATGCGATGGCCGCGCCGCTGCAGTGTGACGTCGAGCGCCTGTTCGATCTGACGCAGGTTCTCGTCGAGGGGGCCGCACAGATTGGCCAGGCGGGCGTTGTCGTCGCGCGGTGCGGTGAACTCCAGCGGTTGGGCAGTCTTCAAGGCGAAGGGCGATCCTTAGTCCGGGTAAGCGCTCAATGCACGGCGGCATCGGCGAGCACGAGCTCGCCGCGCAGCGAATGCGGATAAGCATGGTTGATGCGCACATCGATCATTTGACCGATGAGCCTCGAATGTACGGCGAGTGGCGCCGGGAAGTTCACGACGCGGTTATTCGCCGTGCGTCCGGCGAGTTCGCTCGGATCCTTGCGCGACGGCCCTTCCACGAGGATGCGCTCGATGTTGCCGACCATCGCTTCGCTGATGCGCACGACGTTCGCATCGATCGTCGCCTGCAGATGCTGCAGGCGCTTCAACTTGACTTCGCGCGGCGTGTCGTCGTGCAGATTGGCGGCCGGCGTGCCGGGGCGCGGGCTGAAGATGAAGGAAAAACTCGTGTCGTAGCTCATCTCGTCGACGAGCGCCATCGTCTTGTCGAAGTCCTCTTCCGTTTCGCCGGGAAAGCCGACGATGATGTCGGTCGACAGCGAGAGGTCGGGGCGGATGGCACGCAGCCGGCGGATCACGGACTTGTACTCGAGTACCGTGTAGCCGCGCTTCATCGCCATCAGGATGCGGTCCGAACCGTGCTGCACGGGAAGGTGCAGATGCGAAACGAGCTTGTCGACCTTCGCGTAGGTATCGATGAGCCGCTGCGTGAATTCCTTCGGATGCGACGTGGTATAGCGAATGCGTTCGATGCCGGGAATCTCGGCGACGTATTCGATGAGCGTGGCGAAATCGGCGATCTCGGCCGCGCCCGCCGTGATCGGGCCGCGATAGGCATTGACGTTCTGTCCGAGCAGCGTGACTTCGCGCACGCCCTGATCGGCGAGGCCGGCAATTTCGGTCAGCACGTCATCGAGCGGGCGCGAAACTTCCTCGCCGCGCGTGTAGGGCACGACGCAGTAGCTGCAGTACTTGCTGCAGCCTTCCATGATCGAGACGAAGGCGCTCGGACCTTCCACGCGCGCCGGCGGCAGGTGATCGAATTTTTCGATTTCGGGAAACGAGATATCGACCTGAGCGCGGCCGCTCGCGCGGCGCGCGTCGATCATCTGCGGCAGCCGGTGCAGTGTCTGAGGGCCGAAGACGAGGTCCACGTAGGGGGCGCGCGCGACGATCGCCGCGCCTTCCTGGCTTGCCACGCAGCCGCCGACCCCGATCAGCAGCCCGGGCTTCGCTTCTTTGAGCTCGCGCACGCGGCCCAGGTCGGAAAACACCTTTTCCTGCGCTTTTTCGCGCACCGAGCAGGTATTGAAGAGGATGACATCCGCGTCTTCGGGGGTGTCGGTCTTGACGAGTCCTTCCGCTTGCCCGAGCACGTCGACCATTTTGTCGGAGTCGTACTCGTTCATCTGGCAGCCGAAGGTCTTTACATACACTTTCTTTGTCATGAAGCTCGCCGTTCGCAGTGGTTGACCTGGGGGCGGTAAATTCGAAGTCGATATCGAAGGAATGAGGGCGCGAGCGCTGTCGGGCGCCGCCCGTGAAACGAGGCCCGCCGAAGCAGTCCGCATAGCTCGGTATTATAGCGGTTCACGATTGCCGCTCCGGGCGGCGGCCTCGCCGGTCTGACCCCGGCCAGTCGGCGCCTGCGCGCCGAGCATCGGCAGATCCGCCCAGGCCGCCTCGGCCTGCAACCGCAACGTGCGCCCGAGCGTGTTTGCTGATGACGCATCGTGCGAAAGCGGCCCCCGCTCGGGGGAGGCTGCCCGGGCCGCCCGGGCAGCGTGTCGTGTCGTCAGTGCGCGTGCATGTAGACGAATGAGGCCATGGCGCCGCCGGCCAGCGGTCCGCAAACGGGAATCCAGGCGTAGCGCCAGTCGCTGTTGCGCTTGCCGGGGATCGGCAGGATCGCATGCATGAGCCGGGGCGCGAGGTCGCGGGCCGGACTCATCGCATAGCCGGTCGGACCGCCGAGCGAAATGCCGATGCCGAGTACGAGCAGACCGACCGGCAGCGCATCGAGCGCGCCAAGTCCCACCTGGGGCGAGGCGAGATAGAGCACACCGAGAATGAGCACGAAGGTGCAGATCGTCTCGGTCAGCACGTTGTGCCCGACGCTGCGAATCGCCGGTGCCGTGCAAAAGCAGGCGAGCTTGATATCGGGGTCGTCGGTCGTCGAGAAATGCTGCCGATAGGCCAGCCACACGAGCAACGCGCCGGCCATGCCGCCCAGCATCTGAGCGATCACATAGCCCGCCACCTTCGACCAGGCGAACTTGCCGGCCAGCGCGAGGCTGATGGTCACGACCGGATTCAGATGCGCGCCGCTGAACGATGCGGTGACATAGACGGCGACGAAAACCGCCATCGCCCAGCCCCAGACGATGACGATCAGATCGGCGCCCTTGCCTTTCGTGCGCGCGAGCAGCACGTTGGCTACGGCGCCGTTGCCAAGCAGCACGAGCAATGCCGTGCCGAGGAATTCAGCGATGAGAGGAGACATGGTTGTTACTCCGGAATGGCTAGATTGACGGTGTCGACGTTGCGCGCGGTAAGGCCTGCTCGAGCATCGAGCGGCTGTCCGCGCTGCGGCTATGAAGGCGTCAAAACGTTCTCGAACGCACGGCCCGCGCGTTCAAGAATGCTCAGCTCGCGTCGGCCCAGGCTTTGGCCGCGGTGACGGCGCGCTGCCAGCCCGCGAGGCAGACCTCGGCGGCGCGCGCATCCATGGCGGGCGAAAAGCGCCGGTCGAGCTGCCACTGGCTTTGCAGCTCGTCGATACCGCCCCAGTAGCCGACCGCGAGGCCGGCGAGGTAAGCGGCCCCGAGCGCCGTCGTCTCGCTGATGCGGGGTCGCACGGCTGCCACGCCGAGCATGTCGGCCTGGAATTGCATGAGCAGATTGTTGGCGCAGGCGCCGCCGTCCACGCGCAGCTCGCCGATGCGAATACCGGAGTCGGCTTCCATTGCCTTGAGCACATCGACGGATTGATAGGCGATCGAATCGAGCGCGGCGCGCGCGATGTGCGCGCTCGTGGTCCCGCGCGTGACGCCGAAAAGCGTGCCGCGCGCCCGCGGATTCCAGTGCGGTGCGCCGAGCCCCGCGAACGCGGGTACGAGGTAGACGCCGTCGGAATGCGGCACGCTGGCCGCCAGTGCTTCGATATCGGCGGCGCGCTTAACGATGCCGAGGCCATCGCGCAGCCATTGCACGACGGCACCTGCGATGAAGATGCTGCCCTCGAGCGCATACTCGACGCGCTCGCCGATCTTCCAGGCGAGCGTCGTGACGAGATTGTTCTTCGACTCGATTGGCTTGTTGCCGGTGTTCATGACGAGAAAGCACCCGGTGCCGTAGGTGTTCTTCACCATGCCCGAGCGCGTGCACATCTGTCCGAAGAGCGCCGCATGCTGATCGCCCGCAATGCCGGCGAGCGGAATTTTCGACGCGAATACGGTCGTCACGGTCGGCCCGTAGACCTCCGATGAATCGCGTACTTCAGGCAGCATGCTGCGCGGAATGTCGAGCGCCTCGAGCAGGTCCGCGTCCCATTGCAGCGTGTGAATGTTGAACAGCATCGTGCGCGAGGCGTTCGTCACATCCGTGATATGCAGCGCGTGCTTCGTGAAATTCCAGACGAGCCAACTGTCGACGGTGCCGAACGCGAGCTGGCCGCGCTTTGCTTTCTCGCGTGCCCCGGGGACGTTGTCGAGAATCCAGCGGATCTTGGTCGCCGAGAAGTAGGCGTCGATCGGCAGCCCGGTCTTCGCCCGCACGGTTTGTTCGAGACCTTGCTGCTTGAGCGAGTCGCAAAACGCCGCAGTGCGCCGGTCCTGCCAGACGATGGCGTTATGAACGGGCTGGCCGGTCTCGCGGTCCCAGACGATCGTCGTTTCGCGTTGGTTCGTGATGCCGATGGCGGCAATCGATGTCCCATTCAAGCCGGCGCGCGTGACGGCTTCGGCGGCGACCCCGGCCTGAGTCGACCAGATTTCCTGCGGATCGTGTTCGACCCAGCCCGGCTGCGGATAGATCTGGCGGAACTCCTTCTGGGCGGCCGATACGATGTTGCCGTGTCGATCGAACAGCATCGCACGTGAACTCGTCGTGCCCTGATCGAGCGCGAGAATGTATTGGTCCTGCATCGTCTCTTCTCCATGTGTTGTCATAGATTTTGATGCGCCGCGGATAAATCGCTTGCGGCGGGCCCTCGGGTGAAACGTTCATTGCAGCGCCGGTACGAGCCTCTAGCGGGCCTTGGCGCGCTGCTCAGTGCTGCGCCGGCGTCAGCGTGGCCGGCGCGGCGGCCGGCAGGCGTGCGAACCATGCGTCGATCGATGCGCTTGCTTCGGTCAGCGTGCCGGCCGGAAGATGCAGGCCGACCTTGGAGCGGCGCCACAGCACGTCGTATGCGCAGCGCGCCCATTCGGTGTCGCGCAGGTATCGCAACTCGCACTCGAACAAGCCGGGGGCGAGCGGTGCGCCGAGATCCGCGAGCGAGCGCGCTTCGCCGAGCATGCGCACCGCGCGCGTGCCGTACGCATGCGCATAGCGGCGCGCGAGCTCGGCGGGCAGCCACGGATGTTCGCTTGCGAACCGCGTGGCGAACCGTTCGAATTGCGCGCCGGGGATGTCGCCACCCGGCAGCGGCGCGCCGGCAGTCCATGACGGTGCCGACCGGCCGAGCGCGTGGGCGAGCCGGTCGACGGCTTCTTCGGCGAGCTTGCGAAAGGTCGTGATCTTGCCGCCGAACACCGACAGCAGCGGGGCTTCACCTTCTCGCGCATCGAGCTCCAGCCGATAGTCGCGCGTCACGGCCGATGGATCGTCCGCCCCCTCCTCCTCGAGCAGGGGCCGCACGCCGGAGTAAGTCCAGCAAACATCGGCGGGCGAGATCTTGCGTTTGAAATAGCGGTTGATCGATTCGCACAGATAGCGTGTTTCGTTCTCGTCGATCGACACGCGCGCCGGGTCGCCGTGGTATTCGACGTCGGTCGTGCCGATCAACGTGAACTCGTGCTCGTATGGAATGGCGAAAATGATCCGCTTGTCCGGGTTCTGAAAGATATAGGCGTGATCATGATCGAACAGGCGCCGCGTCACGATGTGGCTTCCTTTGACGAGCAGCACGGTGTGATGGGCCGCGCGGCCGAGCGCATCGTGCAGCAGCGTGCCGACCCAAGGTCCGGCCGCATTCGCCAGTGCGCGCGCGCGTACCGTGAACGGGGTGCCGTCGGCGCCCGCGAGTTCGGCATGCCATTCGCCGCCCGAACGCACGGCCTTGACGAGCCGTGTACGCGTGGCGACGGTCGCGCCGTGCTCGGCCGCATCCACCGCATTGAGTACGACGAGCCGGGCGTCGTCGACCCACCCGTCCGAGTAGACGAAGCCGCGTTCGATCGAATCCACGAGCGGCGCGCCGGCCGGGTGCCGACGCATGACGATGCCCCGCGAGCCCGCCAGCAGCTCGCGCCGTGCAAGATGATCGTAGAGGAAGAGCCCCGCGCGAATGAGCCACGCCGGACGCAGATTCGGCATATGGGGCATGACGAAGCGCAGCGGCCGAATGATATGGGGCGCGGAACGCAACAGCGTCTCGCGCTCTTGCAGCGCCTTGCGCACGAGCCCGAATTCCTTGTATTCGAGATAGCGCAGTCCGCCGTGAATGAGCTTGGTGCTGGACGACGACGTGTGCCCCGCAAGGTCGTCCTGCTCGACGAGCGCGACCCTGAGCCCGCGCCCCGCGGCGTCGCGCGCGATCCCCGCGCCGTTGATCCCGCCGCCCACGACGAGCAGATCGTATGGGCTGCCTTGCGTCAGTTGCCGTGCTCCCGTGCCCTCAGCGGCCATTGCGACTCCGATTGAAAACGAAACGAACCTATCATGTTCGTTTGCGAAATCTATCGAACATTATCGAAAAAGTAAAGTGCGGTATTCGGTCTCGAATCGAACATGTCGCGTTGCCGATGTGCGCTGCGCGCGGGGAGGCTACCATCACGGGAAACGGACGAAGAGGTGGACGATGCTTGAACGGATTCGACGCGGCGCGGCGGTGACGGCCGTGCTCTTGACTGGCTGCGCGGGGTGGGACGGATTCAGCACGCCGTCGCTGGGCGCGCTCGAGCAGGTGTGCGGCGCATCGGCTGATTACGGCGCGCAGACGGCGACCGTCTATCCGGCCTTACTGGACGCTTATGTGGCCTACCGCCATGGCAGGCTGTCGCAAAACGAGTACTGCGGCTTTCAGACGTCGATCGCCCGCGAGCACGCAACATTGGCCGCAGGCGGGGCGAGCGCCTCCACCGGCTGGGCCGATTTCATCAACGACGCGCGCGCCAAAGCGCTCAGTTGGCGCGCCGCGGTGGACCCGACATTGCGTGGCTGACGTCCAAAGACGAAAGATGCGCCGACCCGTGCCACGCGCTGCGCCGCGCGCAGCGCGGGTCGGGTGCGCTAGGAAAAGCGTTTGATGGCTTTGATGGCCGAGTCGCCCGACTCGGTCAAGCGCCATTCCTGAAGACCCGACGCCAGACTTTCGAGCCGCACCAGTTGTTGTTCGAGCAGTGCATCGAGCTCTTCTCGGGCCATATCGACTTGGTTGGGAGCATCCTTGACGAGCAGCAACGTGGCGAATTCATGCGGACTCAGCATCGTTCTCTCCATGGGCAATCGAATTGCCTCGGCAACCGGCGTTCGGCTGCCGGCGTGCTCAACCTATCGGGAGCAGGTCAGGTGGTACCCGCACCGCGCAGCCATAGCGCGTCGGGGAACTGGAGTGTAGTCAAGCGCCCGTTCTTCTCCAAATCATCCCCTCAAAATTTTCTGTTTGACAATTGCCCGGGCCGGAAGCGGTTCACTCGCGCCCGTTATTTCGCGAAATTACTTCAAGTTTCGCGTGCGTCGCAGCATGGACCGACGCGTTCGGTGTAGGCGCCCGCTCGGCATCCAGAGCGGGCGTGCCATAAGAGCCTTGGCTCACGCCGCGAGCCTTTGCTCACTCATCCGCGGCGACATAGACTTGCGTACCTGCGGCCGAAATCGTTTCCGCCATTTCGGGCGGCGGTGGGGCATCGGTGAAAAGCGCGTGAATCTGGTTCAGGTGCCCCTGGCGAACGAGGGCCGGGCGGCCGAATTTGGAGTGGTCGGCGGCCAGCAGTGTCGTACGCGCCTGCTGGATGATCGCTTCGGCCACGCGAACCTCGCGCGTGTCGAAGTCGCGCAACGTACCGTCCGGCTCGATGCTCGATGTGCCGATGACCGCGAAGTCGACCTTGAACTGACGGATGAAATCGATCGCGAGTTCGCCGACGATGCCCTTGTCCCATGGCCGGACGATTCCCCCGGTGACGAGCACTTCGCAGTCGGGATAGCCGCTCATCATGTTGGCGACGTTCAGATTGTTCGTGATGACGCGCAGCCCACGATGGCGATTCAATGCCCGGGCGACCTCCTCGGTGGTCGTGCCGAGGTTGATGAAAAGCGAGGCCTGGTCGGGGATATGAGAGGCGAGCAACGCGGCGATGCGGCGTTTTTCCTCATGGAACATGCGTTGCCGCGCCGTGTAGGAGACGTTTTCCGAGCTCGTCGGCAAACTTGCTCCGCCGTGGTAGCGACGCAGCAGGTTCATGTCGGAGAGCCAGTTCACGTCGCGGCGGATCGTCTGCGGCGTCACGTTGAAATGCGCGGCGAGGTCTTCCACCGTGACGAAGCCATCGCGCTGCACCCAGTCGAGCAGTTCCTGCTGGCGGGCGTTCAGGCTTAAGCGAGGGTCTCGGGTCATGGCGGGGCTGAGCGCGGCGATTGAAGAGGGGGTATTGTAGGGCCTGTTCGCGCTGGTTACAGGCCCTCGAACGAGCCGGGCCGGCTGCAGTGGATCGATCGAGATAAACGCGAATTCCGGAAAACCCAAGATGACGCATTTCGACTGGCACAACCCGTACCCGACACCGCGTCTGCCCGTGTTCGCCCGCAATGTCGTGGCGACTTCGCATCCGCTCGCCGCACAGGCGGGGCTGCGCATGATCTGGGAGGGCGGCAACGCCGTCGATGCCGCATTGGCGGCCGCCGCCGTGCTGACGATTGTCGAGCCCGTGTCGTGCGGCCTCGGTGGCGATGCGTTCGCGCTCGTCTGGGACGGCGAAGCGCTTCATGGGCTCAATGCTTCGGGCGTGGCACCGGCAGCCTGGAGCGTCGACTATTTCAGGCGCCGTCATGGCGAAAGCGCGCGCGGCATAGCGGCGCAGCCCAAGCGCGGCTGGGACACCGTCACGGTCCCCGGCGTGGTGGCCGGCTGGGAAGCGCTGAGCGAGAAATTCGGCGAACTCTCGTTTTCGGACATCATGGCGCCCGCCATCGAGATCGCCGAGCGAGGGCACGCCGTCGCGAACATCGTGGCAAGAAAGTGGGCGGCGGCCGTGCCCGAACTCCAGGGCCAGCCGGGGTTTGCCGAAGCCTTCATGCCGCATGGGCGCGCGCCGTCGCCGAGCGAGCTCGTGCGCTTCGCAGGTCATGCGCGCACGTTGCGCGAGCTGGCCGAATCGGGCCCGCGCGCGTTCTACGAAGGCGAGCCGGCCGAGCGCATCGCCGCGTTCGCGCGCGATGGCGGCGGCGCGCTGACGGCGGCCGATTTGCGCGATTACCGTGTCGAATGGGTCGAGCCCATCACGAAAGACTATCGCGGCTACACCGTGCATGAAATTCCGCCGAACGGCCAGGGCATCGCGGCACTCATCGCGCTCGGCATATTGTCGCGCTTCGACCTGAAGGCGCTTGCACGCGACGGCGTGGATTCGCAGCATATGCAGATCGAGGCGATGAAGCTTGCCTTCGCGGACGTCTACCGCTACGTCGCGGATCCGCGGGCAATGGAGATTTCACCGGCCGAGTTGCTCGACGATGCCTATCTCGCCACGCGTGCGGCATGCATCGATCCGCGCCGCGCCACGCATCCCGCTTTCGGGATGCCGCGCGCGGGCGGCACCATCTATCTTTCGGCTGCCGACGAGCGCGGGATGATGGTGAGTTTCATCCAGTCGAACTATATGGGATTCGGTTCGGGCGTCGTCGTGCCGGGCACGGGCATCGCTTTGCAAAACCGCGGCTGCGGTTTTTCGATGGATCCGCGCTCGCCCAACGCAGTGGCAGGCGGCAAGCGTCCGTTTCACACGATCATTCCGGCGTTCGTCACGCAGCGCGAGGGCGCTCACGTGTGGCCCGTGATGAGCTTTGGCGTCATGGGCGGCGATATGCAGCCGCAAGGCCATCTGCAATCGATCGTGCGCATGCTCGATTATGGCCAGCAGCCGCAGGCGGCCTGCGATGCCCCGCGCTGGAAGGTCAATCGGGATTTCTCGATCGATCTCGAGTCGACGTTCGAGCCAGAGGTGGCACGCGCCTTGGAGGCGCGCGGCCATCGGATCGCGGCGTTCGACGATCCCTACATGGATTTCGGCTCCGGCCAGTACGTCTGGAAGCTGGAGCACGGCAACGCCGAGCGCGGCTATGTGGCCGCCAGCGATAGCCGGCGCGATGGGCTTGCGGCCGGGTTTTGAGCCGACGGGCCGATCGTCTGTAATACGGCGAAAGATGAGCGAATCGTCCGAAGGTTCTATAGCGGCCTCAGGGCCGGAACCGGAAGATGACTGCGCGGTCACTGTCTGTGTCGAAGCAGTATCGGACAAGTCCGGCTAACATGCCGGGAAAACGGATCGAAAAGTTCAAAACGCCGCATCCGATGAACCGGCTCGAAGCGAGGGCTTCGCGCCGGGCCGATCGCCGGCCGCGATCGGTTCGGGGGACGCGGCTTTCGGAGCGCAACGCAATGTACACCGAATCCAAGCACGCACTGCCTTGGCGTATCGAGGATATCGATCTGACGCGGATCGATCGTCGACGCGCCGCGACGAACGAAGATCTGCTGTTGCTCTTGTGCGCGGCGTCATTCATCGAGAGCGGCACGGACCTCTATACGAGCAACCTCACCGCCTATTTCGACGGAGATCCCGAGGTCTCCGCATGGCTCAACGACGAGTGGGAACCTGAAGAGCTGCAGCATGGGCGCGCGCTGAAAGCCTATATCAACCATGTCTGGCCCGAGTTCGACTGGGATACGTCATTTCGGAACTTCTTCGAGGAATACTCGACGACTTGCTCGGTCGAGGAGTTCGAAAAAACGCGAGCGCTCGAAATGGTGGCCCGCTGCGTCGTCGAAACCGGTACGGCCACGCTCTATCGCGCCATCAACGAATGCTCCGACGAACCGGTGCTCAAGGAGATCACCGATCACATCCGGACGGACGAAGTGCGCCATTACAAGCACTTTTTCAAATACTTCAAGAAGTACAACGTGATCGAGGGGAACGGCCGCCTGGCTGTCCTGGGCGCGCTGCTGCGCCGGGTCATCGAAATCAAGAGCGAGGATTCGGAGATCGCGCTGCGTCACGTCTTTGCGACGCGCTATCCCGAGCGCGCACACGATACCGAGTACAACCGTGCGCGTACCGCGCGGATCAGCTCGCTCGTGCGCCGCAATCTCTCGGCCGACATGTGCGTGAAAATGCTGCTCAAGCCACTCGACATTCCGGCGCGCATCCAGCCGGGTGTCCATTACCCGCTCGCGAAGATGGCGCAGCACGTCTTCTTCCGCTGAGCCGAGCGCGCGCACCCCGATGTCCGATTCCTCCTCGCGCGAACGTGCGCTCGCAGTGCAGGCGTTCGATGAATGGCCGCCCGTGCTGCGTGCGCTCTTCGATGGCACCGGGCTTGCCGGCAAGGAAGGCTTTACGGCTTGTCTCGTCGTCGCGGACGCCGATGCGCAGGGCCCTCTGCGCACTTCGCTATTGAGCGCGGGCGAGCTCTATGCGCCCGATTCGCGCTCGCTGGCCTTCGCCCTGTGGCCCGCCGCGCGTGCAGCACGCATGCTGGACGCGGCCGCGCGTCGTGGGGGCGGGCGAGCCGCGCTCACGTTCGTTCACGAGGGTGCTTTCTATCAGGTGCAGCTGCGGGTGGACGCGCTCGAGGTCGAGGGGGGCGGACCGCTCGCGTGCTTCATCGCGTCGATCGACTCGGCCGATGCGCAACAAGTCGGCTACGCGAAGCTCACGTCGGGCATTACGTTCGAGCTGCAGTCGCAGCAAAGGCAGGCGGTGATCGATCGCTGGCAGCAGCAGATCGAGCGCTTGCGTCGCGCTGTGGCATCGAGATGCCAAGCGGACCGAGGAGCGGCAAGTCCTTGATTGTCGCGACGAGCCGCTCGCGTCGGGCTCAGCGGCGGCGCGCCCTGTCGCCGGCGGGGCCGGCAGGCGAGCGCGGCTTGCCGCCTAGCAGCGCGCCGGGATCGCCCGAGCGCACTCCCGTGCCGCGTGCCGTGTCGCGCTTGGCACCGGCGGACGGAGCGGCCTGCGCGGCTTGAGCAGCCGGCTCCCGTCGCGCGGCCGATTCGGGTTTGGCGGCCCCGCGCGCGGGCGAACGTTGCCCGCTCTTCGGCGGTTGCCCAGCGGCAGGCCGCGATCCATCGCTTGCTTTGGGCGTCGCGGTACCACTGCGGCGCTCACCGGTGCGGCCTTTGGCGTTGCTGCCATGAGCGCTGTCATTGAGACCGCCGTTACCGTTACCGCTGCCGTTTGCTTTGCCTTTCGCATGGCCTGCAGCGCCGCTCTTGCCCGCTCCACTTTCGCGGCGTGAAGCTTGAGCCGCGGGCGCAGCCGGCGCTTTGGCGCTTTGAGACGTCTCGCGCCGCGGCGCTTGCGCGCGCGGCTGGCGCGCTGCGCCACCTTGACCGCGGCGCTGCTGGATCGGCTCGGGTTTTACGTTCGGGTCCGGCTCGAAGCCCGGAATCACCTCTTGCGGCAATGTCTGCCGGGTCAGCTTTTCGATGTCCTTCAGCAGTTGGCGCTCGTCGACGCACACGAGCGAAATCGCCTCGCCGGTCGAACCTGCACGGCCGGTCCGCCCGATCCGGTGAACGTAGTCTTCGGGAACGTTCGGCAGATCGAAGTTGACCACGTGCGGCAATTGATCGATGTCGATGCCGCGCGCCGCGATGTCCGTTGCGACGAGCACCTGCAGCGTGCCGTCCTTGAACTCCGCGAGCGCGCGTGTGCGGGCCGATTGGCTCTTGTTGCCGTGAATGGCCAGCGCGCTGATTCCGTCTTTCGTCAGTTGCTCGGCCAGCCGGTTGGCGCCGTGCTTCGTGCGCGTGAACACGAGCACCTGGAACCAGGTGTTTTCGCGGATCAGATGCGTGAGCAGTTCGCGCTTGCGATCGCGATCGACGCTGTACACGCGCTGCGTGACAAGTTCGGTCGTCGTGTTGCGGCGTGCGACTTCGATAAGCGCCGGCGCGTCGAGCAGATTGTCGGCAAGCGCTTTGATCTCCTCCGAGAACGTCGCCGAAAAGAGCAGGTTCTGACGCTTGGGCGGCAGCTTGGCGAGCACGCGGCGAATATCGTGGATGAAGCCCATGTCGAGCATGCGGTCCGCTTCATCGAGCACGAGGATGTCGAGATGCGAGACGTCGATCGTCTTTTGCTGCATATGGTCGAGCAGCCGGCCCGGGGTCGCGACGACGATGTCGACTCCGCGCTTGAGCGCATCGATTTGCGGATTGATGCCGACGCCGCCGAACAGCACGGTCGACTTCAGCTGCAAGTACTTGCCGTAGGCACGCACGCTTTCCTCGACCTGAGCGGCGAGCTCGCGCGTCGGCGTCAGGATCAGCGCGCGCACGGCGTGCGGGCGGCGTGTGCCGGCAGCCTGCCCGGCGCGCGGCGCGGCGAGCCGCTGCAGGATCGGCAACGTGAAGCCGGCTGTCTTGCCGGTGCCGGTCTGCGCGCCGGCAAGCAGGTCGCCACCGGCGAGCACGGCGGGGATGGCCTGCTTCTGGATCGGGGTGGGCGAGGTGTAGCCGAGCTCATGAACAGCCCGTACCAGCGGTTCGGACAGGCCGAGGGAATCGAAGGACATAGTTTTCTTCAAATGCGGGATGACGGCTGTCCGTCACGCATGCCGCGTGCCGCGAAGGCGGCCGTGCGGCGAACGTGCGAGCGCGGCGCTGTTGGCGCCGGCCAGCCTGGGTTCCGGCGGGGCCGGTTGGCTTCGCCGGAAATGCGAAGGGCGCGGCCGCGGTAATCCGCATGGCCGCGCCCTTGGTGGTTCATGTGCTCAATCGAGCGGCGCCGAGCGAAGATCCGTCACTTGCTGTGGCGAAATCGCAGAGCCCTTGTTGCCCCACGACTGACGGATGTACGTCACGACGGCTGCGACTTCCTGATTCGTCAGCGCTTGCGCGAACGGCGGCATGCCGTACGGTTTCGGGTTGGCACCCGTGCTCGGCGGATAACCTCCATTCAGCACCATGCGGATCGGATTGACCGCCGACGGCATCTGGATCGATTGGTTGTTCGCGAGCGGCGGGTATGCCGGCGGCTTGCCGAGGCCGTTTGCGGAATGGCAGGTCGCGCATTTGTCGCCGTAGACCTTCTTGCCCAGCTCGAAGAGTTCGCCGCCGAACTTCTCCGACGTCTCGTACTGCATCGTCTCGGGCGCTTCCTTCTTCTGCGGAATGGTCTTCAGATACGTGGCCATCGCACGGACGTCCTCGTCCGACAAGTACTGCAGGCTGTTGTGGACGACCTCTGCCATCGGACCGAACACGGCGCCGCGCTGCGACACGCCGTTCTTGAGCAGATTGGCGATGTCCGTGATGTCCCAGTCGCCGAGGCCCGCTTCCTTGTTCGAGGTGAGCGACGGCGCGTACCAGTTCTGCAGCGGAATCAGACCGCCGGCGAACGCGGCCGAATTGACGGGGCCGCCCATCATGTTGATCGACGTATGGCACATCGAGCAGTGGCCGAGGCCTTCGACGAGATACGCGCCGCGGTTCCATTCGACCGACTTCGTCGGATCGTCCTTGTAGACGCCTTCGCGGAAAAACAGCGTACGCCAGCCGATCAGCAGGTTGCGATTGTTGAACGGGAAGCGCAGTTCATGCGGACGGCTCGGCACGGAGGCCGGCGGCACCGAGCGCAAGTAGGCGTAGATCGCGTCCGAATCCTCGCGCGTCACCTTCGTGTAGCTCGCGAACGGGAAAGCCGGGTAGAGCAGGCTGCCGTCCTTCGAGCGGCCCGTGTGCATGGCGCGATAGAAATCGTCCGACGACCATTTGCCGATACCGTATTGATCGTCCGGGGTGATGTTCGGCGTATAGAGCGTGCCGAACGGCGTAGCCATCGGCAGGCCGCCCGCGAATTGCTGACCGCCGCGTACGGTGTGGCATGCGATGCAATCGCCGGCGCGGGCAAGGTATTCGCCGCGCTTCACGAGCGCAGCCTGGTCGGCCGGCGTGGCTGCCTGGGCCGAGCCGTTGTGCAGGTTATCGCTGCCCGTCCAGAGGACGGAGCCGAGCGCGGCGGCCGTCAGGACGACAGCCGACAGCGCGAACAGTGACTTGCGTTTCATGGGTATGTCTCTCCTCGCGCTTATTGCGGTTCGCTACCGCAGGCAAGCGGAGTCTTCATCGAGCGGGCCGGAGCCGGAACGGGGTTTTTCGGGGCGGGCTGAGTCGAAAGCCACGCGGCGACGGCGTTGACGTCGTCATCGGTCAGGCGCGTCGCGATCTCATGCATGCAATCGGGCGCTTTGGCGTGGCGCGTGCCACTGCGCCAGGCGCCCAGCTGCGCGCTGATGTAGTCCTGGTGCAGTCCGACGAGACCCGGAATCGCCGGCTCCATGCCCGTCAAGCTCTTGCCGTGGCAGGCGGCGCAGGCGGGAATGTTCTTCGAGGCATCGCCGTTGAGCACGATCTCCTTGCCGCGCGCGAGCGTCTCCGGCGACACCGTCGGCTTGGCGGGGGCCGGGTAGGGCGGGCGCTGCTTCGAGAAGTAATCGGCGATCTCGTGCAGGTATTCGTCCGAGAGGTACGTGACGAGGTAGTTCATCGGCGGATACTTGCGCCGGCCCTCGCGGAAATTTTGCAATTGATTGAACAGATACTCGGCCGGCTTGCCCGCGAGGCGCGGGAAGTAGTCGTTATCGGTGCCCTGCCCATGGCTGCCATGGCACGCCGTGCAGCCTTGCACGCGCTGTTCCATCGTATCCGGGGCCTTCGGCTGGGTTTGCGCTTGTGCGCTCGTTGCGACGCCAGCACCACCGATCAGCAAGAGGGCGAGTAGCGGGCGGAAAATGCGTCTGGAAGACACGCGTAACTCCATCGTTATTCGGGGACCTGCCGGACTTCGATCGGCCCGGTGCGGTGCTGCGAGCTGGCCTACAGCTCGAGGCAAATTGTTCGACGAATTGTTCGGCGAATTATTCGGGTTTGCCACACTTGCAGCGGCGACCCGCGGCGTTGCGACGCAGCATTCTATCATCGATGCCTGTCACGAGCTATTTGCCTCAGGCGACGTAAATCCGTCCCGATGCGGCGGCGCGACAATTTGACGCGCATATTCGATGCGCTCCGGGTTGTCCGGCATACACCGTTCGGCCGCGCCAAGGTCCCGTTCCGTTCCCGATATGCACGGCTCGCGTACACTCTCGGCTGCGTCGGACCGGGGCGGCCCACGGATTCCACGGATTCGCGCTTTGCGCGGCATCGTGCGCGCCGGCCGCCACGGTTTTTTCTCGTTAGCCCCTCGTTTGTCCTGCCTGCCGATGAAGCGATCCTTCCCCAATTCCCGTATGACCCGATCCCGCCGTTCCAGTCGAGTTGCCGGCCGGCATCCGCATGTTCCCTTCGCGTTCGTGGAGCGTCAGTCCCGATGAGCGCTTCCGGCCTGCTGATCGGTCAAGTCGCGCTGACCGCGCTCGTTCATGTCGCCTTTGCATTTGCCATCGGTTCGGCGCTTTTCGAGCGATGGCTCGCCGCGGACGGTGCGCTCGCGCGGACCGCGCCGTCGCATGCCGCCTGGCATCGGGCGCGCGCGTCGCTGATGGCCGCCGCGTTCGCGCTCGTGCTGGCGGAGGGCGGCTGGTTGCTGTATGAAGCCGGTGCGATGACGGGCGCGGGCGTAGCGGGCGGCTTGGCGGCTTTGCCGGATGTCGTCGGCACGACCCATGTCGGACATGCCTGGTGCGTTGCATTCGCCGGCGCCGCCTGGCTGCTCATGGCGGCGCTCCTGTCTCGCGGCGGGCGCTTCGGGGCGGGGATGTTCTGGCTCGGCGCGCTCGCCAGCGCGGCCGGCACGGCTGCGATCGGGCATGCCGCCGACGCGGGCATACCCTCGCTCGGCTGGGCGATGCAGGCGGTTCACGTGCTGGCGACGGCCGTCTGGGGCGGCGTGGTGCTGGCCGGCGGGCTCGTGGTGCTGCCCGCGCTCGACACGTCGATCACGCGTATCGCGCTGATCCGCCTTGCGGACCGGGTCTCGAACGTATCGCTCGCGGCTTTTTGCGTTGTGCTGATCTCCGGTCTGGTCGGCGCGCAACGTGGGCTGGGAGGCTCGTTTGCGGCCTTGCGCGGGACTGCATGGGGACACGTGCTGACGCTCAAGCTCTCGCTCGTGCTGCTGGCTGTCGTGCTGGGGGCGCTCAATCGTACGTCGGCGTTGCCGCGGCTGCGCCGCAGCGCTTCGACGCTCGACGCGCATACGTTTCGCAACGTTCTACACCTTGAAGCACTGGTGATGGTCGCGATCTTCGTGACTGCGGCGGTGCTTGGGCTGACACCGCCCGGTCATACCTGATAGCGGCGTCGCGGCCTGGGCCGGCGATGACGATAGGCGCGAGGCCGTCATTCGTAGCCGAGGCGATGGCTGAGGATAGGGGCGCCAAACAGTGCGATCGCGCAGCCTGCCATCTTGCCTTCGAGTTCGGCCATTGCGCCCGGCAAGAAGTAAGAGTGCGACAACAGCCCGACGAGCTGCGGCGCGCAGTAAAGCAGCGCCGCGGCGATACCGGCCTTGTCCGCCCATGCAGCTTCCCAGCCGCGGCGCCAGAGCAGCGCCGCGGCCAGAACGCGCAGCACGCCGAACGTCACGAGCGCGCTGACCGCCATCTGTTCCCGGATCAAATAGTCGGGCAGATAGTCATGCATGGCGGTTTCTCCCTGATGTGTCGTTTTGCGGGGAGATACGCAAGAGCCGGGCCAGTCGTTCGCATCGATGGGGCGGCCCACCGCGAAGCCCTGTGCAGCAATGAATCGGGCTGCGACCGGGCGATTGCCCGATCGGCCGAGAGCGCCCGAAACGGCGGGCGTTACGCGCGTGCCGTTACGGGCGTAACGTTGAACGAACGTAACGTTGGGCGAACGTTACGCGGCATCGCGCAGCGCCGTGCGGCGCTTCGCGGTTACCACTCGGCGACGCTGCCATCCTCGTGGCGCCAAACCGGGTTGCGCCAGCGATGTCCGACTTTCGCCATCTCGCGCACCTTCGCCTCGTCGACTTCGACACCGAGTCCGGGCCCTTGCGGGATGGAGACGAAACCGTCCTCGTACTTGAAGACTTCGGGGTTGCGGATGTAATCGAGCAAGTCGTTGCCCTGGTTGTAGTGGATGCCGAGGCTTTGCTCCTGAATGAATGCGTTGTAGCTGACGGCGTCGAGTTGCAGGCACGCCGCCAGCGCGATCGGGCCGAGCGGGCAGTGCAGCGCGATCGCGACGTCATAGGCCTCGGCCATCGTCGCGATCTTGCGGCACTCGCTGATGCCGCCCGCGTGCGAGGCGTCCGGCTGGAGAATGTCGACGTAGCCGCCTTGCAGAATCTGCTTGAAGTCCCAGCGCGAATAGAGCCGCTCGCCGAGCGCGATCGGGGTGTTCGTCTGGTTCACGATGTCGCGCAGCGCTTCGGCGTTTTCCGAGAGCACCGGCTCTTCGATGAACAGGAGCTTGTACGGATCGAGCTCTTTCGCGAGCACCTTCGCCATCGGCTTGTGAATACGACCGTGGAAGTCCACGCCGATGCCCACGTGCGGGCCGACCGCCTCGCGCACGGCCGCCACATTCGCGATGACGCGTTCGACTTTGTCGAAGGTATCGACGATCTGCACTTCCTCCGAGCCGTTCATCTTGAGCGCTTTGAAGCCGCGCTCGACGACCGCGCGCGCGTTGTTCGCCACATCGCTCGGGCGGTCGCCGCCGATCCACGAATACACCTTGATACGGTCTCGCACCTGGCCGCCCAGCAGGGCGTGGACAGGCACGCCATGGTGCTTGCCCTTGATGTCCCAGAGCGCCTGGTCGATGCCTGCGATCGCGCTCATCGAGATGGGGCCGCCGCGGTAAAAGCCGGCGCGATACATCACCTGCCAATGATCTTCGATGGCGAGCGGGTCCTTGCCGATCAGGTAATCGGCCAGTTCCTCGACCGCCGTCTGAACCGTATGCGCGCGACCTTCGACGACCGGCTCGCCCCAGCCGACGATCCCTGCGTCGGTTTCGATCTTCAGAAACAGCCAGCGCGGCGGCACGACGAACGTTTCGAGCTTGGTGATTTTCATGGATCCCTCTCCTCCTTTGACTGTGCAGGGCGGTGGCGGCCTGAATGCCTGAATGACGGACAGCCGGGCGCTGTCCGATCGCGCCGAAAACGGTATCGTACCTCAACTTTGTTTAGAGTAATATTAATAGTACTTTTATAGCGGCGACTTCTTGCCCGGATCGACGGCTTGCGCTTTGCGCAGGCCCCGCGATAATCGCGGTCGACGGCCGTGAATCGCAACGGCCGGCGAAAGCAATTGGAAAGGAGAATCATCATCCAGCGTGATCTGCACGGACGCGTCGCCTACCTGCTGGCGACAGGCATTTTGCGGGGCGACTATGCGCCCGAAACGATCCTGCCGCGCGAGGCGGAGTTGATGAGCTCGTTCGGCGTGAGCCGGACCGTGCTGCGCGAAGCGCTGCGCACGCTGACATCGAAAGGGCTCGTGGAATCGCGGCCGAAAGTCGGTACCCGTGTGCGGCCGCGCCATGCCTGGAATCTGCTCGACGCGGATCTGCTCGATTGGTACTCGCAGGTCGCGCCGCCGCTCAGTTTCGCGTTGAAGCTGCAGGAAATGCGCGAGATGGTCGAGCCTTATGCGGCCGAACTCGCGGCGCGCGCCCATACGAGCGAGACGCTCGTCGCGCTCGAGCGCGCCCATGCCGCGATGGTGTCGGCGCGGACCGTCGACGAATGGGTACGCGCCGACCTCGGTTTTCATCTCGGCATTCTGGCCGCCTGCAGCAACGAGCTGCTGATGCCGCTCGGACCGCTGATCGGTCGCACGCTCGAAGCGCAACTGCTGCTCAATGCGAAACGCGCGGAGGTGTTCAACGCGTCGCTTGACGAGCATTCGGCGGTGTTCGATGCGATCCGGCAGCGCGACGCCGATGGGGCGCGGCGGGCCATGGCCGAGTTGCTGGGCACGACGCGCCGGCGCATCGAGGGCTGAAGCCTCCCTCGGCACTTCGCCGGTGCGCGTGCCGGTTATGTGTGGAATGGGCGTTGCTTGTATACGAGCAAGCCGTCGCGAAGACGAGCGAGTATGGACAACCCATCCAGGAGGACATCATGCCACTACGCAAAGGCACGTCCCGCGAAGACGTTTCGAAGAACGTCAAGACCGAAATGAAGCACGGCAAACCGCAAAAGCAAGCTGTGGCCATCGCACTGAATCAGGCGCGCAAGCACGGCGCCAAGATTCCGAAGAAGAGCGAGAAGTAAGGCGCCGACAGTCCATGTCGCCATGGGCGCCAGGGCGCGAACGGCATTATCGAGTGCGCCCTGGACGGTTGCCCCGCTCCGGACGTTGCACCGCCCCGACGATCGGCCTATAAACGCACTGTTCGCATGTGGGCGGACCGTGCGCGCTCGTCGCGCGCAAAAACAACGAAGGAGACACGTCCCGCCATGGATTACGTCATCGGCATCGATATCGGCACGCAAAGTACGAAAGCTGTCCTCGTCGACGCGAGCGGCGCCATCGTCGCGCAGCATGCGCACGGCTACCGGCCCGACACGCCGCGACCGCTGTGGGCCGAACAATGGCCCGACGTCTGGTTCGACGCAGCGGTGCTTTGCATCGCGGCCTGCACGCGCGAGGCGCGCACGAAGGGCATCGCGGCAAGCGACATCAAAGCGCTGGCGATCAGCAGCCTGTACGGCGGGTCGGGCATCCCCGTCGATGATGAATTTCGCCCGCTTCATCCTTGCCTGATCTGGATGGACCGGCGCGCGACCGATCAAGTGGAATGGGTACGCCGCCATGTCGATGTCGAGCGTTTGCGGGCCATCACCGGTAACGGTGTCGACAGCTATTACGGCTTTACCAAAATGCTGTGGCTGCGAGAGCACAAGCCCGATGTCTGGAACCAGACCCGCTACTTTCTTCCTCCCAATGCTTATATCGCCTACCGGCTCACCGGCGAGCTCGCCGTCGATCACAGCTCGGCCGGCAACATCGGCGGCGTCTACGATGTCGCGCGCCGTAGCTGGTCGGACGAAGCGCTCGCCATGCTGGGCATTCCCGCTGCGCTGATGCCCCAGCGGCTCGTCGAATCGTCGGAAGCGGTGGGCGGCTTGTTGGCGTCATGGGCCGCCGAGCTCGGGCTCGCGGCGGGCATGCCGATCGTTGCCGGCGGCGTCGATGCGGCCATCGCCACGCTGGCGGCCGGTGTCACGCGGGCCGGCCAGCATGTTGCGATGATCGGCACAAGCATGTGTTGGGGCTATATCAACCAGACCGTCGATGCACGACATGGCCTGGTCAGCATGCCGTACGTGCTCAATGGCCGGCGCGATCTCTACATCTTCGGCGGGGCCAGCTGCGCGGGGGCTTGCGTGAGCTGGTATCGCGATCAGTTCTGCCAGGCCGAGGTCGAGGCGGCGCGCGCGCTCCCGCACGGCGACCCACACCAACTGCTCGAAACCGCCGCCGCTGAAGTGCCGGCCGGCTGCGAGGGCGTGATGTTTCTGCCTTATCTGATGGGCGAGCGCAGTCCGATCTGGGACCCGCAGGCGAGCGGTGCATTCGTCGGCCTCAACCTCGTCCATACGCGCGCGCACCTCTACCGTGCCGTGCTGGAGGGCGTGGCGTTCGCGCTGCAGCACAACATCGACGCGGGACGGCGGGGCGCGCAGTCGCTCGACGAGCGGCTCATCGTCGTGGGCGGGGCCGCGCATTCGAATCTGTGGATGCAGATCATCGCCGACGTGACGGGCTATCCGGTCTACACGATCGAACAGGAAGTCGAGGCCGCCATTGGGGCGGCGCTGCTTGCGGCGCTCGGTACCGGAATCGTGACCGAAGAGGCCGCCGCACGCGGCTGGGTGACGCTGCGGGAGCACGCACGGCCCGACGCCGGCAGACGCGCGATCTACGCGCAACGGTTCGACGTCTACAAGGCGCTCTACCCCGCGCTGCGCGAATCGATGCACGCGTTGCGGACAGATCAGACAGGCTTGTAGAGATAATCATCACAAGCACTTGTCACGATCGTATCGCCTGATATAGGATGGTTGCCAATCTGCGCTCACGCCGCGTTGTGTGGCGCACCATTCAGGCATCTTTCCATGTCAGAAGCTACATCCCAGGCGGTGGTCGCGCTGCGTGGCGCTGCGCCGCCTCATCCGTTGCGTAATGCGGGCGTGTCGTTCGATGCCGCATGGTTCGATACGCTGCGCGTCAATCAATCGGCCGTCGTGCGCCGCACGGCGACGCTCGGCACTCGCCGCTCGGTCAAGAAGGACGCCCAGGCGGCATGGCTGTTGAAGGCCGTGACCTGCATCGATCTGACGACGCTCGCCGGCGACGATACGGAGGCGCGCGTGCGGCGTCTGGCCGCCAAGGCGCGTCGGCCGATTCGCGACGACCTCCTCGAGGCGCTCGGCATGGGCGACGCGCGGCTGACAACCGGCGCCGTGTGCGTCTATCACCGCTTCGTCGCGGCCGCGGTCGACGCGCTGGCGGGCAGCGGCATTCCCGTTGCGGCCGTGTCGACGGGCTTTCCGGCCGGCCTGATCCCGCATCCGCTCAAGCTCAAGGAAATCGAAGCGTCGGTGGCCGACGGCGCGGCGGAGATCGACATCGTCGTGACGCGTGAACACGTGCTGACCGGCAACTGGCGCGCGCTTTACGACGAAGTGCGCGAGTTTCGCGCCGCATGCGGGGCGGCCCACTTGAAGGCGATTTTGGCGACGGGCGACATCCGCACGCTGTCGAACGTGGCGAAGGCTTCGATGGTCTGCATGATGGCCGGCGCGGACTTCATCAAGACGTCGACGGGCAAGGAAGGCGTGAACGCCACGCTCGACGTTTCGCTCGTGATGACGCGCATGATCCGCGAGTACGGGGAGCGAACGGGCTTCGCCATCGGCTTCAAGCCGGCAGGTGGGGTCTCCACGGCCAAATCGGCACTTGCGTATCAAATTCTGATGAAGGAAGAACTCGGCCGCCCCTGGCTCGAACCCGCGCTGTTTCGCATCGGCGCGTCGAGCCTGCTGGCCGATATCGAGCGGCAGCTCGAACACCACGTCAGCGGCCGCTATTCCGCTTTCAACCGACACCCTCTAGCCTGACCGAGCGCACTGCGATGAGCGTAGCCGAGTACTTTGCTTCGATGGATTACGGTCCCGCACCCGAGGACGATCAGCCGGCGCGTGCGTGGCTTGCCGCACACGAGGGCCGGTTCGGACATTTCATCGGGGGCGCGTGGCGCGCGCCGTCGGCCGGCGAGACATTCGATGTGCTGGCGCCGGCGAGCGGCGAAACGCTTGCGCGCGTGGCCCAGGGCGATGCGGCCGATGTCGATGCGGCCGTCGCGGCCGCTCGCGCTGCACAGCCGGGCTGGCAAGCGCTGGGCGGCGCGGGCCGCGCGCGCCACCTCTACGCACTTGCACGGATGGTGCAGCGCGAGAGCCGTCTCTTTGCCGTGCTCGAAGCGCTCGACAACGGCAAGCCGATTCGCGAGACGCGCGATATCGACGTGCCGCTCGTCGCACGCCACTTCCTGCATCACGCGGGCTGGGCTCAGTTGCAAGACAGCGAATTCGCGGGTTTCACGCCGCTTGGCGTGATCGGCCAGATCGTGCCGTGGAACTTCCCGCTTTTGATGCTCGCGTGGAAGATCGCACCGGCCATCGCGCTCGGTAATTGCGTTGTGCTGAAACCGGCCGAATACACGCCGCTGACGGCGCTGCTGTTCGCGGAGCTGGCCCGGCGCGCCGGTCTGCCCGATGGCGTGCTCAATGTGGTCACGGGCGACGGGCGCACGGGTGCCGCCCTCGTCGAGCATGGCGACGTCGACAAGATCGCCTTCACGGGCTCGACCGAAGTCGGCCGACTCATTCGCGCTGCCACGGCGGGCTCCGGCAAGTCGCTGACGCTCGAACTCGGCGGCAAATCGCCGTTCATCGTTTTCGACGATGCGGACCTCGACGGTGCCGTCGAGGGCGTTGTCGACGCCATCTGGTTCAATCAGGGGCAAGTCTGCTGCGCGGGTTCGCGGCTGCTCGTTCAAGAAGGCATCGAGCGGCGTTTCATCGACAAGCTCAAGCGCCGCATGGCGACGCTACGGATCGGCCCGTCGCTCGACAAGGGCATCGATATGGGCGCGATCGTCGACAGCGTGCAGCTCGCGCGCATCGAGGCGCTTGTCGAAACGGGCCGGCGTGAAGGCTGCACGATCTGGCAGCCGCGAGAAGTCGAGTTGCCGGCGCGCGGCGTCTTTTATGCGCCGACGCTGGTGACCGGCGTCGCACCCGCATCGACGCTCGCGCAGGAGGAAATCTTCGGCCCCGTCTTGACGGTCATGAGCTTTCGCACGCCGGACGAAGCCGTCGAGCTCGCGAACAACTCGCGCTATGGGCTGGCCGCGAGCGTCTGGAGCGAAACGATCGGCCGCGCGCTCGACATCGCGCCGCGTCTTGCCTGTGGCGTGGTGTGGGTCAATGCGACGAATCTCTTCGATGCGGCCGTCGGGTTCGGCGGTTATCGCGAATCGGGCTATGGGCGCGAGGGCGGCAAAGAGGGCATCTACGAGTATTTGAAGCCGCCCGGCTGGAGCGGATTGCCATTGCGCGCCGAATCCGCACCGCGCGCGACATCGCCGGCCGGGGTCGTCGGCCAGCGCGACGACACCATTGCGCGCATCGACCGCACGGCCAAGCTGTATATCGGCGGCAAGCAGGTTCGGCCCGACAGCGGCTACTCGCGCGAGGTTCACGCGCCCGACGGTACCTTCGTCGGCGAAGTCGGCGACGGCAACCGCAAGGACATCCGCGATGCGGTAGCGGCGGCGCGTAGCGCGGACAAGTGGTCGCAAACGAGCGCGCATGGCCGGGCCCAGGTGCTCTACTATCTCGCGGAGAACCTTGCCGTGCGGGCCGAGGAGTTCGCCCAGCAACTCGTGCGCCGCACTGGAGCAGCGCGGCAGGATGCGTCGCGCGAAGTCGAGACATCGATCGCGCGTCTTTTCACCTACGCCGCGTGGGCCGACAAATTCGACGGTGCCGTACATGCACCGCCGCTGCGCGGCGTGGCGTTGGCGATGCATGAGCCGCTCGGGGTGATCGGCATAGCGTGTCCCGACGAAGCGCCGCTGGCGGCGTTTGTCTCGCTCGTGGCACCGGCGCTTGCGCTCGGCAATCGCGTCGTCGTGCTGCCGAGCGAGGCTTGCCCGCTGATGGCGACGGACTTCTATCAGGTCGTCGAAACGTCGGACGTGCCGGCCGGCGCGCTGAACATCGTCACGGGCGCGCGCGCGGCACTGTTGCCCGCGCTGGCCAAGCACGACGACGTCGACGCGCTCTGGTGCTTCGGGCCGGCTGCCGATTCGACGCTCGTCGAGCGCGAATCGGTCGGCAACCTGAAACGGACATTTGTCGACTACGGACGGCAAATCGACTGGTTCGATGCGATGAATGAGGGTTTGCCGTTCTTGCGCCAGGCTGTGCAAGTCAAGAACATTTGGATACCTTACGGCGATTGATTCGCGGCGGCGCGCTCGACGCGCGGGCAATACAATGCCGATGCCTCGCATCGTCAGGCGATAGGAGACAGGAGACAAGATGCTGAAGAATCTGAACCCGCTGTTGAACCCCGATGTTCTTTACGCGCTGAGCGCAATGGGGCACGGCGACGAAGTCGTGATCTGCGACGCCAATTTCCCCGCGGATTCAGTGGCTCGCGATACGAAGCTGGGCCGCCTGCTGCGCATGGATGGCGCCGATTCGGCGCAAGCCGTGCGCGCGGTGCTGTCGATCTTGCCGCTCGACACGTACGTCGAGGCGCCCGCGATGCGCATGGAAGTCGTCGGCGATCCGCAGGCGCTGCCGGCCGTGCAGCGCGAGGCGCAAGCGGAGGTCGACGCCGCCGAGGGGCGCAGCGTGCCGTTCGCGTCCATCGAGCGTCACGCTTTTTATGCCCGCGCGCGCAAGGCCTATTGCGTCATTGCGACGGGCGAGCTGCGCGGCTATGGCTGCTTCGTTTTCGCCAAGGGCGTGATTCTCGCGCCGGATGCCCCGAAGGTAATCCCCTCCGGGGATGCCCCGAAGGCAATCCCCTCCGGGGATGCGACCAAGGCAGCATGATGGGCGGGCGCGTCGTCATCCTCGGCATCTATGTGACGGACCTCGCGTTCCGGGCGTCACGCATGCCGCTCATCGGCGAGACGATTGCCGGCTCGACGTTTGCAATGGGTCCGGGCGGCAAAGGCTCGAACCAGGCGGTCGCCGCCGCGCGCGCCGGTGCCGAGGTCGTGTTTTGCACGCGGTTGGGCAACGACGCGTTCGGCGACATCGCGCGCGCGACCTGGCAGGCGGAGGGGATCGTGGCGCGCGCCACGAGTGTCGAGGGCATGGCGACGGGCGCGGCGCACATCTTCGTCGAAGAGGGAACGGGCCACAATGCGATCATCGTCGCGGCCGGCGCGGCCGGCACGATGGATGCCGGCGATGCGGACGCGATCGAAACCGATATCGCTTCGGCTCAGGTCTTCGTGACCCAGCTCGAGCAGCCGGTGGCAGCCGCCCGTCGCGGCCTCGAGATCGCGCGCCGCCATGGCGTGACCACGGTGCTCAATCCGGCTCCGGCGCTGCCGCTGCCCGACGATATCTTCGCGCTGTGCGACTATGTCACGCCGAACGAGACCGAGGCCGCCACGCTGACCGGCATCGAAGTGCGTTCGCGCGACGATGCGCGCAAGGCGGCCGATGCGCTGCTCGCGAAGGGTGCGGGTGCGGTCATCGTGACGCTTGGCGAGGCCGGCGCGCTCATGCACTCGCATGCGCGCTCGGTCTTCGTGCCGGCGTTCCGATGCGGACCCGTCATCGAGACGGCCGGTGCCGGCGATGGCTTCACGGGCGGCTTCGCGGCCGCGCTTGCACGCGGCGACGATCCGGTCGAGGCGATACGCTTCGGCTGTGCGCTCGCCGGTATTTCGGTCACGCGCCCGGGCACGGCGCCGTCGATGCCGCGACTCGCGGAAATCGAGTCGCTGCTCGGTGCGGCTGCGGCCGCGGGCTGAGGCGGAGCGCGACGCGCACATCGCGTGAAACAGGTTTCGCGCGGCAAACGCGAACGGTCCGAGCAAAAGATTTGGAGGAGCATGTCGTCAACATGAAGCCGTCAATCCGTCCCGCCCAGTGGTTCGCCGACCGGCAGCTCAACTTTCTATTGAGCGTCAACGTGCTCGTGGTGCTTGTCGCGGTAGGGTTTTCGCACGGGCAGTTCGTCGGCATCGACAACCTGCAGTCGATGGGCTCGCAGTTGCCCGAGGTCGGCCTGCTCGCGTTCGGCATCATGCTATCGATGCTCTCGGGCAACGGCGGCATCGATCTCTCGGGCGTGGGTCTTGCGAACCTGTCGGGCATGGTCGCCGCACTCGTCGTGCCGCAGTTCGTCAACGGCGACGATTCCCCGGTGCTCTATACCGCGCTCTTTTGCGCGATCGTCGTGACGATGGGGCTTGCGGGGGGCTTTTTGAACGGATTGGTGATTGCTCGTCTGAGGCTCACGCCGATCCTTTGCACGCTTGGCACGCAACTCGTCTTCACGGGTTTGGCCGTGGCGCTGAGCAACGGCGCGTCGGTGCACATCGATTACATCGAGCCGCTTTCGGACATCGGCAACGGCACCTTCTTTCAGGTGCCCATCTCGTTTTGCATCTTTCTCGCCGCGGCGCTCGTGCTGGGCTGGGTGCTCAAGCGCACGCCGTTCGGACTGCGCTTGTATCTGATGGGTACCAACCAGCGCGCCGCGTTCTATGCGGGCGTGCCGAACGCGCGAATGCTGATTGCCACCTATACGCTATGCGGCCTGCTGGCTTCGCTCGCGGGTCTCGTGAGCGTGACGCACACCATGAGCGCGAAGTGGGACTACGGCAACTCGTACCTGCTCATCGCGATTCTGATCGCGGTGATGGGCGGCGTGAATCCCGCGGGCGGGTACGGCCGCGTCGTCTGCGTGTTTTTTGCCGCGACGGTGCTGCAGTTTCTCTCGAGCCTGTTCAACCTCATGAACGTGTCGCAGTTCTTCGGAGACTGTACGTGGGGATTTCTGCTGCTGCTCTCGCTGGCATTTGCGGGCGGCGAACGCGTACGCGCGATTTTCGGCATCGCGCTGCCGCGCGGCGGCAAGACGCCGCCTCGCCCCGGGGGATGAAGACAGCAGGGACGAAGCGGATCGAGCAGTCGGCGAACACCAAGGCCTCGGGCGTTCGCCGCGGTAGCAAGGGGCATCGAGCGAACAATACACAGGAGACACACGGCATGAAACCGATTCGATTGAGCCTCGCGCTCACCGCATGCGCACTCGGCGCCGGCATCGTATTCGCGGCACAAGCGGCGACGAACGAGACGATCGTCACGGTCGTGAAAGTGACCGGCATCAGCTGGTTCAACCGCATGGACGACGGCGTCAAGGAATTCGCCAAGGAAACGGGCGTGAACGCGTACCAGACCGGTCCTGGCCGTGCCGACGCCGCCCAACAGGCAAAGATCATCGAAGACCTGATCGCCAAGAAGGTGAGCGCGCTGGCAGTCGTCCCCTATGATCCGCCGACGCTCGAACCGGTGCTGAAAAAAGCGATGGATCGCGGCATCAAGGTCGTCACGCACGAGGCGGACAACGCCAAGAACACGATGGTCGATCTCGAGGCCTTCGATAACGCCGCGTACGGCGCCGCGCTCAATGACAGGCTCGCCAGCTGCATGAAGAGCGAGGGCAAGTGGGCGACGCTCGTCGGCTCGCTCGGCAGCCGCTCGCAGGTGCAATGGGCCGAAGGCGGCATCGCCGAGGCGAAGGCGAAGTATCCGAAGATGCAACTCGTCGAGCACAACCTCGAAACCAACAACGACGGCACGCGTGCCTACGAAGTGGCCAAGGAAGTGCTGCGCAAGCATCCGGACATCAAGGGCTTCCAGGGATCGTCGTCGCTCGACGTGCTCGGCATCGGGCGCGCCGTGGAGGAAGCGGGCCTGCAGGGCAAGGTCTGCGTGTTCGGCACGGGGTTGCCGGCCGAAGCCGGCAAGTACCTCGAAAGCGGCGCGATCAACGGCATTGCGTTCTGGGATCCGAAGCTGGCCGGCGAGGCGATGAACAAGATCGCGAAGATGCTCGTCGATGGCAAGACGTTCAAAGTCGGCGATACGCTGAATCTCGGCATGCCCGGCTATGAGAAAGTCGTCTTCAGCAAGGGGCCGGGCAAGGGCCTCATCGCACGCGGCCAGGGTTGGGTGAGCGTCGACAAGACGAACTACAAGCAATACAACTTCTGATCGGCGCGTGAGACGCGCGCCCGGCAGTAGCAGCCGGGCGCGCTTCGTCGTTTCGATTGCGAGCGGGATCACGATGAATGAGCACCAGGCCAGCGAGCCGTTGTTGCAAGTCGTAGGCGTACACAAGCGCTTCACCGGTGTGCATGCGCTGCGCGGGGTGACGCTTTCGTTCGCGCGCGGCCAGATCTATCACCTGTTGGGCGAAAACGGTTGCGGCAAAAGCACGCTCATCAAGATCATCTCGGGGGCGCAGCCGCCCGACGAAGGCGAGCTCGTGATCGAAGGCGCGCGCTATGCGCGGCTTTCGCCGTTGCAGGCGCTCGCGGCCGGTATCGAAACCGTCTATCAGGATCTCTCGCTGCTGCCGAATCTCAGCGTGGCGGAAAACGTGGCCCTCACGGCCGAACTCGCCGAGCACGATGGCCGGCTCGCCCGCACGTTCGACCGGCGCGTGCTGTTTTCGACGGCGCGGCGCGCGCTCGAAGCAGTGGGTCTGCCGAGCGACGCCGAATTCCAGCGCACGCTGATCGAACAGCTGCCGCTCGCGACGCGACAGCTCGTTGCGATCGCTCGCGCGATCGCGAGCGAAGCGAAGTTCGTCATCATGGACGAGCCGACGACGTCGCTGACGCAAAAGGAAGTCGCCAATCTGATCGAAGTGCTCGAGACGCTGCGCGCGCAAGGCGTCACGGTACTGTTCGTGAGCCACAAGCTCGACGAATGTTTTGCGATCGGCGGCGAGGTCATCGTGATGCGCGACGGGCAGAAGGTCGCGCAAGGCCCGATCGCCGATTACTCGAAGGCGCAGCTCTCGGAACTCATGACGGGGCGCAAGCTTTCGGAAGAGCGCTATCGCGACGCGGCCGACTCGCACGCGGAGGTGGTCCTCGATGTGCAAGAACTGGGGCGGCGCGAGCAGTTTCGTCAGGTCTCGTTCGCGCTGCATCGCGGCGAGATTCTCGGCGTGACCGGTTTGCTCGACTCGGGGCGCAACGAGCTTGCGCGCGCGCTCGCGGGCGTGAGCCCCGCCGATACGGGCACCGTCACGCTCGAGGGCCGGCGCGTGACGCTTTCGACGCCGGCCGATGCCAAGCGGCACCGGATCGGCTATGTACCGGAAGACCGCTTGAGCGAAGGGCTCTTTCTCGACAAGTCGATTCGCGAAAACGTCATCACGGCGATGATTTCGAGCTTGCGCGACCGTTTCGGCCAGATCGACCGCAAGCGCTCGCGCGCATTGGCCGTCGATACGGTCAAGGAACTTCAGATCGCCACGCCCGACATCGACAAGCCTGTGCAGTCGCTCTCGGGCGGCAACCAGCAGCGCGTGCTGATCGGCCGCTGGCTTGCGATCGATCCTCATGTGCTGATCCTGCATGGGCCGACGGTCGGCGTGGACGTCGGATCGAAGGACATCATCTACCGGATCATGCAGCGGCTTTCGCAGCGCGGCATCGGCATCTTGCTGATCAGCGACGATCTGCCGGAGTTGCTGCTCAATTGCGATCGAATCCTGATGATGAAAAAAGGCCGCATTGCGGGGGAATATCGTGCCGAAGGGCTGACCGAGGCGGCGCTGTATCAGGCGCTGTTGGCGGAAGCGGGGCCGGCGCAGGCGGAGCCAGTATGAGCATCAATCAAACGATGAGTACCCCCAACACGAACGCACTGGAGTTGTCCCGCAAGGCGCGGGCGGCGAGCTGGCGTGCGCGCCTCGCACGCAACCCCGAGTGGTTCACTGCCGCGTTGATCGCGGTGACCTGTGTCGTCGTGACCTCGCTCAATCCGCGCTTTTTGCAATGGGCGACGTTGTTCGACATGCTGCATTCGGCTACGACGATGTCGCTGTTCGCGCTCGGCACGCTCGTCGTGCTCGCCTCCGGCGGCATCGACGTGTCGTTCACCGCCATCGGCGCGCTGACGATGTATGCCATTACGAAGGCCGTATTCGCGTGGTGGCCCGACGCGCCGTTTGCGTTGATCCTGGTGACAGGCGCTATCGGCGGCGTGCTGCTCGGGTTGCTCAACGGCGTACTCGTCTATCGGTTGAAGGCGCCGTCGCTGATCGTGACGATCGGCACGCAGTATCTTTACCGCGGTGTCTTGCTGACTTTCGTCGGCACGACGTTCTTCATGAACATTCCGCACAGCATGGACCGCTTCGGCCGCATACCGCTCATTGCCTATCGGACGGCCGACGGATTGCACGCGGTGCTGCCGATCTCGGTGATCGCGCTGGTCGTTGCGGCGCTCGCGACGTGGTGGCTGCTCAACCGGACGATGATGGGGCGAGCGGTCTATGCGATGGGCGGGAGCCTCGCCATTGCCGAGCGGCTCGGCTACAACCTGCGGGCCGTGCATCTGTTCGTGTTCGGCTATACGGGTTTTCTTGCGGGCATCGCCGGCATTCTGCACGTATCGAACAATCGGATTGCGAATCCGTTCGACCTCGTAGGCTCCGAGCTCGATGTGATCGCGGCGGTCATTCTCGGCGGTGCCCGCATCACGGGCGGCAGCGGTACGGTCATCGGGACGCTGCTCGGCGTCGTGCTCGTGACGCTCATCAACAATGTGCTGATTCTGATTGGCGTGCCGAGTACGTGGCAGAAGGTCATCGTCGGCGCGTTCATCCTGATCGCCGGGACGCTTTTCGTACTGCGCCGGCGCGGTTGACGGGACGCGGTGCGCGGCGTCCCGCTCACCGCATGCGTCAAGCCTTGCGCTTGCGCAGCGTCTGGCCTTTTTCCGTGATGATCGAATCGAAATCGCCGAGCTGCGAAAAGCGCACGGCTTTGACGATACCGAATTTGCTCGAATCGGCCACGAGGTGCCGCTCGACCGCGTTATCCATCGCCGCTTGCTTCAGCGCGACTTCATGGAAATTCCAGCAGGTGACCCCGCGCGTCTCATCGATGCCGCCTGCCGAAATGAATGCCTTGTTGATCCCCATGCGGCGCAGCATCTCCAGACTTTCGTCACCCGTGAACGAGTCGGAGGAGGGCACGTAGACGCCGCCCAGAAGGATCATGCGTACGTTCGGCATGCGCCGCAGAATCTCGGCAACGTTGAGCGAATAGCAGACGACGGTAATGTGCATCGTGGCCGGTATCAGCCGGGCGAGCGAAGTCAGTGTCGTGCCGCAATCGATGAAGATCGTCTCGTGATCGGCGATCAGCACGGCCGCATGCGCCGAAGCTTGTGCCTTGGCTTGGGCGAAGTGGTCCTTTTCCTGTTCGAGCGAGTAGCCCGCCGCATTCGGCACGTTGACCGCACTGACGATATAGCCGCCGAGATAGGTAAAGCGCTCGGGATTCGCGGCAATATCGCGACGCACCGTCATTTCGGAAACGCCGAGCAGCGAAGCTGCGTCGCGCAGACGCATGACATTGTGCTTGGCGAGCGCGTCGGCGAGCGAGCGCAGGCGTTCGGTCTTGAGCATAGGAGCGTGGGTCTGGGCCGCTGCCGTCGTATTCGTCATGGGCACCGATAACAGGGCGTTATTTTTATATCGGCGGTATGAGCGAATTATAACAATTACGAGCGAGAGTTGGCAGGCAACGGGGGCGGAGGGACGTCGTTCGCTCGGCAGCGGCCGCTATCTCAGCGACCGCTGCCGGTCGACCTGCGGTTCAGGGTGCTGCGATGACATCCGTGGGATTGGCCGTGGTCGTATTGGTCCGCACGAAGAACGGCAAGAACGAGGTTCCCCGCGCGTCGAGTCCTTCGTAGTCGCCCACGAAATACCCTTCCGCGAACGGCGCGAGCTTCAGATCGAACGATCCCGCCAGATGCACTTCATTCCCGAAACTCGCTCCGCCATTGGTCGACGTCGTCTGCCAATAGTCGGTCGGTAGCGTCGTCGTGTTGCCGGCCGCCAAATTGCGCAAGTCGTAATACGTCACGGCGACGGTGCCCGACGAATTGACGCGGACCGCCGGGTTGAACGCGAGCCGCCCCGTCGGCGTATTCACGCGCGCGGGAGCGCTCCATGTTGCGCCGCCATCGGTCGATGTCGAGATCGCGATCTCGTCGTACTGCCCGCCGCTGAAGCGCGCGTCTTGCCAGACGACGTAAAGCTGACCCGTCGCCGGATCGATCGCCGGCTCGGGGATGATATCGCCCGTGCGCAACGGCTCGTTCGTGTTCGGATCGACGACGTCCACCGTGCGCAGATCGGCAATGAGTCGCGGCTTCGTCCACGTCGCGCCATCATCGGTCGACTTGATGAACGCGACGTTATACGGGGTGCCGTTCGAAGGCGAGGTAATCAGATCGAAGAAATCATAGAGCGTGCCGTTGCGTGGATCGACGACGATCTGGTTGCCGATCGTCTGTTGCCGCGACGGCACCGTGACGATCTGGGCAGGTGAACTCCAGGTGAGTCCGCCGTCCACCGTCTTCGAAAAGAGCGCTGGCCCGCGATAGGCCCTCGTATGCAAGTTCGCGTACGGATTGCCGTTGGGCAGTTCGAGCCGATCCCATACGGCGTAGGCCACGCCGGCTTTCGTCGGATTGGCCGTGACCGACTCTTTGTCGTTGAAAAATTGCAGCGACGGCTCGTTATCGGCAATGATCACGCTCAGATTGCCCCATGTCTTTCCGCCATCTTTAGAAACGGCCGCGGCGACTGCATTATTGTTGTTCGATTGATTGAACGAGATCGACACGCTATAAGCCGTTCCGTCGGGACCGATGGAAACCCACGGATCGGACGCGCGCTCGTAGCCCAGGCCGCCGGCGCAGGCGGAGAACGGAAGATTCGTCTGCGCCCAGGTTTGGCCGCCGTCGAACGAATAACCGGCGACGAGGCCGCGCGCACCGCCATTGGACCAGCGGTCCTGTTGCCAGGCACCGATCACATTCGACGGATTGGCCGGATTGACCGCCACCCAGGGTTCCACTTCAGCGTTGACGTAGCTGGTGCCCGGGCCACCGATCGTGCACGAGGCGAATGGACTCGGGCCGGATACCACCACCGGATCGACGGTTGCCGCCGTGGCCGCAGCCGAGGCCGCCGCCATCACCACCGCAGCCGGAATGGCGCGAATGAACGTACGAGGCTTGTATTTGAGTCGCATGGAAGACACCCCTCTCGATGCGACCCGCGTCAGCCAGCCGGAGGTGCCGCTACAAAAACGCACGACGTGGCAAGTCCTGCGCCCCGTTCGTCCGAGTTTCGACGATTGCATCCTCGGCGTGCCTCACGTCTTTGTGCTTTTTTGCTCGCCAAACACACTACCGCTTCAACTGCCGCAGGGCCGCAAGCGCTGGAAACGCCAGCGCGTCGGTTGCCGCGTCGTCCAGCCACGGCATGAGTGCCGCGACTGGGACGGACCTGCCGTTTCCGTACGAGCCCGACCTCGCGGGGAACGGCAAATGCACTTTAGGTAATCCGCGGACCCCCATCGTGAGATTTTTGTAACAATTCTTGGGGGCGAGAAAAAGGCGGCCAATGAGGCCGCCTACTACGAAGATACGTAAGATCGCGGCTATTGTGGCAGCGTAGGAATCACCCGATCGCCGCGTAGGACTTGTGATAGAGCGTCATGTAGACGGCATTGTGCAATGGTTGCGCGCGCCAGCGCGTCGCCCCATGTCTCGAGGCGCGGGCGGCTGGCCGACCGATGGACGGTCTGGTCAATGCTGCTTCAGACGGCGTTTGTACTCGAGCCGGAAGTTATGCAACAGCGGTTCGGTATACCCGCTCGGCTGCTGCCGGCCTTGCAGCGCGAGTGCGCAAGCGGCCTCGAACGCCACCGACGCGTCATACTCGGGCGCCATCGGCCGGTAGTTCGGATCGCCGGCGTTTTGCTTGTCCACGACGACGGCCATCCGGCGGAACGTTTCCTCGACGAACGATCGGTCGATGACGCCATGATGGAGCCAGTTGGCAATATGCTGGCTCGAGATGCGCAGCGTCGCGCGATCCTCCATCAGGCCGATATTGTGGATGTCAGGCACCTTGGAGCAGCCGACCCCTTGATCGATCCATCGCACGACGTAGCCCAGGATGCCTTGTGCATTGTTTTCGACTTCGTTGCGAAGCTCGTCTTCGGACCACGCGGCTTTTTCGACGACTGGAACGGTCAGTAACCCTTCGAGCAACGCGTCGCGCTCGCTCGCGTAATCGACGCCTTCGAGCGATCGCTGGACGGCCTGCACGTCGACCTCGTGATAGTGCAGCGCATGGAGCGTCGCTGCAGTAGGCGAAGGCACCCATGCCGTATTCGCACCCGCGCGCAGTTGAGCGGCCTTTTGTTCGAGCATGGCGCGCATCAGATCGGGCATCGCCCACATTCCCTTGCCGATTTGCGCGCGACCGCGCAGCCCGCAGGCAATGCCGACGAGTACGTTATGGCGCTCGTACGCGGCGATCCACTTCGAGCTCTTCATATCGCCCTTGCGTAGCATCGGCCCCGCTTCCATGCCGGTATGAATTTCGTCGCCCGTGCGGTCGAGAAAGCCCGTGTTGATGAACGCGACGCGGCCGCTGGCCGCGGCGATGCACGCGGCGAGATTCAGGCTCGTGCGGCGCTCCTCGTCCATGATGCCCATCTTGATCGTATGACGCGGCAAACCGTAGAGGTCTTCCACGCGATCGAACAGCTCGTTGGCGAACGCCACTTCGGCCGGCCCGTGCATCTTCGGCTTGACGATATAGATCGCGCCGGTGCGCGAATTCGTCTTGCGCTGGCGGTCGTGCAGCGCGCACAGCGTGGTCACGACAGCGTCGAGGATGCCCTCGGGAATCTCGTTTCCGTCGCGATCGAGCACCGCCCCGTTCGTCATCAGATGGCCCACGTTGCGCACGAACAGCAGCGAGCGGCCATGCAGCGCGAGCGTGCCGCCATCGGGCGCGCGATAGCTGCGGTCCGCATTGAGCCGGCGCGTGAACGTGGTGCCGCCCTTCGAGACGGACTCGGTCAGCGTGCCTTGCATCAGGCCGAGCCAGTTGCGATAGAGCAGGACTTTGTCTTCGGCATCGACGGCCGCGACCGAATCCTCGCAATCGATGATCGTCGTGACTGCCGCTTCGAGCACGACGTCCTTGACATGCGCTGGGTCCGTGCGGCCGATGGGTGCGTCGGCATCGATCTGGATTTCGACATGCAGCCCGTTGTGCTTGAGCAGAATGGCGGAAGGCGATTCGGGCTCGCCCTGATAGCCGACGAACCGAGCCGGCTCGGCGAGGGACGTGACGCCCTTGGCCGTTTCCATGCTCAACTGGCCATCCCGTACGGCATAGCGCGTTACATCGCGATGCGAGCCGTTCGCGAGCGGAGCCACCTGATCGAGAAACGTGCGAGCGTATGCAATCACCTTTGCGCCGCGCACGGCGTTATAGGCACCCGAGCGCGTCGCCCCGCCGTCTTCGGGCAGCGCATCGGTGCCGTAGAGGGCATCGTAGAGGCTGCCCCAGCGGGCGTTTGCCGCGTTCAGTGCGTAACGCGCATTCGAAAGGGGCACGACCAGTTGCGGGCCGGCCTGTTCCGAGATCTCCTCGTCGACGCCGGCTGTGTCGATCTGAAAATGCGGCGGCAGCGGCGCGAGATAGCCGATCTGCTCGAGAAACGCGCGGTAGGCCGCGAGATCGCGCACCGGGCCCGGATGCGCGCGGTGCCATTCGTCGAGCGCCGTCTGAAGGCGTTCGCGTTCGGCGACGAGCGCGCGGTTTTTCGGCGCCAACTCGTGCACGAGCGCCGAAAAGCCTTGCCAGAACGCGGCGGCATCGAGGTCCGTGCCGGGCATCGCCTCGTCTTCGATGAAGCGGCTGAGCGCTGGGGCGACGCGCAGCCCGTGATGGTCGATCGGATTGTCCATGGTCGGTCGGTCAGTATGCGGGTTGACTTGCTGATACGTTGAGAAGAGGGAACCGGCTCAGGCTGCGAGGCGCGCGGCGCCGGCCTTGGCGACTTGCGCGTCCTGATCGGACTTGACGCCCGACACGCCGAGCGCGCCGACGCATTGCCCATTCACGAGAATAGGCACGCCGCCTTCGAGCGTGGCGCTGATCGGCGCGCTGAGAAAAGCGACGCGTCCGCCGTTGATCATGTCCTCGTAAAGCTTCGATTCGCGCCGCCCGAGCGCCGCGGTGCGGGCCTTTTCGGTGGCGAGGTAAGCGCTCGATGGCGATGCGCCGTCGAGCCTTACGAGGCCGAGCGGATGGCCGCCGTCGTCGACGAGCGCGATGCTGACGGCCCAGCCATGACGTTGCGCTTCGCTGCGGGCCGCGGCGAGGAGGTCGTCGATTTCGGCAAGACCGAGTACCGGTTTGGTTTGCATGTCGTGTGCTCTCTGGTGGTTCGTCGTTCAGCTTCGTTTTCGCGGTGCGAGAAGCGTGCCGCGAAAACGTGCAGAGAACAATGTACCGCGATCCGGCCCGCGCCGGGTGCGTTGCGGCCCCGCCGCCTCGTGCGGCGGCAGACGAACAAAGGCCGCCGATGCTGTTTCCAGCGTCAGCGGCCTCAACCACCTGCTACATACAGATACTGCGTGCTGCCAAGCGGCCTTGGGCGGAAACTCAGGTGCCCGCGCCGTTCCCCCGGTTCCAGGATGTAACCCCGTGCTGCTGATTGCGATGATCCGAACTGCGAGCTACGAGCGATGCGACTGCGTACTGTCAACTGCGTATTGCCAACCACGTACTTCCAACTGCCGGTGATGCGACTGCGTACTGCCAACTGCCGGTGATGCGACTGCGGCGATACCACTACGTCGGACAAACTTCGTTGGTGCAACTGGTCTTCAGGTACTTTGAATCGCCACACGAGGGGAGCGTGTGGATGGAGCCAACGTCTCGCTCCATGGAAAACAGTGTAGCCCCCGTCGCGGCAATTCAATTGGCCGAAACGAGCGCTCAATCGCGCCCAATTCGATCAATCGATGCGCGAGTGCCCCCGGGTTTGTCCCGATAGGAGCTCGAGGGCAAACTTGTATGATGACCGCATCACCTGATGATGAGCGACGCATCTTATGTCCCGCCCGATGTTCGAGAAGATTCCTGTGCGTGCCTTGAGCGACACCGTCGCGCAGCAATTGCTCAAGCAGATCGAGAAGGGCTCGTTCGCGCGGACCGGGAAACTTCCGACGGAAGCCGTGCTGGCGCAGGAGTTCGGCGTGAGCCGAACCGTTATTCGCGAGGCCGTGTCGCGTCTGAAGAACGAAGGCGTGGTCGAACCGCGCCAGGGCAGTGGGGTGTTCATCGTCGAGCGGGCCGGCATCCGGCCCTTGCGCATCGATTATGCGGAGGCGGTGGAACCGAGCGCCGTCGTGCAAATCCTCGCACTGAGGCGCGCCATTGAAGCGGAAGTCGCCTCCGAGGCTGCGATGCGCCGTACCGCGGCCGATATGGCAGCTATCGATGCAGCCCTCGCAAAAATCGACGCGGCGGGGGCGGAGGGAAATGACGGCGTCGCGGAAGATGTTGCGTTTCACCGTGCCATCGCCGTGGCGACGGGCAATCCGTACTTTCTCAAGACGCTGACGTTCCTCAATCAATACCTGGAAGCGGGCACGGTCGTGACACGTCGCAACGAGGCGCTGCGCGGCGACTTTGCGCGGCAGGTGCGCGAAGAACATGCCGCGATCGTGGCTGCAATCCGTGCTGGCGACCCGATGGCCGCACGCAATGCCGCCTGCACGCACATGTACAACGCCGCTCGGCGGCTGGCAGAAGCCGGAATCTGCCGCTGAGCTTCACGGCGCGTCGTCAAACGGGCGGCGTGCTTTCAATTCCGTAGGACTCCTGATTTTCTGCAGAGGTCGAGCATGTCGAAAAATGTCGGTGTTATTGGGCTGGGTGCCATGGGCCTCGGCGTGGCCCGATCGTTACTGCGCGCCGGGTTCACCGTGTATGGGTGCGACGTGCGCCGCGACGTGCTCGATGCGTTCGCCGCTGAGGGCGGCGTCGCCTGCGCGGACCCGGCGGAACTCGGGCGCCGTTGCGAGGTGGTTTTGACGCTCGTCGTCAATGCCGCACAGACCGATGCAGTGCTCTTCGGCGAGACCGGTGCCGTACCGGCGATGTCGCGCGGCGGTATCGTCATCGCGAGTGCGACCGTGGCACCCGAATATGCCGTTGCGCTCGGCAAGCGTATCGAGGCCGCGGGGCTGCAGATGCTGGATGCGCCCGTGTCCGGCGGCGCCGCGCGGGCCGCATCGGGCGAGATGACGATGATGACGTCGGGGCCGGCCGCCGCGTATGAAGGCTGCAACGACGTACTCGAAGCGATAGCCGCAAAAGTGTATCGGCTGGGCGCGGCGCATGGTATCGGCTCGAAAATCAAGATCGTCAATCAACTGCTGGCGGGCGTCCATATTGCGGCGGCGGCCGAGGCCATGGCACTGGGTCTGCGCGAGGGCGTGGACCCGGAGGCGCTCTACGAGGTCATCACGCATAGCGCCGGCAACTCCTGGATGTTCGAAAACCGCGTGCCGCATATCCTTGCGGGCGATTTCACGCCGCTGTCGGCCGTCGACATCTTCGTGAAGGATCTCGGCCTCGTGCTCGACACCGCGCGGCGGAGCAAATTCCCGTTGCCGCTCTCGGCCGCGGCGCATCAGATGTTCATGATGGCATCGAGCGCCGGCCACGGAGGCGAGGACGATTCGGCCGTCATCAAGGTGTTCCCTGGCATCGACCTGCCGGCGGGCGGACGCCACAACGACAAGGAGGCCGCGCAATGAGCGGGGCACGGCAAGGGCGTGCGCTGCTGGGGTGCATCGCCGACGATTTCACCGGCGCGACGGATCTCGCGAACATGCTCGTACGCGGCGGCATGCGCACGATGCAAACGATCGGCGTACCCGAGACCCCGGAAGTCGCCGCGGCCGCGCGCGGTGCCGACGCACTCGTGGTTGCACTCAAGTCGCGCACGATCGAGGCGGCCGATGCGATCTCTCAGTCGCTCGCCGCACTCGAATGGCTGCGCGCTCAAGGTTGCCGTCAGTTCTTCTTCAAATATTGTTCGACTTTCGATTCGACCGATGCCGGCAACATCGGTCCGGTGGCCGAGGCGCTCCTCGATGCCCTCGCCGATCTGCCCGGCAGCGGTTTGACCATTGCCTGTCCCGCTTTTCCGGAAAACGGACGCACCGTTTATCGAGGACATCTGTTCGTCGCCGATGCGCTCTTGAACGAGTCGGGCATGGAGAACCATCCGCTTACGCCGATGCGCGATCCCAATCTCGTGCGCGTGCTCGAACGGCAAACCCAGGGCAAAGTCGGGCTCGTGCGCTACGACGCGGTTGCGCGCGGCAGCGATGCGGTGCGCGCCGCATTAGCCGCCGAACAGGCCAAAGGCGTGCGCATTGCGATTGCCGATGCGATATCCGACAGCGATCTGCACACGCTGGGCGCCGCATGCATGGATAGGGCACTCGTGACGGGCGGCTCGGGTCTCGCGCTCGGGCTGCCGGAGAACTTTCGCCGCGCGGGGTTGCTGTCAGCGACGTGCGATGCGGGGGCACTGCCGTGCGTCGATGGCGGTGCGGCCGTGCTGGCCGGCAGTGCATCGAAAGCGACGCTTGCGCAAGTGGGGGCGTGGCGGGCGTCGCGTCCCGCTTTTCGCATCGATCCGCTCGCGCTGGCCCGCGGCGAGCCGCTCGTCGAACGGGCGGTGGCTTTCGCACGAGAGCACTCCGAAGCATCGACACCCGAGCCGGTACTCGTCTATGCCACGGCCACACCTGACGAGGTGCGGGCCGCCCAGCATGAACTCGGCGTCGAGCGCGCGGGCGCACTCGTCGAAGCCGCGCTCGCATCGATTGCCCGCGCGCTTCATGCGCTGGGCGTACGCAGGTTCGTCGTCGCAGGCGGCGAAACATCCGGCGCCGTCGTGCAAGCGCTCGGCGTGCGCGCGCTGCGCATCGGCGCGCAAATCGATCCGGGTGTGCCCGCAACGGTCAGCATCGGACCGACCCCGCTCGCGCTGGCGCTCAAGTCGGGCAACTTCGGCAGCGTCGACTTTTTCGAGAAGGCGCTGCGTCAACTCGGCGGAGCGGCGTCATGACGGTCTCGCTCAATTTGCGACAGGCTGAATCCGCGGCGCGCGAAGAGATTTGCGCGACCGGTGCGAGCCTCTACGCGCGCGGCTATACGGTCGGCACGGCGGGGAACATCAGTGCGCGCCTGGACGACGGCTGGCTCATCACGCCGACCGACGCATGCCTCGGACGGCTCGATCCGGCGCGCATCGCCAAGGTCGATTTGGACGGGCACCCCGTTTCGGGAGACAAGCCGTCGAAAACGCTTGCGCTGCATCGTGCGATCTATGCGGCGAGCCCCGCATCGCGCGGCATCGTCCATACGCATTCGACGCACCTCGTGGCACTCACGCTCGCCCGGCCTGAGGCGGGCGGTGTATGGCGCGATGACGACGTACTGCCGCCGATCACGCCGTACTACGTGATGAAAGTGGGCCACGCGCCGCTGATTCGTTACCGCCGCCCTGGCGACAGCGAAGTTGCGCGAGAAGTCGCCGCGCTGGCGGCAACCGTGCGAGCCGTTCTGCTCGAGCGGTTGGGGCCCGTGGTCTGGGAGCGTTCCGTCTCGCACGCTTCGTATGCGCTCGAGGAATTCGAAGAGACAGCGCGGCTGTGGCTCATGGCGACGCCGCGCCCCGAACCGCTCGACGAAACGGCGCTCGACGAATTGCGGCAGACGTTCGGCGCCCACTGGTAGCGCGTTCGACCCATCTCGTTGCACGTGATGCGCCCTCGACACTGAAAGGAGTCCTATCATGCCGCGCTTCGCCGCGAATCTGACGATGATGTACAACGAGCATGCGTTCCCCGATCGCTTCGCCGCCGCGGCGAGGGACGGGTTTGCGGCCGTCGAGTACCTCTTTCCCTATGATTTTCCCGCGCAGGAATTGAAAGCCCGGCTGGACGCGAACGATCTCGTGCAGGCGCTTTTCAATGCGCCGCCCGGCGACTGGGCCGCGGGCGAGCGCGGCCTGGCATCGTTGCCAGGGCGAGAGGACGCGTTCGCCCGAGGAGTCGATCGCGCGCTCGAGTACGCTGCCGTGCTCGGCAACGACAAGATCCATGTGATGGCCGGGCTAGCCGGCCCCGGGGACGATCGTGCGCGCCATCGCGACACCTATTTGAGCAACCTCGCGCTCGCCGCCGACAGGGCGCGCAGCGCCGGCATCACGATCCTGATCGAGCCGATCAATACACGCGATATGCCCGGCTATTTCCTGAGCCGGCAGGACGACGCCCAGGCGATCTGCCGCGAGGTCGGTGCGCCGAATTTGAAGGTGCAGTTCGATTGCTATCACTGCCAGATCGTGGAGGGCGACCTCGCGACCAAGCTCGAGCGCGATATCGCGGGCATCGGACATATCCAAATCGCGGGCGTTCCCGAGCGGCACGAGCCGGACATCGGCGAGCTTAACTATCCGTATCTGTTCTCGCTCATCGACGCATTGGGTTACGGCGGCTGGATCGGCTGCGAATATCGGCCGCGCGCGGGCACGTCCGAGGGGCTCGGCTGGTTCGCGCCATACAAGCGCTAGGCGCCATCGCCCAGGGCCGCGAATCGTCAGGATGCCGGACGAACTGAAACAGGACGACGAGGAATATTCCAGATGAAGGTACTGATCACCGGAGGTGCGGGCTTTCTCGGTCAACGGCTCGCGCGCAGGCTCCTCGATGAGGGCGCGTTGCCCGGTTGCGAGGGCCGCACCCAACCCATCGACGAATTGACGTTGCTCGATGTCGTCCCCGCTCCGAGCGCGGGCGATACGCGCGTGCGCAGCGTAGTCGGCGATATGGCCGAGCGGCGCGTGCTGGAAGACGCAATCGAACCGGACACTTGCGCGATTTTTCATCTGGCGGCGATCGTGAGCGGTCAGGCGGAAGCGGATTTCGATCTCGGCATGCGAATCAACCTCGACGCGTCGCGCCAATTGCTCGAGGTATGCCGCGCACGGGGACATCGTCCGCGCGTCGTGTTCACGAGTTCGGTGGCGGTCTACGGTGGAGCGCTGCCGGAAATCGTGCGCGACGACACCGCGCTCGATCCGCGCTCTTCATACGGGATGCAAAAGGCGGTCGCCGAGCTGCTGCTCGCCGATTACACCCGCCGCGGCTTCGTCGACGGCCGGGTGCTGCGTTTGCCGACCGTCAGCGTGCGGCCGGGGCGGCCCAATGCCGCGGCGTCCTCGTTTGCGAGCGGTATCGTGCGCGAGCCGTTGGCCGGCGAGACCGCCGTGTTGCCGGTCGACCCGGCGACGCGCTTGTGGCTGCTTTCGCCGCGCGCCGCGATCGAGGCCCTGGTGCACGGTTATGCGCTCGATCCGTCGCTGCTTGGAGAAAGGCCGATCGTCAACTTGCCGGGCTTGTCCGTCAGCGCCGCGCAGATGATCGAAGCGTTGCGCGAGGTGGCAGGCGACGCCGCTGCCGCGCGCGTCGTTTATCGGCGTGACGAACGTATCGAGCGCATCGTCGGCAGTTGGCCTGGACGGTGGGATACGACGCGCGCGGAATCGCTTGGGTTTATCGGGGACCGCGACTTCGTCGATGTGATCCGGGCGTACCTCGCGGATGACGCGCCACGCGCCTAGCACCCGAAACGCCAGCCCCATTTGATTTAAATCAATTAAAAACGGGGTGCGTTTCAAACGGTTGAATGATAATGTCCGCAATCGTTTGCGGATTATTCTATTACCCTCGGGTTATGGAGCACTTCAGAAAGTAATTTACCCCGCCGTTATTGCCTTCAGTTACAAAGGAATGACGGCCATGGGATTGCCTGTACTCGTGGTGGACGACTCGACGCTCGCCCGCCGCTTGCTGATCAACGCGTTACCGGACGCCTGGGATATCGATGTGTCTCAGGCGTCGAACGGCTCCGACGCCATCGCGGCATACCGCGAAGGGCGCGCTTCGATCATGTTTCTGGATCTGACGATGCCGGGCATGACGGGTTTCGATGTCCTCGAAACGGTGCGTGCGGAAGGACTCGACAGCTTCGTCATCGTCGTGTCCGCCGATATCCAGCCCGAAGCGCGAGTACGTGTGAAGGCACTGGGTGCCGTCGCCTTCGTCGAAAAACCCATTTCTAGCGAAAAGCTGTTGCCCATCCTGAAAGAGTATGGACTCTATGAGTGACGCGATCTTGAGCGGCGACCGGCGCGACGCGCTTCAGGAAATCGCCAACATCGGGATGGGGCAGGCCGGGGCGAGACTGGCTGCATTGCTGGGCCGGTTCATTCATCTTTCCGTGCCGCGCATCCGCATGGTTGACACCGTTTCGCTGCCGTCCGCCGTGCGTGACATGCTCGACTTCACCGAGCCTGTCACGGCGCTGCGCCAAAGCTTTCGCTGCGACATAGCCGGCGAAGCCATATCGCTGTTCGATAGCCGGGGCGCGGCGCACATGAAGTTCGTCTTCCGTGCCGACGAGTCTGAACTCGCGTCGCCCGAGGAGGCCGACGAGCAAGATATCGAAGCGTTGTCCGACGTCGCCAATCTCATCACAGGGGCCTGCCTGACGGGCCTGTTCGAGCAGATCGGGCAGGTACCGACATTCACGCCGCCGCGCGTGATGGGCGCGCATCTCGATCTCGAAGACATCCTCAACCCGTCGAAACTGCCATGGGACAGGGCGTTGCTGCTCGAGGTGACCTTGCAGACGGAAGATGGCGTGTTCGGATCGCACCTGTTGACGCTGATGACGGCGAAGGCGGTCGAGGCGCTGGTCACCGCGCTCGACGGATTCCTCGCCAATCTCTGACGACGTCTTCGAGGCAGAGGCAGTCAATGGAAATGCCCGATACCGCCCGGCTTGCCGAGCTTGCGCTCGAGCGGGTTCAGCTGGGGATTTTCGCCGTCGATCGCGACTATCGCATCGTGATGTGGAATCGCTTCATGTCCGAGCATAGCGGCGTTTGCGCCGAGGCCGCGCGCGGACGCAGCATCTTCGAATGCTTTCCCGATCTGCCGCATGCCTGGCTCAAGCGCAAGTTCGATACCGTGTTCCTGCTGCACAGCGGCTCGTTCTCGTCGTGGCAACACAGGCCGTGGCTGCTGCCGTTCGAACACGATTGCCCGATCACCGGATCGTTCGACCGCATGCAGCAGGATTGCGCGTTCATGCCGCTCATGGAAGACGGCCAGGTCGTGGCTGTCTGCGTGACGATTGCCGATGTTACGGAGCTTGCCGCCGCCTGGCGAGAAAAAGAGGCGGCGCTCGAAGCGCTGCGCGATTCGTCCGAGCGCGATGCGCTTACGGGCCTGTTCAATCGGCGTTACATCATACGGTGCCTCGAAGGCGAGTATCGCGCCTGGCAGGCGAGCGGCGAGGTGTTTTCCGTGCTGCTGTTCGACATCGATCACTTCAAACACGTCAACGATACGTACGGCCATCCGGCCGGCGACGCCGTATTGCGACGGATCGCCGCGACCGTCGCGGACGAGATCGGCGACACGGGCGTGCTCGCGCGCTACGGCGGCGAGGAGTTCATGGTGATCCTTCCGCATTGCGATCCGGCCGGCTCGCGAGCGGCCGGCGAGCGCATTCGTCAAGCGATTGCCGGCGATGGCATCGTGCTGCCGGATGTGCGGCTGAGTGTGACCGTCAGCGTCGGCTGCGCGACGGTGCGCGCGGGTGCGGCGAGCGTCGAGCTGCTCGTCGAAGAGGCCGATCACGCGCTCTACGCTGCCAAGCGCGGCGGGCGCAATCGCGTCGCCATGGCCGTCGCGCATGCGTGACGCAGCCGCAGCCGCTGCCACTGCCACAGCTCGAAACCTCCCGACGCGGCCGGTTGTCGATAAGCGCTGCGGCGTTCGAACCATCGGCCGCGGCTAGTCCACTTTTCGTATTGCCTCTCGCTGCTTCGCCTCTCGACGCAAACGTGCGGCGGCGTTCTCATAGCATCGATTTCCCTTCGTCACGGGTATCTCTGTCACATGGATTCTTCGATACGGGGCTTGGGAGGCACTCCGGATAACAACGTCAATCGGCCTGCCGACGATGCGGCCTCGAAAGAGGTCGTCAAACCGGGATCGCCGGCCGTGCGACCGGCTGCGCTGAGCGAGCTTCCGCATTTCCGGGGTACGAGCCAAGGCGCGTTGGCGAGGCGTGCCGAGCTTACAGGACCGGTACGCATCGATCTTTTCCCTGCGAGTGGGGGCCGCCCGCCGCTGCCTGCCGCCTATGCTTCGAAGATTTCGCTCTCCAGGGCACCGCTGGAATCCACTGGCCGCAAGACGACCGACGACGCGCATTGGGCAACGGGATTTGCTGCCCGGGCACCGGAATGCGCAGCGTCGTTCAGGAGCGAAGTGGGGTACGAAGGCCCCGGTTTTCAACACGACGCGCAACACTGTGCGGGGGTTGGCCGGGCGGCCGGCGCAAATTTCCTCGCTTATTGCGCCGCGCTCGGCGAACCCTTTCCCGGGCGACTGGCGAGCCTGGGCCTCGACTTCTATGAGGCGGTGGGCTATCGCCACGATTGGAACGTGGGCAGCGACCGCAAACCTCCGTTCGTACCGCACACCTTGCAACGCTACGGACATGCGGCGCGCAATGCGCATTTCGACCCGTTCGAGCTTCGGGTGGCGAAGATATTTACGGCCGGGACAGCTCATCACGCGTCGGAGCGCGAGCGGGCCAAGTGGTACGAGATGCTCGGCGATGCCGTGAAAGCGGGGGACGTGAGCCGCGAGGAGGCAGCCGCCATGGTCATGCAGTGTCAGATGTTTGCCGTCGTCGATCAGAACGAAATTGTTTGTACCGCCCGCTCGTTTCACGAAAGCTATGTCCGTCGCTCGCTATTGGTCGGCGAGTGGGGCGAACGTGACGATGAACCGTTAGCCAAGATCGAGCCGGCGACCTCCGCGCAGATGTGCAGCCTCGAGTATTACGATGACATTGGGTCGGCTGCTTGGCATAAACGATTTTGGGACGAGGGGATTCAGTACCTGTTACGCGAAGACCTGGTCGATCGGCCGACGTTGGCGAGGTTCAAACTGCCCGATGTTCAAACGATACGCGATCGCATCCCGACCGAAGGTCCCGGCTATCGGGCGATCTACGCCGGGAGCATCGCGGTAGTCGAGGCGTTCGACGCTGACCGAACCCTGACGCACGGACAATTGATCGAGATCGGCACGCGGGCGACCGATGCGGACTTGATCGGCCGCGGGACCGAGCGGCTCGCGCGGATGTCTGCCGAGGATCCGCGGCGGGACGAATTGGCGCTGCTGCTCGAAGCAATGAAATGCGTTGACGCCAATCCGCTTTCGCCCGGGCGTTTGCATATGCAGGTATCGATGGCGGACATGCTCGGCGACGAAGCGATCATGACGGTTGAGTATGCCCCCCAGGTCACGCGAGGGGGCGGGCCGTTTTAACGACGCGTGTACACTCCGCTATGACGACGATCGGCGCAAAGTACAAGCGGGCCGTAGGCGGGACGCAGGGGCGCTTGGCCCGGTGCTCGGGAAGTCTCACTCGAGCCAGTCTTGCCTCCCCAATGCCTGCGTTAGCGATCCGTCGGGACGCGGAGAAAGTGACGCATGAGTCGAACCCCCACCCATTCGCCCGTTTCGAACCTGCTCGAGGAATTGAAACGAAATAATGCCGCCCTGCAGGAGCGGGCCGATCGTCTCGAACGTCAGCTGACGCGTCTCGATGGGCTCTTGCAATTGAAGGCGCGGGAGCAGACGCAATCGCTGCTCTCGACCCAGGTCGAACTCGATGCGCAATTTGGCCGGCTCGCCGAGTGCAGCCCGGACGTCATCTGCCGTTACGATCTCCAGTGCCGTCTCGTCTACGCGAACTCGGCTTTGCAGGCCACGCTTGGCCACCCGCTGGAGATGCTGCTCGGAAAAACGCCGAGCGAGCATCATCCGGGCGAAACGCTCGCGGTGCTTCATCAACGGCTCGCCGAGGTGATTGCATCGGGCTCGCCGCAGGAACTGGGGATGTCGTTGGCGGATCCGAGCGGGACCGTCCGCCATCACCATGTCCGCATCGTTCCCGAGCGCGGGCCCGCGAAAGAGGTCATTGGCGCGCTGGCGCTCGGGCGCGACATTACCGAATGGCGCAATGCCGAAGAAAGACTGCATGCGAGCGAACAGGCGTTTCGCGCCGTCGTCGAACATTCGCCCGACTATATCGCCCGCTACGATCGCGCTTTGCGCCGCACCTATGTCAACCCGGCGTTGCTCAACTTTGCCCCGAACGTGATCGGTCGATCTCCCGCGGAACTGTCGCCCATCGTCGATACCGGCCGATATATGGCGCAGCTCAGATACGTTCTCGAAACAGGAAACGAGATCACCGACGAAATGCGGTTTCGCGACGGTTCCGGCGCGCTACGCTGGGGGCATATGCGCATGGTGCCGGAGCTGGCGCCTGACGGGACGGTGGCAAGCGTTCTTGCCATCTGCCGCGATATCGACGAGCTCAAACGCAACGAACAACTGTTTCGCACGCTGACCGAAAATCTGCCCGATTTCATTGCGCGCTTCGATAGCGCCGGGCAAGTGATCTACGCCAATCCGGCCGTCTCCGCCGCATTCGGGAGTGCGCGGCGGGCAGCGGCCGGTGGGCGTCCGTTCGAGTTCGCCGCGAACGACGACGCGGACTTGAAGCAGCGCCATATTGCCGCGGTCCACCACGCTTTCATCAGCAAAGAGCCCAACGAGGCCGAAGTCCAATGGGCGACGCCCCAAGGCGAGCGCATCTTCGAGGTGCGCTACATTCCCGAGAAAAGCGCCGGAGGAGAGGTCATCAGTGTGCTGGGTCTCGCACGGGACATTACACGTTTGCGCCTCATGGAGCGGGCGCTGCGAGACAGCGAACGCGCATTTCGGACACTCGCCGAAAATGCGCCCGACCCGATCGCCCGGTATGACCGGAACTGCCGGCGCACGTATGTCAACCCCGAGTTCGAGCGCGCGAGCGGCATCAGAGCCGCCGAGCTGATCGGCGGCAGCGCCGGGAGCTTGCCGCGCGCGCCGCGCGGCGCCGCGCGCGAGTTCAAGGCGAGGTTGAAGCAGATCATGGTGAGCGGCCGGCCCGCGAAGTTCGAGCTTTCGGGCGATCACGATGATCGACATGAGTGCTGGTACGTGCACGCGGTGCCCGAGTACGATACCGCGGGTGCGGTCCAGGGCGTGCTGACGATTTGGCGAGACATTACCGAGCGCAAGGACGCGGAGCATCGTGTGCATGAGTCCTATGAATTGTTGCGCGAGCTGACCTCCAAGCGCGAAACGGCGGTCGAGGAGGAGCGCAAGCGCATCGCGCGCGAGATGCATGACGAACTGGGGCAGCATTTGACGGCGCTTCGCATGGGCGCATCGACGCTTCGACTGCGCTTCGGCACCGATAACCCCGAGCTCGCCGAGCATGTTCGAAAGCTCGTGACGCTGACGGATCAGACGATGCGGGTGGTTCGCGACGTGGTGTCGTCGTTGCGGCCGGCGGTGCTCGATGCGGGTATCGCAGCGGCGCTCGAATGGCTCGTTGCGGAGTTTGGGCACAACGAACCGCCGTCGTGCAGGCTCCAGATGCCGGAAGAGGTGCCGCCGCTGGCCGAGGATCACGCCGTTGCCTTGTTTCGCATCGCCCAGGAAGCGTTGACGAACGTTCGCCGGCACGCACGCGCGCAACATGTCGTCGTCACGCTCGAGCATGACGCAAGCTCGTGCAGGTTGCGCGTCTGCGATGACGGCCGCGGCTTCGATCCGGTGGCGATCCGCAAACGGTCTTTCGGATTGGCGGGGATGAGGGAGCGCGTGTCGATGCTGGGTGGGACGCTCGCTATCGTCAGTGCGCCGGGGGAAGGGACGGCGATCGAGGCGATGGTGCCGCTCCAACCGAACTCGAGCGGACGAGTGGTGGTACCGCATAGCGCCAATGCGGAGCGGTGAGGGGCGATTATCATTTCGACACCCATTTACACCCATTTCTGCCGAGGCTGAGGTCGGCCTGAAATGGGTCTAAATGGAATGGGTGCAGTATTGGTTCATGTTGACCCGGGATCGCGATTGCGCTCAACGAGCCGTTACCGCAAGTGCTCGATATCGAGAACAGTAACGAACGGGTGGCTCCCCGAGAAGCTGTTTGAACGCGGCGGAAAAAGCACTGGTACTGCTATATCCCAGATCGACCGACACATCTTTCACGCTCGCCCCCTGACTCAGTCGAGACAGGGCTTCGAGCACGCAGACGTGCTGCCTCCACGCCACAAAGCTAAGACCCGTCGCTTCGCGGAATTGCCGCGTGAACGTGCGCCGGCTGACATTCGCCAGCCTTGCCATTTCGTCGATCGATATCGTCTGTGTTGGCGCGTCGAGCATATGCCGACACGCACGCGACAACCGCGGATCCTGGGGTAACGGCACGCTGAACGGAAGCCGCGGCATCTCGCTCATCTCGTCGAGTAGCACCGCTTCCAGTCGCGCACGTTTCGCACCCGCATCTACCGGCAGTTCCAACATCGCGTCGAGCAGATGCCGCAGTAACGCAGAAACGCCGAAAACCTGGCAATGAGATGGCAAAGCCGCAAGCTGAGCCGCCCTCGGCCCAATGAATGTATTGAACATGGTGACGGGGCCGTGCATATGCATTTCGTGACCGACGCTCGCGGGCACCCAGATCGCGCGCTGCGTCGGTACGATCCAGTTTCCCTCATCGGTAAACATCGAAATGCCGCCCGTCGCCGCGTAGGCGAATTGTCCTTCCTCATGACTGTGGCGAGCGAACACCTCGCCTGCCTTAAAGGTTCGAGTCGTCACTGCGACATCAGTCGCATGGGGACCATCGTTCGAATCGAATCTCTCTATTTTCATTGGATCAATCGGTGCTTCGCGCCCGGCCGTTGGCGCGCTTCGCGATGAGATGCCGCTGGCCCAATTTTATAATAAGAAAGCCTGATTTCGCAACTGAACATGCTCGATTGCACGGTAGTATCGCTATTCCAAAAAATGCGATGGTTTAATTGACAGGTCAATCCTTTCTTAAGGTGTCTCGACAGAACAACGTTTTAATGGTTGGGTTAAACCGCCCCAAAAAGCGAAACGCGATGCCGAAGTCGATGATGTTCGAGCTTCGCGAAATATTTTCAAATATCCCCGATGATGTTGGCGCAGCTGTACTTTACAGCACCAGCGAGCATTTCTGCTCCGGGCTCGACCTCACACAGGTGAAAGATCAATCCGTTATTAATTGCTGCAAAAGCGCTTCGCGCTTCGCTAGCGAGACGCGGGCGCCTTCCTGCAACCGCAGCGGTGTGCAGGAAGGCGCAACGCTGCGCGGCGGGAGCGACCTCATCGCGCCCGCCAATCGAATTTCTTGCACTGGAGCCATCATGGAAAAAAAGCACCTTGCCCTGGCGTTGCTCGTCACCTTCGTATGGGGCATCAACTTCCCTATTACCAAGCTAGGTCTGGATTCGATGGATCCGTTCGTTCTCACGGGAATCAGATTCGTGCTCGCGGCTATACCACTGGTTTTTTTCGTACGCCGGCCTTCCGTTAATTTCGGCTACGTCGCAGCCTACGGATTGATATTCGGCATCGGCATGTGGGGTGCGATTAACTACGGTATTGCCGCGGGCGTGGCACCGGGAATCGCATCCCTAATCATTCAACTGAGTGCCTTTTTCACGATGTTCTGGGGTGCTCTGCTGTTTCGCGAACGCATGCGCCCGGCGCAATGGATCGGTGCCGCTGTCGTGCTGATCGGCTTGGCTGGCATCTTCCTGGCGCAGCAAGGCGCGCATCAGGTGTTCGGCATTGCGCTGATCGTACTCAGTGCGGTGGCATGGAGTATCGGCAACGTCATCATCAAGAAATCCGGCGTGAAGGAGATTTTCTCGTTCATGGTCTGGGCCAGTCTCTTTCCTCCCATCCCGATGTTGGTCGGTGCGTGGCTAGTCGAGGGCGGACAACCGTTCGTGACGACCTGGCACAACGCGGGCAGCGTTGCCGTGTTTTCGCTCGTGTTCCAGGTTTATCTCGCGACGCATTTTTCGTATTGGGGATGGAACTCGCTGATGAAGTTGTATCCCGTGTCGACGGTCGCGCCGCTCTCCCTGATGATTCCGGTGTTCGGGATCGTGACCTCGATCGCCCTCATCGGTGAACGTGTTCAGCGGGTGGAAATGGTGTCGATCGTGGTGATCATCGTGGGCCTCGCGATCGGAATTCTCCGCCGGGGGAGCGCCGGGGGTGTCGCGCGGACGGTTCCCCTCAGCGCGTCCAAGATCTGACGCGGTATCGCGGATAGAGCAGTCTGGATCGTTCAAATCAATGGTTGCAGCAAGCTAGCCTGCGAGACATTGACGCTGGCGCTTTGAGCAAGCCCATTCTGTTAATCCTTTCGGGACGGCGGTGCGAGCCGCCCTTGGTGCTCCGATACAGCGGGACGCATTCCCCGAGCGGCTTGGCGCCCGCGGCCTCCCGAAGCTTGCGGCCGGCCTCAGCTTCAGCCTCGGCCGCAGCGATCTCCTCGGCTGTCGACGGCTTCGGCGAGCGCGGCGGGCAGAACTAGACGGAAAGGGTAGACGCTGTACGGCGAGCGATGCAGATGGGAGGGTAGGCGGACACACGGCATGGGTTCGAACTCCAGGTGTGTCGTTTTCTGGTGTCGTTCTCCGGGTGCCAAAATGAGAAAAGCCTCGCAGATCGATGATCTACAAGGCTTTTCGAGATTTGGTGGCGAATCAGGGATTCGCGACGGATTCCCCGAAAGCCTTATCCAGCCTCGTATTCCGGCTGCTACACCCTTTCAAGATAGCAGGCCCGGGTAGCAGTTCAAGTGCGAAATTTCAACGGCCGTTACGTGAGCAAGTGCGTTCTGCTGGAACTGGCCGTCGTCTCGCCGCACCCCAAGCCAAGCGTGAAGGGAGGTTTTCCGACGGCGCTTGCGCGTGCAAGGCGCAGCGTGATTTAATTACGCGCGGCCCCGCTTCTGGTCGTGTGCGCCGGTAGCACAACTCTTGGAGAAGAAGCTTCGCGTTTTGCCACACATCACTTGGTTTGTTCCCTTGTGAGGCTTGGAGCCGGCACAAGCCTTTCGTTGCGCTTACGCGCAGGAGCGAGCCATGTCAGCAGCCGTCCAGTTTGCACCCGTCTTCGTCCCTTCGAATATCGCTCACGCCAAGCGTAAGGCCAAGCAGCTCCGTCGGGCATTTCCCAGTTTGACACTTTCCTCTGCTCAGCAGGTCACTGCCGAGGCGCTTGGCTTTGACGATTGGCACGCGCTCGAGCGCGCGGTGCAGAGCGGCATTCCTGCCAGCCCGCTAGACAGTCAAAATACGGCGTCTGAGCTCGTAGAACGTCACCGATACCAAACTGTGGTCTTGGCGCGACGTCTGAATATTCCAGAAGGGGACGCGGGCACATACCTGCCTATCTGGGGCCTCACCCACGAGTCCCGCTCAAGAGCTTCAGATAGCGCGAACTGGCCAGAGCCGCCTTCAGACGAGAACGTCAACGCGCTGGTCAGCCAAAGGGTGAACCCCAACGCAGTCGAGCTGCTTGCGGTCGCAGGGCAGCGGTTTGCTCGTCCTTCCCAATGCAGGCTTGCAATTGTCGACCGTCGCTGGGATGCAGCAGAAATTCGGCGTCGATTGGATATTCGACGAATTGAGATTGAACGAGACAGCAGGAAAAAGCGGCGTGGTCTGTCGGCATTCGGACCGCACCCGCTGGAATATGTCTTTTCTTCACTAGACGAAATCGATGCTGAGATAACCAGATGGGATGCATCGGGTGCGGAGTTCCTTGTTGGGTTCTCTGGGGCGGGAGTGCTTGACGACGTACTGGTTCCGATTCATCGTGCGAATACCTTGCTTGACAAGGTGCTCCCCTGGCTGCTCGCGCCGTTTGCCGAGCACAATGGAGACCTTTCACCGAACTTCAGCGTGGATTCGGCACTCGAACCGCTATTGCGTGCACACGTGGAAGGGCTGTTGCGGGGTCGTCCTGAACAGGCCATCTTTCGCCCAAGCGCTTGGACTGCCGGGTCGAGCGTGGACCCTAAGCGCGTTCAGATAGTGTCTAGCAAGCTTTTCGAGTACGACGAAGCCATAGTCGGGTACCAGCACAACCGCTGGCGCCGCCACGCGCGAAAATCCTCTGAAGGCCCTGCTGCCGTGAAGCAAGCGATGCTCGCGATGGACACAAGGATGCGGGCCGCCATTAGCGGCGATGGAGCACTGGGTCTGCAGTATCTGATGCCCGACAACGATTGGGTTGAACTTGTGCTGCCGGTGGGAAGCTATAAGGTCTTGCCGCCAGGTTTTCACGATTCGGCCCGTGAGTTCGTAAGAGATAACGCGGCGCGGCTTTACGAATTTTCATAACGCAATTGGGTGACTGTGGACCAACGAGGCATTCACGGTCCACCGTTTAGAGTGCCTAACGCTTAAGCAATCTCCACGCAGGCTCGGTGCTGCTCGCGACCGAATCGGTTCGAAATTCGCCGATGGTTAGCCATTCGTGGCTCGTCGTCGACCAGCAACTGACTGCCGTCTTTGGCCGTGAATGTTTCACTCGGAAGAGTAGGCTGGGTGGATGTTGCACAGACTGAGCGCGTAGACACTCCACGACTTAGCAAGCGAGCCCACGGTGGTGGGCCGCTGCTGATTTCCAGTGACTTCTGAACCGGCGTCGGGCTCTATTTACATCTGCTCGCGGTATTTGCGGGGCCGACCTCCGCCCCACGCGCAAGAATATGTCCACGTCGCGAGCTTGTTGCTCGTCGCAAGTGCATTGAGCTGAGCTGCGTGCGTGACGGGGTCGGTATCGGGCTCGTATGCAACCCACGCATTCACGGACTCACCGGGATAGAGGTGACAGACAGGTTTGTAGTCGTCCTGCTTTTTGTCGTGTTTTACACCCGTATGAAACTCGGGCTTGTGAACGCTCGCACCGCGCTTGCCATAGATGTTGGCAAGTTTGCACGCCGCATGCTCACCAAAGTTAAATTCGAGCGATTCGACGACCACCGGCCACTTGGTGTTGTTTGAAACTTTGAAGAACAGCTTTGTTTTATACGTGATATCCGCGCCCGTATCTGATTTATCCTGGAAGAATACCTTTTTGTCCGTTATATCGAGTCGCTGGGTGGACCAATTGCTCTTCTGGATGGCCGATTTTATGAGAAACGCCGGATTAGCCCCCGCTGCGATGCTTTCCTCTTTTGCCCAATCGTGGTCGTAGCCGATGGGTGTAAAGCCAAGGAGGTCACTGGCAATGTGAAAGGGCTTCTCGGTGCCGCGGGGGGTGACGATAAACACGCGGTTCCGCCCATGCATGCCCATGAACAAACCGGCTTCAAAAAGAACGTTGTCGCGCGCTACCGCGTACTCTGTTTCTCTAATTTTTGCAACGTCGTCCGGTGAAAACACGAATACAGCGAAATCCTTGTTTGCGAACTCTTCGAGTAGCGAATCAATTGTCATTCCGCTTGCAGGGAAAGTCGCCGGCCAAGGGACAGCACGCGCGGCGTAGTCCAGACCAGCGGCAATTCCTTGAGCGAAATCGAGGCCCTCAACCGAGGAACCGATAAAGACTTTGGGCTTCAAGACAGCTTTTCTCCTTCGTTTATTGTTGCTCTCGATTTTCAGAGGTTTTTTCAAGCCTCTCGTAGCCTGTGGCGTAAGCAGATGCATTTTGCCACGGAAAGGAGCTGAGCCCTGCGAGCGACAGGGAGGAACGTCGGTGCCCTGCTAGAACCTTCGGAGTCTTGAGACCGTGTGACGTGGTGCGTGTCGTGGATGATTGCTTTGAATGCCAGCAGCCAAGGCGGCGCGCTGCGAGGTCTCGCCGTATGTGCTGCGTGAGAAGCCACCGAAGTGAGTAGCCGCAGCTGTTACAAGCGGCCCGGGATGGCAGCGTCCGGGAAAGCAAGCAAAAGCCGTTCGTTCTTCATGGAACAGACGGCTTTCGGTGCAGGCGGCCGGGAGGCGAGGCGTATCGTATGGACGAATCTCCGTTTCAGCCCTTCATTGCACGACCCACTGCATTCAAATGCTCCTCGAAACGATTGAAGGCTTCGTCTTGCCTAAGATGGGCGTAATTCTTAAGTACGGTTTCCAGCTTGTCGTGAAGCAGCATGGCCGCGGTCAAGAAGTCATTCGGATGTTTCCTCAGCCAATCTGTTGCGACCAAATGGCGCATGGCGTGGGGGCCAAATCCGGGCGTGCCCGGGATGAGCCTTCGCGTCTGTCGTGCGAGCTGTTTGCCCATGTTTTCCCACTTCCCGCCGCCTTTCGCTGGAAAAACGAGGTCGACTGCGGGTGTGTTTTTGAGAATACGCAGGCGGTACTCATCGATATACTCTTCTATCCGCTTGGTCAGGGCACGCGGGAGTGGAGCGTCATAGTCGGTATGCGACGCCTCGCTGTCGTTCTTGAAGTCGTTGGCGCCAAACCGGATGCGCCATTGCCCGTCTTCGCGGCGATACAGTGACCCCGTACCGTCTTCACGCCACGACAGAAGAATGTAGTTGCGCGCCCGCAGCGGATTCGCGGTGAGCATCGAGAGAACCAACGCATCGCGCTTATAGAGGCTCTCCTGCAGGCTGCCCGGTGCGGACTCGGCAGCTAGCCGGTCCAGCGCATCGATGGCACGAAAGACAGGCACGAGCGGTTCGGATGCGTTTAGGAGCGTCTGAATCGGCGCATCGGGCTTGCGCGAGACTTCGCGCGCGTCCCGGGCCCAATGCCGGTAAAGCTCGTAGGCCTGCTCGCAGGTCGTTGCCCAGCTATCCTGCAGGTAGCCTGCCGGAATGCGGGTGGCGAACGACGGCTGTTGCGTCAGGTAACCGAAGGCGGCGTGCGTAACGCTGGCGCCGAGCGCACAGAAGCCGGCGTGACCGCCGTGAACAGCACCGTTGGACCGCTCGCTCATGAACTCCAGATACCCATCGATGGCGCTGGGCACGGCAAGCCACGCAAGTGACTGGGCGGCCTCGGGCGGCAGGCCGAAACCGCCCGCCTTCCTCGGCAGCGCGAGATAGCCTACAAAACTGCGAATGCGCTCCATCGCGATTTTCGCAGTCGGGGAGCCCTTGTTTCCGCGATACGCATACGCGGGCAGTTTCTTGGCAAGCTTCTCTACGGGGAGTTGACGCCAGACGCCCCGGTCGTGGCGCTTGAACCGGGGACTCCGTGAGGTCTTGTAGTCGAAGAAGCCATACCATTCTTGGCGAAACTCGGACGACATGTCTTTCGTCCGGAGCCGGTAGGTATTTTTGCTGTTGCGGCGCTGACGCTCGCCAAATTCGGTCGATACCTTTCCGCGCACGACCTCCTGTGCCTGAGTGGTCGACGGCACCAGGCCAAGCAGCGCATCCCGTCCGAGGCCCAGTTCAGCTTCTATCCGGTGAACCGATGGGTAGGCGCGGCGGTTTGGATAGGCCCCCTTGAGCCAGCGCTGCAGGGCAGAGGTTGACGCGCCGGCACGCTTGGCGAGGGTCTTCGCGGGAGCGTTGGCAGCCGATATCGACCGTCGCAGCAAATGGTGAAATGGGCTCGTCTTGTCGCGGTTGCCGCCGCTCGTCTGCTTGTTGTGTACGCCGTTGCGCAGGGCGTCAACCGTAGCGCGCCAAGCACGCAGGTGGCTCCGCCGGTCGCTTTTCGTTCGCGCGGTAACAGTAGCGCCCAGCGAGTCGACGTAGGAGCGGAGTTCCGTGTCGAATCCAGCAAGCATTTCGCGGCCGACCGCAGATTCTTCCGTTTTCCCTGCATAGGCAAGGTATGAATGAAGGGTGGAAAGGTGGTTGCGGAATACCTGGACGGCGCTCGAATTCGCGGGCTCAGACGGGACAACGAGTTCGGTTTTGCGGTGGGCGATGACTTCTTCGTATGTAAGCATTCGATGCTCGCATGGACCGTCGACGAGCCGCCAGGAGTCACCCTTATCGTCTGCGTTATGGCAGAGCTTCAGACGATAACGAACTCTTTCTACGCGATTGATTTCACATGAATTTTTCATGGGACCTCCGGTCATCTGCATCCGAGGCAGTTGACCGTCCGTCCGTTATGTCCGGTGGCGGCATCATCGACAGAAAATTGATGGTCCGTTCTATAGGCAGGTCGCTTAAATGCGCGAACGGGCAGTGCTGAAGTCATGCCGTTCCGCCGCTTGAACGAGGTGCAGCATGTATTTGCGGGGGAGAAAGACTTCGAGGTTCATTGGCACTTCGACGCCGGTGGTTTGTGAACAGGCCAAGCCTGCCCATACACCGTAACGGGGCCGTCAATTTGGTTCACAAAATGCAGGAGCACTGCCGTTATGTGTTTCGCAGCGTCCCGCGGCGCGCGGAGCGTTGCGACGTCCATCAGCGATGGCCAAGCGTCGCAGCGTTCCAAAGGCATATAGCGACGTCGGATGAACAGGCTGTTTTAGGCGAAAAGAGGGAGGAAGGGGAGAGCGGTTCAAGCCCTGCCCAACATGTGCGGATTCGGAGTCACGCACACAACGCGGATGGGCGTGGCCTGACAGATGGCCGCGCTCGGGAGGCCGGGCTCCTTGACCACGAGCTTTTGCGTTGGTGTCAGGGCGCCGTCGAGGCGTGGCTGCGAGCGTCATGGACGTCGTTCCGCGACCGAGTCGGTACAGCCATCCTGCGACGAGGCAGCACTCTTGGCTCTGCCACCACGAGTACGATTTTTTGAGCGGACGCGTTTAAGACACTGCGCCGGCATCAACCGGATACCCGAGGCGTTAAGTTTTCGGCTTATTGCGGTCGCCCGTGGTCTGGCCGCCTGCGTCGGTCTTCTTCTTGCGGCCGGTTTTGATGGATACAGGGCGCTCGGTAGGTTCTAGGAGCAGTTGAGACTCGTGAACGCCGAGCGCATTGGCGAGCGACACCAGAGTGTCCAGAGTTACGTTCGCCAAGCCCCGCTCAATCTGCCCGACGTGATTCCGGTGCAACCCCACGCGGTCAGCGAGCACCTCTTGCGAGATGCCCAGCTTCCCGCGTAACAATTTTAGATTCGCACCGAGCCACAGCCGGGCAGCCTTTTGGTGAGGTGTTGTGGTGTCTTCCATATGCGACAGGAGCATCGCCCATCGCCAGCTGTGAATCTACCCTATTTAAAGTGGCGGTTTATAAACTGCCAATCTTTACATTGCATGTTTTCCGCTTTAGACTGGGCACCCATCGGCCACCCGGGTCGCAGAGAGGGCATGTCCTCCCTGCGCAGGGTTACCGACTTATAGGTGGCCCGGGTTTGCTGCTGGTGCAGAACGTGTTTGGTGCCGACGCCTGCTAGGAATGGCGTGCAATCGTGTGACACCGAGACAGGCTGCCGTCAACGAGACGCGATGTAACAGGAGCAGTGGTAATGTTGGCTTATGTAGTAGAACCGGCGCGATTCAGGCAGGACGAGGATATCGCCATTGCCGTGTGCGTTGGCCGTTTCGGCTCAGACCTGCGATGGACACAAGAGCTGTACACCCGGTGCATACAGCACAGCGGCGTTCCAGATATTTGGGCTGACGCATATCACGCTTTACACCGATATGAGAGCGCACAACTCATATCGGAGGACGGTCCCGTGATAGCAAATAGGCCTGTGCCGACTACACAACGGGGCCGTGTAGCGCATGTGACCTGCCTCGTGGAGCGGGAGCGAGCGTCTGTGCAAAATGCGGCCGGTCGGTTCACAGTATCTGTTGACTCGGTAGGGCGAGTACGTGGGGAGGCTGTTGCCACTGGCCAGCGGGCGGTAAAAATCGCGCGAATGCGCGTGGACCCATCTCATTCTGCTTCAGAAATCGGCCTTGCTGTGCTGCTCCATCTGGCTAGTAGAGACCATCAACCCGCGGTCGCGGACATCATGCTCCGTATGCGGCGGGGAGACCCGCTTTGAAGCGTCGCTCGTTTGGTATTGGTCGCGTTCTGCGGCATGCAAGTCGGCGTAGCAATGGGGAGACTTCTTTGCGATTGACTTCATCAATCGATGCGCCGAGCAACTGACGAAGATGACACTGGAGACTCGTGTCGTGCGCTCCATCCGCCAGCGTACGGGCGTCGTCATTCTTCGCTCGGAGGTGTCGGGACTGGGAAGCCAATCGCAGCTGACCCGCGTGCTAGCCAAGCTGGTCGCGACTGGACAACTGATACGAGTAGGCCATGGCATATATGCCAAAACCCGCATAAATCGATATACGGGCCGTCCCGCGTCGGCCGCAACGTTCGAGTCAATAGCTGCGGAGGCTTTCAAAAAGCTGGGCATTTCCGTCGGTCCGGGAAAGCTCGCGAGAGAGTACAACGGTGGTACGTCCACGCAAATACCGATGGTGGCAGTCGTCACCACTGGCCGACGACGTATCACCCGGCGGATTCAGGTTGGTAGCAGGAGAGTCGTGTACGAGCGTGGTAATCAGGACACTCCATGAGACGAATCGAGACGCGAGAGGACTAGCCATGTGCGATGCCCCGGGTATATCGCAACATAGCGCTGCCGTGCAGACGGACGTCGCTGTGTATCTGGGTGACTGCAGTGGCGATACCTTGCTCGTGGTGTGCGACGGCACTTCCATCGAATCGGGCGGTTTGACGTCGCAGCGCGCTCTACGGGCGCTCGCCTATCCGACACCGCGTGGCCCATACCCGGTGTCGGAGCGCTTCACGATTTTTGTTCATGAGACTTCCCGCCATGCAGCTGCGGGCACCCGGCTAGTGGCCACCTTTCGAATTGACGTTCTATGCGAAGGAAGTTTCGCTTATGCCAGCGCACGAACGGCTCAATTGATTGCGCAGCTCCCACCCGCAGCGTATGTGATTGGCGACGACGTCATTACCACTGCCCGTCGCGTGTTGGAGGCAGCGTCAAAGCATCCAAGCGATTGAATCCACGGAACGGGCGGCAGGTGCCCGTTGAAAAAATCACGGGGAACGAGCGTTGAGGAGACTGGAGCGTCAGAGGACTGGAATTATGCCGTCTCTCTGTGCGGAGGCACCAGCGCGCCGGCCACCGCTGGCACGACTGAGTTTTCGACTGCATGTCCACACAGCAGTTGGCTCACACTTGTACAGGGAATATGGTAGGCAATGTTAACAAAACTGAAGGTCCCCACGCCGCAGATACCGCCCCCTCGACAAACCGGCGGCCGCGTACTGTATCTTGATTACGATGGGGTGCTTCACCCCGAGGACGTCTACTTACTTCACAAGCGTGGTCCAATTTTACTGAACTCGCCGGGTCACAGCCTTTTTGAGCACTGCAAACTGCTTGAAGAGGTGCTGGAACCGTATCCCGAAGTGCAAATAGTGCTGTCCACCAGTTGGGTGCGCCGTTATCGCGGAAGTATCGTGCGCGTGTCGCGCCGGCTCACACCTTCGCTGCAGGCGCGCGTCGTGGGCGCGACATATCACAGCCGGATGAACCGCGAAGATTTCGCCGCTGCGCCACGTGGCATGCAAATCTGGGCGGACGTCCTGCGCCGGTGGCCGGTCGAGTGGTTGGCTATGGATGATGATTGGCTGCATTGGCCCGCTTGGTGCCGCGACCACCTCGTCCTCACGGACCCAGTGCTCGGCCTCAGCGAGCCGAGTGTGCTTGCTCAGTTGAAAGCTAAACTAGCAACGATGTATAACGATACGGAGTACAAAGGATGCTAAGAGTTACTGTAGAACTGTGACCAGGTGGTCGCGAGTCCAGCAAAAGGGTCATTGCCACTGCGGACATCGGGCGCGTCAAAAACGGCGCACTCGCCGACTACGAAGTGCACCTGGAAGAAACGCTGCTCGGTGATGTTGGCGCCATTGCCCATGTGCGCAGCTATCCGCGTTGGTCGGCGACCGTGTGGGACCTTGTGGCCAGATGCCTTGCCGCTGCTTTGAACGGCGGCAAGGAGCAACTACCGCCGCGTCCGACGCTTCTCGAAGTGCCTGTGCACACAGGTGGCACGGTACGGTACGTTCGGTTGCGCGAAATACCTGAGCCCGCACAAACATTTTTCCGTCGGAGCATCGCTCACAGCACATGTCCGGCAATTGACGAAGACCTAGAGCCGATGAGCTGCGCTTACGCTACGGATTTTGAAGACTTCCTTCGCGGTTGGCGATGATGCTCTTTCTCAAGACTTCTCATGAAAAATGAGAAAACTGCGCTGACTCGGACCCGGCGAGTACTGCACTTTTTTAGAAAAGTGCAGTACCGCGAAAGCCGCGTCGCATAAGGAGCAAAAGTACCTGTTGGCGCATACAGTATGTATTTTTTGCGCAACCCAAGTCCGTCCCTTATTCCTGTTGTGTTCAAGTCTTCGTAAGCGTGGACGATATGTCATGTGCTGGTGAGTACGCGGGCGACGACGCATCCCTCACGTTCATTTCTCGTGTTGACGGCAGTATGGTGTCCCCACGCCGCCCACCCCCATAGCGCGCTTGAGGAAGCGCTCAGGGTGTTGGAATAGTGCTCGGAGAGGTACAGCACCCTCTGTCCAAGCGGACCTTGCTTTATCGTATGCGGTCCATTGTCGGCGTCTACCCAACGGCGCTCTGAGCGAGGAGCATAGGTGTCCACCTATTTTGGAGGTGGACACCTATGGCTGACAAAGACTCTGAGTTGAGAGTGGTTCGTCAAAACAGCGACGGCCGTCG